>CAZQAP010000204.1:2467-5104 GCA_964591365.1 uncultured Planctomycetales bacterium
ACGGCCAGGCGTTCCACGGGTTCGTCGCCGCCCGGGTCGAAGAAGACCAGCAGGGTGCGCCGGCGGGCCGACATCCATGTGGCCGGGGCCATGGTGGGAAAGACCGGATCCTCGTTGTATTCGCGGGAGTCGAGGATCCACATCGAGATCCCCTCGCGGCGCATGAGCCGGGGGGCCACGGTCTCCAGGCGGCGGGCGGTCCAGCGGTCGCGCAAGGCGGCCCGCTCCCGGAGGGGGAGGATGAGCGGGGGGGCGGGGGCCTGAAGGAGCAGCAGAGGGGTCAGGAGGGGGAGCAAGGGAGCGTCGATCCGTCTTTGGTGGAGGTCTGGAAGGGGGCCAATGTAACCGGTTGGTTACAATCCGACCCCCTTGGGAGGCCCGGGCTCGGGCACGGCATTTGCTTCCTCTTTCCACAAGATGATCCTCCCCGTCCTTCTCCTTGCGGGCTGCCTCTGGCCCGGCGCGGGCGCGTTGGCCGGCGATGCGGGCTCCCAGGGGGAGCCTGGAGGGGTTTCTCCTGTGCGTCTCGAGCGGGTTACGACCGCGATCCCCTGGCCGCGGGGGCTGGCTTTCTATCGCGGGAAACTGCTGGTCCTGGCCCGCGGCCGCCACCGGCGTGCGGGCGGGCCCGACCCCGGGGTCGAGGACATGGCCGGAACAGTCTTCGAGGTCGATCCGGCCATCCGGGAACGGGTGGTCCCGGGCCGCAAGCCTTCCGATGCCGTTCTCCACAACGCCGTCGTTTTCGCTCGCCCGGCCGGCCCGCCGTTCTTCCTCTGGGATCGGGCGGCCGATCCACCCGCCACCGACCGGCGCACCGACCGTCCCTACTGCACCCTGACCGTCGACCCCGTCTCCCGCAACCTGTTCGTCTGCGGCTTCAGCGGGATCGACATGCCGGACGGAACGTTCCGCAAGAATCCGAGCGACACCATCCACCGCTTCGATCTGCGCACCCACCGCTGGTATCCGGTCGAGGCGCACCATGCCGGCATCGTTCCTCCTGAAGCGCAGTCCCGGGCGATTCCCAACCGCTATTTTCCCAATCACGATTCGTCTGGGGATCTTCCTCCCCATGGCTGGCTGAACGGGCCCGATGGGTGCTGCGTCGCCGGCGATTTTCTCTACGCCGTGGCCAAGGACAACAGTCTTCTCGTGCAGTACGATCTCGATCGGATCCGGAGGAATCCCGAGGCCGGGCCTCCCGAAAGCCGCGTGGTTTTCGGAACCCATGTGCCGGTGCGCGTAGAGGGCAAGACCGTTTCCCTCTATGTCGAGGGCCACAGCGCCCTGGCCGCTTTCGGCGGCTGGCTCTACGTCGGCTTCCGCACCACCTCCCAGATCGTCCGGTTTCCCATCGACGAGCGCGGCGACCTGGTCCGGCCGATCGTGGGGGAACTCATCGCCCGTTTCGACGCCTGGGATCCCGCGACGAAGCACAGCGCCGACCTGATGGACATCGCCTTCGATCCGCGCGGCGAGCTGTTCGTCTCCACGGCCCACACGGGGCGCATCTGGAGGGTGGGAGTTCCCGATCCGGCCCGGGTCTTCGACGGGACCGCGGGGACCTCCGAAACCCCCTACCTCGATCTGCCGCGGAGTTCTGGGAATCCCCGCTCCAGGTGCGGAAACATCACTTTCGACGACTCCGGGAACCTCTATCTCTGCTCGGGCAACTACGATTCCGGGACCAATCTCGCGGGCGTCATCTATCGGGTGTCCGCCGTGCCGGAGTAACATGTGGGGCGTCATGGTGCCCCTTGTTACGCTCGCCCTGCTTTCGTTCTTTCAGACGGCTGTTCCCGGCGACCCGGCGGCCCTCTACCGCGGACTCCTGGAGCGCTATCGCGCCGCCCCGGGAATCCACCTGGAAGGGTCCTTGGTCGCCACCGAGGTGAAGGATGGAGTCAGCACCGTCAGCGTGCGCGCAAAAGTGGAATGTCGTTTTCTGCGGACCTTGCACGGCCGCCTCGAGCTGTCCATGGCGGACGAAAAGAAGATCGAGCGTTTTTCCATTCTCGGAGACGGAGATCACGTCTTTTTTCTCAAGCCGGAAAAAAAGACCGCCTTGATCCTCGGGCCCGATCTCGGGGTGGTTGCCAACACCTTCGAACTGGACCCCCTGGACGCCTGGGCCTTCCCGAAAGATCCCGCGGCGGGAGGCCGGCTCGAGCCGCCTGCGGAAGTTCGCTTCGCAGAGGAGGGCGCGGATTCCGGAGGCATGCGGAAGATCCTGGTGGTCCGCAAGGAGGTCCGGCTGGAGCTTTCGATCCGCAAAGACGGCCTTCTTGCCGCCGCCACCCGGATCGAGGAGAAGAACGGAGTCCAAGAGCGGGCGGAGTGGGTCTTCTCGGCCTCGGAACTGTTGAAGGAGTGGCCCAAGGGGGAGAAGCCTCCCGCCCTTCCCGCCGGTTACACCGTCCAGAATCTTCCCGGACCATTCGAAAAGCTGCTCCCCGAAGGGAGCCCCGCCCCGGAAGTGACCCTGCAGACCCTCGAAGGGAAGAAGTTCCACTTGGCGGATTTGAGCGGAAGGACGGTTCTGCTCACCTTCTGGTTCGCACATTGCGGGCCCTGCCGCGCCGAACTCCCCCAGATCGAGGCCTTCTGGAAGGCCATCCGGAAGGAGCGGGACGA
>CAZQAP010000205.1:0-1676 GCA_964591365.1 uncultured Planctomycetales bacterium
GAAAGGGTGCGCAGGAGCTTCTGTCCCTGCTCCGTGAAGGCGCGGATGCGCGGGAAGGAGCCGGCCTTCAGATTGTCGACGAAGAACTTGATGTCAGCCCCGGCGATGAAGGCCTTTCCACTGGCGGCGAGGACGATGCCCGGCTCCTCTTCGGCTCGGGCAAGACGGAACGCGTTCTCGAGCTGGAGGACCACCGCCTCGTTGAGGGCGTTGAGGGCGTCGGGCCTCTGGATCGAGATCCGCGACAACCCGTTCTGCCGGCCGAGAACCACGAGTCGGACGGGAATCCCGGTCTCTTCATCCGCCTGGGCGAGAAGAGCGGGGAGGGTCAGGCCGTGCTCGAGAACGGCGGCCTCGGCCAGGGCCCGCGCGCGGGGGATGCCGACCCGGCCCATCAGTTCGAAGGGGCCCTTGGGCCAGCGCAGGCCCACGCGCGCCCCGAGGTCGGTGTCTTCCACGCTGGCCACCCTTTCCTCGACGAGGCTCGCGGCAATGAAGAAGGCCACGCCAAGCAGGCGGTCGGCAACGGATTCGAGCTGCGAGGGGTTTGCCTTTCCAGAAAGATCCCAGTTCTTCCCGGAGGCGACCTGGGCGCGAAGGGCGTCCGCGGGGGCATAGGAGGGATGCAGCGCTTGGCCCAGCGTTTCGGCGGCATGGAGCGCGATGGGAACCCCGGTCACGTTCATCAGCTCGAAGGGTCCCATCCCGATGCGGAAGGCCGTCCGGGCCGCCTCTTCGATGGTGGGGATGTCCGCCAGCCCTTCTTCCAGGATGCGCACGGCCTCGTTGAGCCAGGGAACGAAATAGCGGTTGACGACGAAACCGGGCGCGTCCGCGCTGTGGATGGGGATCTTGCCAAGGGCTTCCTGGGCGGCCCAGGCCGCCTGGACGGCCTCTTTGCAGGTGCCTTTGTGCGGCACCACCTCGACAAGGCGGTTCTTGGCGGGGTGGAAGAAGTAATGCAGCCCCAGAACGCGCTCGGGATTCGCCGTCGCGGCCGCGAGGTCCTTCACGAAGAAGGAGGAGGTGTTCGTCGTCAGCAGGGCTTCGGGGCGGCAGACCTCGCCGAGGCGCTGGAAAACCCTGCGCTTGACCTCGAGGTCTTCGAAAACCGCTTCGATCACGAGGTCGGCGGACTTCAGTTCGCTCCAGTCCGCCGTGCCGTGGATGCGGCCCAGGATCGGATCGACCTGCTCCGGCCGGAAAATGCGGCGGGCAACCCCTTGTTCCAGGGTTTTGCGGACGTTCGCCAGACCGTGGGCGACCTTTTCTTCGTCGAGGTCGACCAGGGTCACGGGGAAGCCTTCGGTGGCAATCTTCTGGGCGATGCCGGATCCCATGTTTCCGGCGCCCACAACCGCGAAGGAACGAATCTCCTGAAGCATTGGTCTTCCTCGAAAGGGGAATGGCGGCCTGGAGCGGCATTGTAGCCGGCCCTTCCCGGCACCCGGAAGGCGCGGGTGGGGTCTTCGTAGAATGCCGCCTTCATGGCCAGCCGCTGGGAGGACGCGGAAGCAGAGCGCTTCCGGAAGAAATACGCGCCCCGCTGGGGCGAAGCCCTGGCATTGCGGCTCTACACCTCGCGGCTCATCGGCAGCGATTCCGGCCTGGTGCTCCACGGCGGGGGCAATACTTCCGTCAAGGACACCCGCCCGGACCTCCTTTCACGCCCCCGG
>CAZQAP010000205.1:1776-3649 GCA_964591365.1 uncultured Planctomycetales bacterium
GAGTCGTACGAACGCCATGTGGCCCTGGCCGGGCGGGCGCGGGAATTCCTCGCCGCAAGGGGCCGGGCCTCCGCGGCGAAGGCGGCCCCGGTTTCCCGGGCCGAGGCGGGCCAGCGGGCCGCCCGCCTGGCCCCGGTCCTGCGCGGCGCCTTAGGGCGGATCGCGGAAACCGAAAGCGGTCCCGGCCGCTTCGTGCTCACCTGGAGCGGCGGGAAGGAGACCCGTTCCCTTCTCGACTCCCCCCAGGCGGCCCCGCTCTTCGATACGCCGCCGCTGACTCCCGACCATGCCATCCGAATCAAGGGGCGGCCCTGCTTCCTGGAGGAGATCGACTGGGAGGGGGGCGAAGAGGTCCTGCGGGAGAAGGTGGAGCAGGCCGTGGGCCGGTTCGCCCGCGCCTACCGGGCCTACGTGGAGGCCGGAATTGCCGCCCGCGGTCCGCGCCAGCCGCTGGATCCCGCCCCGCGGCTGATCCTGGTGCCCGGCTGCGGCCTGTTCGCTGCGGGAACCAGCGTGCGGGGGGCCCAGGTGGCCCGCGACCTCGGCCTTCACAACCTGGAATTCAAGGCCGTCGCCCGCGGCCTGGGCCCCTATCGGGGGCTCTCGGACCTGGAACTCTTCGACATGGAGTACTGGTCCCTGGAGCAGGCCAAGCTCGGCCGGAAACCGCGCGCCCTCCTGGAGGGCCAGGTGGCGGTGATCACCGGCGGCGCGGGCGCGATCGGAGAAGGGATCGCGGAAGTCCTGGCCGAGGCGGGGGCCGCGGTGGTGGTCCTGGACCGCGAGGGGCCCGCCGCCGCCGAAGCCGCTGCGCGCCTGAGCGCCCGCACCGGGACTCCTGTGTCCAGCCTGGAGGCCGACGTCACGGACGAATCTTCCCTGCGGGAAACCTTCGGGGAGATCTGCCGGCGCCACGGCGGGCTCGACATCCTGATCCCCTGCGCCGGCGCGGCCTCCACAGCTCCCCTTCTGGAACTGTCCTCCCACGAGCACCGCCGCCTGTTCGAGGTCAACCAGCTCGGGGTGGGGCTCACCCTGCAGACTGGGGGCCGGGTTCTGCAGGCCCAGGGAACCGGCGGCGCGGTGGTGATCGTCTCCTCCAAGAACGTCCTTTCGCCGGGAGCCGGGTTCGGGGCCTATAGTTCCACCAAGGCCGGGGCTCACCAGCTCGGCCGCATCGCCGCGCTCGAATGGGCGGCGCTGGGGATCCAGGTCAACATGGTCTGCCCCGACGCCGTGTTCGGGCACGGGGAAAACCGCTCCCGCCTCTGGCAGGAGGTCGGCCCCGGCCGGGCGCGTTCGCGCGGGCTCGCTCCGGGAGAACTGGAAGACTTCTACGTGCAGCGAAACCTTCTCAAGCGCCGGGTGACCGCCCGCGACGTCGGACGTGCGGTGCTTTTCTTCGCCTCGCGCGCCACGCCCACGACGGGCGCGGTGCTCCCCGTGGACGGCGGGATTCCCGCGGCCTTTCCCCGATGAAGGTCTCCGGCAAGCTTTGCGCCGCGGACGGGCTTTCCACCCGCGTGGACACTCCGGATGCTGTGCGGGAAGCCTGCGAACAGGTGGCCGGACAGATCGGCTCCAATCCGGACGTGGCGCTGGCCTTCTTCACCATGCACCATGCCGCGCAGGCCGGCCGGATCCTCGAGGACATGCGCGGTCATCTGGGCGCCGATCTCGTGGTCGGCGTGACCGCCTCCGGCGTCATCGGCGCCGGCCAGGAAGTTCAGATGGGGCCCGGATTCTCCATCTGGTCGGCGCGGCTTCCCGGAACGCGGGTCCAGGCCTTCCGGCTCACTGTGGAGCGGTCCAAAAAGGGGGAAGGGGGATTGGTGCGGGGATGGCCCGATGCGGGACCGGACGCGAGCGTGGT
>CAZQAP010000205.1:3749-5095 GCA_964591365.1 uncultured Planctomycetales bacterium
GCGGAAAAGACCGACCTCGGATCGGGCGGTTTCCTCATCCGCGGGCTGGTGAACGTGGACACCCAGTCCGGCGCTGTTGCCGTTTCCGACTACGTGCACGAAGGCGGGGTCGTGCAGTTCTATGCCCGCGACCACCGTTCCGCCACGGCCGACATGGATTCGCTCCTCGGCCTGGCCAGCTCGCACACTCCGGCCGCCGCGGGAGCCCTGCTCTTCAGTTGCAGCGGGCGCGGGGTGCACCTCTTCGGGCGCACCGGCCACGACGTGGAGAAGATCCGCGAGTTCTACCCGAGCCTGCCGGTTTCCGGATTCTTCTGTTCGGGCGAGATCGGGCCGGTCTGCGGGCTGCCCTACGTGCACGGGTTCACGGCCAGCATGGCGTTGCTGGTCGAAAACGCCGGCTGAACCGCCTTTCGTCTAGGTCTCGGCGAGGACGGGCTGCAGCGCCGCGAACACTTCCTGGTGGATCCGGCCGGGATCCTTCGTTCCGTCGATGCGCAGCAGGTAGGGCTTCTCGAGCGCCGCGAAGATCGCCGCGCATTTTTCGAGGTTGGCCTTCTTCTCGAACGGGTTGGTGGCGATGCCGCGGGCCAGGATCCGTTCGAGGGCCGTCTCCACCGGGATTTCGAGCAGGACGAGCAACTGCGGTTCGGGCGCGAACTCCTCGTTGCGCCGCAGGATGTCGCCCGGATCGAGCCCCAGGGCCCCCTGGTAGGCGGCCGAAGAGAAGTAGTAGCGGTCCACCAGGACGACCCTGCCGGCCTCGAGCCCGGGCCGGATGACCTCCTGAACGTGCTGGCGCCGGTCGTCCATGAAGGCCTTCAGTTCCTCCTCGGGAGTCAGGGGACCGCCGGGGCCGGTGCGTCTCAAGTCGCGCACGAAAGCGCTGTTGGTGGGCTCCTTGGTCGAAACCACCTCGAACCCGGCCTTCTCCAGGCGGCCGGCGAGCATCCGGGCCTGGGTGGTCTTGCCCGCGCCGTCGATGCCTTCGAAGGCGACCAGGATTCCAGGTTCCGGATGCGGGGACATGCGGGGCGGCACGATTCCAGGGCACCTTGCGGCGGGTCTTGCCGATTGCGGAACCGGGGCCGGCTCCAAGCCTAGCAGGAATGGGATGCTCGGACTCCTTCTCGCCGGTCTCCCCGTCCGCCGGACGATCACCCTCCGCTGGGAGATCCCCGGTTTCGTCCCCGGAACGGTCACCTTCCCCACCGGCGGGGAGGGGAGCCGGTTCTCCCTGGGAGCGATTCCGCTGCGCAAGGGGCGCCGGCTCGAGGTGCGCGCCGTCTCCTCCGGGGGAGAACCGGTCGCGGGGCTGGAGGTGATCCTGGAGCGGGAAGGCGAGG
>CAZQAP010000206.1:0-5057 GCA_964591365.1 uncultured Planctomycetales bacterium
GCCGGCCTAGAATGGGGCCGCCACCCGGGAGGCTTGCCCCATGATTCCGAAGGATTCGCAGAAGACCCCCGGCTCCGCGCGGCCCCCTTCCCTGGGGGAGACGCGGGCCCCGGCCAAGGTGACCGTCCCCGAACTGCGGCGGCGCAAGGGGAGCGGCCGCAAGATCCTGGCCCTCACCGCCTACGACTACCCCAGCGCGCGGCTGGTGGACGAGGCCGGGTTCGACGTCATCCTGGTCGGCGACAGCATGGCCAACGTGGTCCTGGGGCACGCCAGCACGCTCAAGATCACCCTGGACCAGATCATCAGCGCCACGCGCGCGGTGCGCCGCGCCGCCGACCGGCCGCTGGTCGTTTCGGACATGCCCTTCGGGACCTACCACACCGGATGCAAGGACACGGTGCGCAACGCGCTGCGGCTCGTGCGCGAGGGGGGCGCCATGGCGGTCAAGCTGGAGGGCGGCGCCCGGCGCGCGCATCTCATCGCCGCCCTGGTGGAGGCCGACATCCCCGTCATGGGGCACATCGGGCTGCTCCCCCAGGCCGCCTACGTCCAGGGCGGCTATCACGTCCAGGGCCGCAGCCTGGCGGGGGCCCGCAAGCTGGTGGAGGATGCCCTGGCGGTGGAAGCCGCCGGCGCCTTCGCCATGGTGATCGAAGGCGTGCCCGCGGAGGTGGCCGCCCACATCACGGAACGCGTGCGCATCCCCACCATCGGCATCGGCGCGGGGGGGGGGTGCGACGGGCAGATCCTCGTCTTCCACGACGTCATCGGGCTCATCTTCGGGACGCAGCCGCGCTTCGCGCGCCGCTACGCGGAAGTGGCCGAGACCATCCGCGGGGCGTTGCGCAGCCTCGTGGCCGACATGCGCTCGGGCGCCTTCCCCACCCCCGGGGAGGCTTATCACCTGAAAGAGCCGCTCCCCGAGGACTGGGACACGGCGGGGAAACCCTCCTGACCAAGGCCCCCTTTCCCCTCGCCGGGAGGAAGATCGCCGAGGGCCCCGCCCTCGAGGTCCGCGCTCCCGAAACGGGCCGCGTGCTCGCCACGGTGGCCCTGGGACGGGAAGCCGATTTCACCGCCGCGCTCGACGCCGCGGAAGAGGCGCGCCGCCCGATGGCCGCCGAACCCGGCTTCCGGCGGGCAGAACGCCTGCGGAACCTGGCCCGCGCCCTCGAAACGCAAGCCGAGGCCTTCACGCGCGGGATCGTCGCGGAGGCCGGCAAGCCGCGGCGCTACGCCGCCGGCGAAGTGGCTCGTGCGATCACGACCTTCCGGCTGGCCGCCGAAGAAGCCACCCGCTTCGGGGGCGAGGTCCTGCCGCTCGACGTCACGCCCGCGGGAGAGGGACGCACCGGCCTGGTGCGGCGTTTTCCGGTGGGAACCTGCGCCTTCCTCACGCCCTTCAACTTCCCCCTCAACCTGGGCGCCCACAAGGTGGCCCCCGCGCTCGCCGCCGGCTGCCCCTTCGTGTGGAAGCCGGCCGAGAAGACCCCGCTGACCGCCTTGCGTCTGGCGGAGCTTCTGGAGTCGGCCGAGCCGGCGCTGCCGCCGGGTTCCTGGTCGGTGATCCCCGCGCTCCCCGAGGCCTGCGGCCCGCTCTTCGACGACCGCCGCGTGCGGCACCTCTCCTTCACCGGTTCGGCCAAGGTGGGCTGGGAGTTGAAACGGCGCGCCGCGCACGCGCGGGTGACCCTGGAACTGGGCGGCAACGCCGCCGCCGTGATCGCCCCCGACTGGGACCTCGAACACGCGCTCGACCGCTGCGCCATTTCGGCCTTCGCCTACTCGGGCCAGGTCTGCATCTCGCTTCAGCGCCTCTTCGTGCCCGCGGAGCGCTTCGAGGCGACGGTGGCCGGTTTGAGCGCCCGTGCCGCGGCACTCCAGCGCGGCCCGCTCGACGATCCCGCCACCGAAATCGGCCCGCTCATCACCCTGGAAGCGGCCGAACGGGTGGAGGCCTGGATCCAGGCCGCGGAAAAGGCCAGCGCCACGCTCCACTGCGGCGGAAAGCGCGAAGGCGCCTTCGTCGAGCCGGCGGTCCTTTCCGGCGTGCCCGCCGCTCAATCCCTCTGGTGCGAGGAGGCCTTCGGGCCCGTCCTGGCCGTCGCTCCCTACGATTCCTTCGACGCGGCCCTCGAGGCCGTGAACGACACGCCCTACGGACTGCAGGCCTCCGTCTTCAGCCACGACTGGCGCCTCGTCTCGAAAGCCTGGGAACGCCTCGAAGTCGGCCAGGTGATCGTCGGCGAAGGACCCGCCTTCCGCATCGACTCGATGCCCTACGGCGGAGTCAAGCAGTCGGGCGCGGGGCGCGAAGGGCTCCGTTACGCGATGGAGGCGATGACCGAGCCGCGGCTTCTCGTCCTGGAATGAAGGTCAGGAGGCCGGCCTCTCCGGAACCCGGAAGGGCGGGCGGACCATCCAGGGGCGCGCGATCTCCGAACGCCCCAGGATCCACCAGGCGAAGAAGGCCGTGGTGAACAGCCGGCTCCAGGGCACGAGCGCCGCCGCGACGGTCCCCCGAAGATCCACGAGCATGCCGTCTCCGGGGAAGGGGCCGAAGCCGAAAAGAGCGGGGAGCCGGTACCAGTAGTAGCAGGCAATCGCCGCCGCGGCGAAGATCCGGGGAAGCCGGGAACGTCCGCGCGGAAACCGCTCCCGCAGGAAGAGGAAGAGGAGCAGGCTGGCCAGGAACCCGCCCAGAGGCCAGGCGTAGGCCGAAGCGAGGTGGGCGAGCCCCTCGCCGGCGGCGCGGTCGGGCACGTGGAACCATCCCCAGATGAAACCCGCGAAGCCCCCCGCGAGCAGGGTCCCCGCAAGGCGACGGCCGTTTTCCACGCCATGCTTGTCCTCCCCGGAAGTGGAATCGGGACAGAGGGCTACGCAGCGTTCGCAGGGAGCGCAGTGCGCGTTGGGCACCGTGAAGAAGGGCCTGCGTCCGTAGAGCTTCTCGACCGGGTGCACCGGGCAGAGCCCCGAGCACCAGCCGCTCTTCCACTCGAAGAGGAGGCCGGCCCCCACCGAGAGAAGCGCCAGGACGGCGAGAACCCAGGCGGTCGCGGATCCGCTCAAGTCGAAAAAAGGATGGCGCAGGGGAACGATTCCGAGCAGGAGCGCGAGCCCGAAAAGGGCGAGCCGACCCTGCGTGCGCCGGGATGGGGTCCTTCCCCGGGAGACCCCGGCGTGGCGGCCGGAAAGGGCCGTGGAACCCAGCGGGCAGACGTTGCGCCAGAGACCGGGCGCCAGGGCGAAGAGGGCCGGGGCCAGCGGGATGAGGACGTCCCAGAAAGCGTGCAGTCCCAGGGCCGGCCGATAGAGGAGTGCCGCGAAGATCCCCGCTCCGAGGAACCAGACGGCGAACTGGAGCGTCCGCCAGCCCAGCCGGGTGCGGGGGGAGAGGTTGCGGGATGCCGGAATTCCACGCGGGGGTTCCGTCATCAGATTTCCTTGACGAGGGTCAGCGGCTTTTGTGAGAGGAAATGTCCCTGGAGGGCCACGCCGGGGGCCAGGCGCACCCGCCCGGGGGCCGCGGCCCCCTCGGCGAGGCGCGCATGGGTGGAGCGCAGCCCCCCCAGCCACCAGCGCGGATCGGAGAGGTAGACGAGATCTCCGGGCTCGGCGGCGAGGACCTCGCGGGCCGCCGCATCCACGACCACGGCCCCCCCGGCGAGTTTTGGATCCACCGTCCACGCGAGCCGCACCCGGCCGCCAGGCCGGTCGTTGGGCGCACCGCCCTTGAACCTCCGGCGCGCCGTCTCCAGGGTCCCCAGGGTCAGGCCGGCGATCTTCTGCGGGTCTTGCGGGCGGGTCAGAAGCGTCACCGTCACCCCCACCGCGAAGCAGGCGGCCAGGTTGTAGAGCGACTGGATGAAGACGAAGGGGGGATCGTTGTCGGGCGCGATGCCGTGCGCGAAGGGCGTGATCAGGGCGAGCGGGAAGAGGCGTCCCAGCACGATGAGGAGCGCTCCCCCCGCCAAGGTGGCCACCGCCGCGGGCGTGTTGAAACGCTTCCAGAAGATTCCCAGGAAGGTGGCCGTCACGAGCGGCGGGGTCATCGTCGCCAGGAAGAACCCGTGGGCCTGGTAGAGGTTCCGGAAGCGCGAGAAGAAGAGCGCCGCGAGGACCCCGGCCAGGGTGGCGAGAACGGAAACCGCCCGCGCCACGCGCAGGTAATGGCGGTCCCGCCGGCCGGGGACCAGCTTCTGGTAGACGTCGTTGAGGGTCACCGCGGCCACGGCGTTGATCAGGGTGTCCACAGTGCTCATCAGGGCCGCGGCCACGGCCGCCACGAAGAAACCGAAGCCGGCCGGGCTGGAGACCACCGCCGCCACGCGCACAAAGATCTCGTCTGCGGGGGTGGCGGGCGAGATCACTTCCGGATGGGTCAGGGCGACGGCCTTGCCGATCCACCCCGCTCCGCAGACCGCCAGGGCCGCCACGGGAAGCACCACCAGCACGTTGACCGCGGCCGCCTTGCGCCCCTCGTGCAGCGAGCGGCAGGCCAGGAAACGCATGATCAGGCCCTGGTTCATGAACAGGAACCCGATCGAGCCGGCGACCGCGTCCTGCCAGAAGACGCCCACGAAGTTGAAGTCGGAGGGGCGGTTGAATCCCGCCAGGGGCAGCTTGAATTCGCGCGGCAGCACGTTCCAGAAGACGTCCCAGCCGCCCAGCCAGTCGAGCCCCAGCAGGAAGAGCGCCAGGCCCGCCGCCAGGAGCAGGAAACCCTGGAACAGGTCGGTGAAGATCACCGCGGTCTGGCCGCCGACCGTGATGTAGACCCCCGCCACCGCGGCCACCACCCAGACGATGGTCCCCAGATCCCATCCCAGGATCGGTTGCAGCGCCTTGGCCATGGTCAAAAAACCGATCCCGATGTAACCGATGAGGAAACCGAGGATCCCGATCGTAGCGAGCACGCGCACAGCCGGATGGAAGCGGCGCTCGAAATATTCGGGGATCGAACGGATGCGCATGAAATAGAGGATCGGAAGCCAGCCGAACAGGAAGAGCGGCATGAAGAACCAGTCGTTCATGTAGGCCATGGTTCCCGA
>CAZQAP010000207.1:0-5029 GCA_964591365.1 uncultured Planctomycetales bacterium
CTAGAGGTCGAAGTACTCGAGGAACGGAGTGTGGCGGTTGTCGCGGAAGAGGCGGTGTTGGCCGGCCCCATCCGCCCGCATGAAGTTCATGTGGTTCTCGATCCCGATGAGCACGTTGTTCGCGAGGAGGAACTCCATGTCGATGTAGAAGATGCGCTTGCCGCCGTGGGAGTAAACCGGCAGGAAGGCGATGAAGGGGACGCTGGTGAGCCGGGTCAGGTTGCCCTGGAGATCCACCGTGAAGACGTTCCAGGGGGTCAGCTCGTTCCAGTTGTGGGTGAAGATGTCGAGGTCGCCGATGTCGGTCCAGGGGCGGGTCCCCTCGAAGCGCTCGAAGGCGATGTGCTTGCTGTCGGGGCTCCAGCTCGGATCGTGGTCCGAGATCCAGCCTGTGGTGGTGGTCAGCCGCCGGACGTTGGAGCCGTCGGCATCCATCACGAAGATCTCCTCGCGGGCGGCCTGCTGGGTGATGCGGGTGGACTTGAAGACGATCTTGGTCCCGTCGGGGGACCATTCCGGATCGTTGTCCTCCCAGGGGGAGGTGGTCAGGCGCGTCAGGCCGCTGCCGTCCACATTGACGACGAAGAGGTCGGCCGTGCCGGCAGGGTTCCCCTGAAGGTCCTGGAAAGAGGCGAAGACCAGCTTCCCGCCGTCCGGCGACCAGTCGGGATGCCCGTCCAGGATGTTGTTGGAGGTCAGGCGGGTCTCGGCCCCGGTGGTAAGGTCGAGGACGTAGATCTCCCAGGTGGAGAAGTCGTTGGCCTTCCCGGCGTGGAAGGCCACCTTGGTGCCGTCCGGGGAAAGAGCCACGTTGTTCTCGAGCCGGGTGTTGTCCGTCAGGCGCCGGACGCGGCCCATCCAGTCCCGCTGGTAGATCTCGCGGGTGGGCCGGTCGGCGCTCGAGACGAAGACCATCGGGCGGTGGCGGACGGCGCTCCCCTGGCGGCGGTGGGGTATTCCCTGGGGGGCGCGGGCCGCAAGCGGCACAGCGGCAAGAAGGAGGAAGGCGGGCAGGAAGCCGAAGGTGGGTTTCAAGGCGAGGACTCCTGCGGGATGAAGCCCCTTCAGTCTACCCCCCCACCCCGGATGCTGGCCCACAAGGGTGGACCCCATGGCGGGCGGAAGGCGTAACCCCGGGCCCCCGGAAGCGTCCTTTCGGCAGAACCCGCTCCCGGCCCGGCCCCCGGCCGCGGCCGGGAAGGAGGATCCCATGCGCTTCCGACCCGCCTTCTGCCCGCCCCCCACCAGCCCTTCCCGCTGGGAACCCGTCCCCTTCCGTTTCCGGCGCAAGCTCCTCGGGCTTTCGCGGCGCATCTTCCGCTTCTTCGTCTCCAAGGTGCCCCACCGGCATACGGCCCCCATCCTGGGATTGGCGCGGCGGAGGTTTTCGCCGGCCGCGCTGCTTCGCTGGAGGGTGCCAGCGTGGTTTTTTGGGGCCTTCAGGGTCCACCCTTGTGGGCCAGCATCCGCCATTCAGCGATAGGCCGGGATCCCAGTCAGTTCCTGCCCCAGCGCCAGGGTGTGGATCTCGTGGGTCCCCTCGTAGGTCAGGACCGTCTCCAGGTTGCAGGCGTGGCGCCCGGCCTGGTATTCGAGCGTGATCCCGTTGGCGCCCAGGAGCGTGCGGCAGGTGCGGGCCACCTCGAGCGCCATGAAGACGTTGTTGCGCTTGGCCAGCGAGACCTGGGGGTGCCGCATCCGCCCCTCCTCCTTGAGGCGCCCCAGCCGCCAGACGAGAAGCTGGCCCTTGGTGATCTCCGTGGCCATGTCGGCCAGCTTGGCCTGGGTAAGCTGGAACCCGGCCAGGGGCTTGTCGAAGATCTGCCGTTCGCGGCAGTAGCCCAGCGCCTCGTCGAAGCAGGCCTGGGCCGCGCCCACCGCGCCCCAGGCGATCCCGTAGCGCGCCTGGCTCAAGCACGCGAGGGCCGACTTGAGGCCCGCCGTCCCGGGCAGACGGTTGGACTCCGGCACGCGCACCCCGTCGAGGACCAGCTCACTAGTGACGCTGCAGCGCAGCGACCACTTGTGCCGGGTCTCGGGCGCCTGGAAGCCCTTGCGGTCGGCCTCCACCAGGAAGCCCTGAACGCGGCCCTCCTCGTCCTTGGCCCAGACCACCGATACCCCCGCCATCGTGCCGTTGGTGATCCACATCTTGCGACCGTCGATCACCCACTCGTCTCCCGTGCGCCGGCAGCGGCTGAGCATGCCGCCGGGGTTGCTGCCGAAATCGGGCTCGGTCAGCCCGAAACAGCCCACCACCTCGCCCGAGGCCAGGGGCGGAAGCCAGGCGCGCTTCTGCTCCTCGCTGCCGAAGGCGTGGATGGGGTACATCACCAGGGCGCCCTGCACGCTGGCGAAGGAACGCACCCCGGAGTCGCCGCGCTCCAGTTCCTGGCAGATCAGGCCATAGGCCACGGCCCCCAGCCCGGCACCGCCGTACTCCTCCGGAACGGAGGGCCCCAAAAGGCCCAGCTCTCCGAGTTCCCGGCACCACTCCCGAGGAAAGGTCCCCGCCTCCCAGTGCACGGCGACCGCGGGCAGGATCCGGTCCTCCACGAACTGGCGCACCTGGTCGCGGATGAGGATCTCTTCCTCGGAAAAGAGGCTGGAGACGTGCAGGAAATCGAGTTCGTGGAAGGGGGACATGGCTTGGGGGGGAGGGCCGGGGAATCCTACTCCTAACCCCCTGCTGCGGTGTTTCCCACCCCGCCGGCCCCCCCGCAGGCCCTATCCTACGCGCTCATGGCCCGCTACCTCGTCACCTCCGCGCTCCCCTACGCGAACGGCCCGATCCACTTCGGGCACGTGGCCGGGGCCTATCTGCCCGCGGACGTCTACGTGCGCTACCTGCGCATGCGCGGCCACGAGGTCCTCTACGTCTGCGGCACCGACGAGTATGGGGTGGCCATCACCCTGGGAGCCGAGCAGGCCGGCAAAAGCTACCGGGAGTACGTAGACGGCTGGCATGCCGACATCCGCGGACTTTTCGACCGGCTGGAGATCGAGTTCGACGTCTTCACCGGGACAGCCCGCTGTCCGCAGCACCGCCAGACCGCCCAGCGCTTCTTCCAGGTCCTGTACGAAAAGGGGTGGGTCCATGCCCGCGAGAGCAAGCAATGGTTCTCGGAAGCCACGGGCCGCTTCCTCCCCGACCGTTATCTCCAGGGAATCTGCCCGAAGTGCGGGCACCCCAAGGCCCGCGGAGACGAGTGTCCCGCCTGCGGGACCTGGATCGATGCCCGCAGCCTCAAGGATCCCGTCAGCCTGCTCGATGGAAGCCGTCCGGTCCTGCGCTCCACCACCCACTGGTACCTCGATCTGCCCGGGCTTCGCAAGGCGGGGCTCCAGAAATGGTACGAGGGGCGCGACGAGGAGCACCCCCACGTCGCCTGGAAGCCCAACGTGGACGGGTACGTGCAGGCCATGTTGAAGGAGCTGCGCGAACGGCCGATCACCCGCGACCTCCCCTGGGGGGTTCCCCTTCCGGACCTCGAAGGCCTCGAGGAAACCGAAGGGAAGGTCCTTTACGTCTGGTTTGACGCGCCCATCGGCTACCTCTCCGCCACCATGCAGTGGGCCGCCGAGCAGGGGGAGCCCGAAGCCTGGCGGGACTGGTGGCAGGATCCGGCCACCCACCTGGTCCACTTCATCGGCAAGGACAACATCGCCTTCCACGTAATCGTCTTTCCGGCCATGCTCCTGGGACAGCGAGAAAGCTGGGAGGGGCGGCCTTTCGTGCTTCCCTGGGCGGTCCCGGCCAACGAGTTCTACAACCTCCAGGGCCGCAAATTCTCGACTTCCGCGGGCTGGCACCTCGACAACGAGGCTTTCTTCAGGTCCTATTCCCCCGATGCCACGCGCTTCCACCTGATCCTCACGGCCCCGGAAAGCGCCGACAGCGAATTCTCCTGGGAGGGGTTCCAGAAGACCAACAACGTCCTCCTTGCGGACAAGCTGGGCAATTTCGCAGTCCGGGTTCTCAAATTCTGCGCCCAGCGCTTCGACGGCAAGGTCCCCGCCTCCGGCGGCTCCCTCGATTCTCACCCTCTGCTTGCCGAGGCTGATGAAGGCCTGGGAGAAATCGGAGACCGCTTCAGCCGCCACGAGTTCAAGCACGCCGCCCGGGCCCTTCTGGCCGGCTGCGACGCCTTGAACCGTTTTTTCGACGCCCTGGCGCCCTGGAAGCTCGCCAAGAGCGGGGCCCCCGAAGACCAGGCCCGCTGCCAGGACACCCTGGAACGCTGCCTGGCCTACCTGGAGCTTCTATCCCGCCGTTTGAAGCCCTTCTGCCCCCAGTCGGCCGCCGCCCTACGGACCATGCTGGGATCCTGCGTCGCCGATCTCCCTGCGGACCATTGGGGAGAAGAGGGTTCCGGCCAGCCGCCTGCCCGCCTGCTGCCGGGAGGGGTCCTGGGAGAACCCCGGATCCTGTTCACTAAGATCGAAGACGAAGCAATCCGCGGCGAACTGGACCGCCTTCACGCCTCGGAAGTCCCAGGCTTGTCGGGCGGCTAGAACCCGCCCGCGGCCCGCGTGGTGGAGCCGTTGGTCCCCCGGCCGTTCAGGGCGGTCAGCTCTTCCTTCCAGGCTTTGGCCGGTCGGAAGCTGATGGTCCTGCTGGCCCGGATCTGGATCGGCTCGCCGGTCTGGGGATTCCGGCCCATCCGGGCCGCCCTCTCCCGGCAAGTCCAGGTGCCGAACCCGGCCACGGAAACCGCATGGTCCCGGGTGATGCCCTCCTGGATTCCCCGGAGGACCACATTGACGATCTCCTCGGAGCCGGTCTTGGTGGTTTCCAGGTTCTGGTAGACGTAGTCGATCAGGTCGCGTTTGTTCATCAGTGGTTGAGGTCCGTTTTCCATGGATGGGAAAAGGAATCGGGCCCCGGAAGGGGTTCCAGGGCCCGTTGTTCATGCCGGGATTCCAAGGCACTCGAAAGGGTCACAAGTGCTTGGGACAGCAAGGTTTACTTCTTGGCCGCTTTCCGCCTTGTGGTCTTGCGCCGAGTGGTCTTCCGCTTGGCGGTCTT
>CAZQAP010000208.1:0-4857 GCA_964591365.1 uncultured Planctomycetales bacterium
CTGGCCCCGGTCCTGGGTGCGGTGCGCCTTTGGCTTGACGCGGCCTGGGTCTACGGCCTGGCCGGGCTGTTCCTGGCCTGGCGGATTCTTCGCCGGCGAAGGTCCTGACCTGGGTTGCCGAGGGGGGGCTTCGTTTTCGGAGCCCCCTGCTTCCCTGGAGGGGCTTGCCGGACGGGGGGGGGGGCGGTATCTTGGATTCGCGCCATCTGGAATCCTTCCCTTTGGAGACCCCCCATGAACTCCACCTGGAAGCGCTTTGCGCTGGCCATTCCGGTCTTTTTCTTCGTCCTTGGCTCGCCTCTCAACGTTCTCCTGGCGACGGATTACTTCGTCTCGGGGACGGGGAACGATGCCAACAACGGGCTTTCCTCCGGCACCGCCTTCCGCACCCTGACCCGCGGGATGCAGGGCAACGGCGGAGGACTCCAGCCGGGCGACCGCCTCCTGGTCGGCCCGGGGATCTACGATTCCGCCGACGGCGAGACCTTCCCGATCGTCATTCCCGACGGGGCTACGATCCTGGGCCCGGGGGATGGAACTGCGGTCGTTTCCGAGAACAAGGGCCCTGGTTTTCTGGACCTTTTCCGGGTCGGCTCGCTGGCCAATACGACCGTGATCCAGGGGATGTCCTTCCAAAGCGACACTACGGGGACCTCCTTCGGCGGCGGCATGCTGATCTACGTCAATGGCAACCCCGCCGACCTCCAGGTGATCGACAATCGGTTCACCGGAGGCTCCCTCGCCTTGTGGCATCCCGCAACCACCCTGGGGACCCCGGCCGGCCTGACCTTCCAGGAGAACACGGTGTCGGGATCCCTGAACCGGGGGGTCTTCTGGGGCACGTCGGAGGTCGCCGGATCTCCCACCCTTCGGGGCTCCGTGCCGCCAGCCGCGGGAACCGGGCCCACGCATTCGCTGGTCTTCCACAACAACACCTTCACCGGCATCGGACACGACGGCATCAAGGTCGTGGGAGTATCGGGAGCCTTTCTGGACGTCACGGTCACAAACAACGTGATGGACGGTTTTGGGGACGATGCCATCGACTTCAACGCCTTTTCCTGGACCTCGTCGATGATCGTCTCCGGCGTGTACCTGGTCGAGAACAACACCATCCGGAACGCCGCCGACAAGGGCCTGACCATCACCGCTTCCGCGACGGGGACCAACGGGGTCGCGCGGGCCGACCTGACCTTCCGCAACAACGTGGTGGAGGATTGCGGCAGGGGACTCGAACTGAGCTGCATGGGGACGGAGTCCGGGCTGGGAGAGATCCTGGGCCTGGTCGAGTTCAACACCTTCACGGGAAACGGCCGTGGATTCAATGCCGGGATCTTTGCGTCATCCAGCGGCACCGCTTCCTTCCATCCGACCCTGCGCTACAACTGCATTGCCGGCGCCACGGACGGCATGGTCTTCAATTTTTCCCAGACCGGGGGGATGATCGATTTCTCTCCCCAGGTCTTCGGAAACCTCTTCCTCGGCAACACCGGGGATGAAGTCCGGGTGACATCTTCGTGGATCGAAGAGTTTTCCTCGATCGCGTTTGCTCCGGATTTCGGCGGAGGAAGCACCCTCAAAAGCACGGCCAATGGGCTCAACATCTTCGAAGGCCGGGATCCCGGAACGGGGGGCGACTACGATTTCGAATTCGGCTTCGGGCCCTCCAGTTTCGGAGTCCCCGCGAAAGGCAACTGGTGGGGGACTTTCTCCGGGTCGGTCATCGAAGAGCACGTCTTCCACAACGCGGACAACGGTTCCCTTGGGACGGTCGACTACACCGGATTCCTCAATCCCAACCTTGGGCTGATCACCAACCAGAAGACGATCAAGAAGAAGGGGGGGGAGCGGCTCACCGTCACGGCCGGGAGCCGTTCCGCCTTCCTGGCCCAGGCGGGCAACAAGATGTTCACCGCCACCCTCAACGGGATCCCGGTGATCAACCCGGTGATCAGTCCGGATCACAGCAAGATCACCTTCACCACGCCCGATCTGACGACGGCACCCCCGCTGCGTGGAACCAGCCCGACCAGTGCCGTGTTCACGCTCACCCTGCCCGGGGCGACCGTTTCGGGCGGGATCACCTTCAAGTTCTCGCTGAAGAAGTCCAGCAAGAGCGGGGGGTTCAACCCCAAGTGCTTCCTGACCACCGCGGCCTACGGCGACCGCACCGCCCCGGAGATCGGGATGTTCCGGCGCTGGCGCGACGAGAGCCTGGCGGGCAACCCGCTGGGCCGCCAGCTCGTGCGGGCCTACTACGCGGCCTCCCCTCCGTTGGCGGAGTACGTGGCCGCGCATCCGCCGCTTCGAGCGGTCTCGCGGGCCATCCTGGCGCCGGTCCTGGGTGCGGTGCGGCTTTGGATGGACGCCGCCTGGGTCTACGGCCTGGCGGGTCTGTTCCTGGCCTGGGGGATCCTTCGCCGCCGAACGTCCTGACCCTGCGGGAGAGATCCCGGCCTCATCCCCCCACCTCCCGGCTTGACCGGGAAGGGGGGAGGTCTATGATCGAAACTGCGCCACTCGGATCCCCTTCCTTCGGAGCCCCCCCCCCATGAACTCCACCTGGAAGCGCTTGGCGCTGGCCTTCTCGGTCTTCTTCTTCGCTCTGGGTTCGCCCCTCAACATCCTCCTGGCGACGGATTACTTCGTCTCGGGGACCGGGGACGACGCCAACGACGGGCTCACCTCCGGGACACCCTTCCGCACGATCACCCGTGCCATGCAGGGGAGCGGGGGGGGGCTTGTGCCGGGCGACCGCGTGCTTGTCGCCGCGGGCGCCTACGACACCGCGGCTGGCGAGGTCTTCCCGATCCCCGTGGCCGACGGAATCACGATCCTGGGCCCCGGCGATGGAACCGCGGTGGTGACCGGTTCCTCCGGGGGGAGCCTCTTCTTGGTGGGGAGCCTCGCCAACACCACGGTGCTCCAGGGCCTGACCGTGGACGGCGGGACCAATGCGACCACTGCCGTCGTCAACCTGGTTTTCGTCGGCGGGAATCCTGCGGATCTCCGGGTGCTCGACAACCAGCTCGTGGGGGGGAACCGTGCCCTTGATCACCCCAATGGACCCGGCGGGCCGGCCGGGCTCGTCTTCCAGGGAAACACGATCTCCGGTTCCTTGAGCCGGGGTCTCGTCTGGACGACCTCCAATGTCTCCTCGACCAGTGTGACCGGCCCGGTTGGGGGCGCCCCGGGAGCCTTCACCCACAGCCTGACCATCGACGGCAATACATTCAATGGGATCGGACTGGACGGAATCCAGGTCAACGGGTTCAATGGAGCTTTCTTCGATATTTCCTTCCAGAACAACGTGATGGATGGATTTGGGGACGATGGCATCGATTTCAATCTTTTTGTGGACAGCACCGGCCTCTCCGCGACGGGAGCCTTCCTGGTCGAGAACAACACCATTCGGAATGCGGCCGACAAGGGCCTGACCCTCACGGGTTCGGCGAGCGAGACCAGCGGGGTCGCGCGCGCCGACCTGACCTTCCGCAACAACGTGGTGGAGGATTGCGGCACGGGGCTCGAGCTGAGCTGTACGGGCACCTCCTCCGCGCTGGGGGAGATCCTCGGGCTGGCCGAGTTCAACACCTTCAACGGCAACAGTCGCGGAATCAACGTCGGGGTTTCGGTGACCTCTGCCGGAACTGCCTCCTTTCACCCGACTCTTCGTTACAACTGCATTGCCGGGGCGACGGACGGGATGGTCGTCAGCTTCTGGCAGGAAGCCGACGGCTTGATCGACTTCGCTCCCCGGGTCTATGGGAACCTCTTCCTCAACAATACCGGAGACGATGCCCGCCTGGAGACCGGGTTCATCAGTTCCGCCGCCTTGGTCACGTTCAACCCCGATTTCGGAGGCGGCGGAGTCGATCTGGTCGCCACGAACGGCCTCAACATCTTCGAGGGCAAGAATCCCGGCCCCGGTCCGGGCGGCAACTTCGACTTCGAATTCGGCTTCGGCCCTCCGAGTTTCGGGGTACCGGCCCGAGGCAACTGGTGGGGCACCTTCACCGGTTCCACCATTGAAGCGCACGTCTTTCACAACGCCGATTCCAGCGCTCTCGGCACCGTCGATTTCGGCGGCTTCCTCAATCCGACCCTGAAACTGCAATCGGGCCAGAAGACGATCCAGAAGAAAGGCGGGGAACGCCTCACCGTCACGGCGGGAGACCGCTCGGCCTTCCTGGCCCAGGCGGGGAACAAGACGTTCGCAGCCACGCTTAACGGGATTCCGGTGATCAATCCCGTGATCAGCCCGGACCACACCCGGATCACCTTCACCACGCCCGACCTGACCGCAGCCCCGCCCTTGCGCGGAACCAGCACCGACGACGCATACTTCCTTGTTTCCCTTCCCGGCGGGACGGTGATCGGAAGTTTGACCTACACCATCGCCGCCACCTTGATCGGGGGGCGGCCCTTTACCCCGCACTGCTTCCTGACCACGGCGGCCTACGGCGACCGCACCGCCCCCGAGATCGGAATGTTCCGGCGCTGGCGCGACGAGAGCCTGGCGGGCAACCCGCTGGGCCGCCAGCTCGTGCGGGCCTACTACGCGGCCTCCCCTCCGTTGGCGGAGTACGTGGCCGCGCATCCGCCGCTTCGAGCGGTTTCGCGGGCCATCCTGGCGCCGGTCCTGGGTGCGGTGCGGCTCTGGATGGATGCCGCCTGGGTCTACGGCCTGGCCGGTCTGTTCCTGGCCTGGCGGCTCCTGCGCCGGGGAAGGTCCTGACCGGGATTACTTCTCCGTCGCACCGACCTTCACGAGTTCCACCTGGAAGACCAGCGTGGCGTCGGCCGGGATGACCGGCGGGCTCCCGCGCTTGCCGTAGGCCAGTTCGGCGGGAATCA
>CAZQAP010000209.1:0-4762 GCA_964591365.1 uncultured Planctomycetales bacterium
TGAAGGATTGCCGGGACCAGGGAGCGGCGGGACCCTTCAAGCGACGGGAAATCGCAGGAGGCGGGCGGAGGAAAACGGGAAGAAAAAAACCGCGGAGACGCGGAGGCGCGGAGAAGAAAGAACGGGAACGCCTTCCGGAAACCCAGGCCGTCGTCCGGCATCGCAGTCCCTGGAACCCCCTTCCAACCCAGAGGGAAGCCTCCTCGGAAACCCCCGAAAAAGCCATTCTGCACACAAAACCCGGAAGCGCCTCTTTTTCTTCTTCTTCTCCGCGCTCTCCGCGTCTCCGCGGTTGGTCTCTTGTTCTTCCCGCTTTCCGGAGAATGGCTTCGGGGAGAAGGGGAAACCGATCGTGCGGAGGGCTGGAATCAGGATTCGGGTGCGGGTTCCTTTTTGAAGAGAGCTTCCAGGGCGGGTTCGTCCAGGACGCGCACTCCGAGTTCCTCGGCCTTGCGGAGCTTGGAGCCCGGATCCGCGCCGGCGACGAGGTAGTCGGTTTTGCGGCTCACGCTGCCAGTCACCTTCCCGCCGGCCGCTTCGATGCGCGCTTTGACCTCGGGACGCGGAAGGGAAAGGGTACCGGTCAAGACGAAGGTCTTGCCCGCGACCGCGGCGAGGGTCCTCCCCTTGGGACGCCGCGCCGTGCGGGGCTTCACCCCGAGGCTCGCGAAGCGTTCCAGGGCCCGCTGGTTGGCGGGTTCGCGAAAGAAGGCGATCACCGAGGCCGCGACCTCCTCGCCCACCCCCTCGACCCGCGAGAGCGCCTCCACCCCGTCGGAGGCCGCGGCAGCTTTCTGAAGCGCGGCAAGCCCCGGAAAGGCCCCCGCCAGGGCGCGGGCGGTCTCCTCCCCCACCTCGGGGATCCCCAGGGCGTAGAGGAAACGGGGCCACGCCGGACGACGCGCCGCCTCCACCTGCGCCCGCAGGGCCTGGGCCGACTTCTCCCCCCAGCGATCCAGCGCGGCGATCTTTTCGTAATCGAGGTCGAAGACGTCCTCGACCCCCTCGAGGAAACCGGCCTCCACGAACTGGGTCACGGCCTTCTCGCCCAGCCCCTCGATGCGCAGCGCCTTGCGCGAGGCGAGGTGCAGGATGCGCCGCTGGAGCTGGGCGGGGCACTCGATATTCATGCAGAGCGAGAACTCCCCCTTCACCGCGACCTTGGTACCGCAGGCCGGGCACTTTCCGGGCATGCGGAAGAGGCGTTCCTTGCCGGTGCGCAGATCCGACACCGGCCCGAGGATCTGGGGAATCACGTCGCCGGCGCGGCGCACGACCACGCGGTCGCCGATGCGAAGATCCCGGTCGCGGATGTAGCCGGCGTTGTGCAGCGTGGCGTAGCGCACCGTCGTTCCTCCGATGCGGACCGGCTCGAGCACGGCCCGCGGCGTCAGTCGCCCGGTGCGGCCGACCTGCACCTCGATGTCGAGCAGACGGGTGGTCTCCTCGCGGGGAGCGAACTTGTGGGCGCAGGCCCAGCGCGGGGAGCGGGCGCGCGTTCCGAGAAGGCGCCGCAGCACGAGCTGGTCCACCTTGGCCACGATCCCGTCCATTTCGAAGTCGAGCGCATCCCGGCGGGACTCCATTTCGTCGTGGAAGGCCACGATGCCGCGGTCGTCCGCAACAAGGGCGGCGTGCGGAGTGACCGGAAAGCCCCACTCCTTCACCGCGGCCATCTCCTCGCTGTGGCGCCCGAAGGAGGGCCCTTCCACGCGGGCGACCTCCCAGGCCAGAAAACGCAGGCCCCGCTTGGCGACAACGGCCGGATCCAGGCGCTTGAGGGTCCCGGCAGTGGCATTGCGCGGATTGGCGAAGGAGTGTTCCCCCTCCTCGGCGAGGCGTTGGTTCAGGGCCTCGAAACCCGAAAGGGGCATCATCACCTCGCCGCGGACCTCAAGCAGCCGCGGCGCCCGGCCCCGCAGGCGCAGCGGGATGCCGCCCACGGCCTTGAGGTTGCGGGTGATCTCCTCTCCCTGGGTTCCGTCCCCGCGGGTGAGCCCGCGCACGAAAAGCCCTCCCTCGAAGAGCAGCGAAACCGAGACGCCGTCCCATTTCGGCTCGCAGGCGTATTCCGGGGCCTCGCCGCCCTCCTTCTCCAGCACCCGCAGCACGCGCCCGTGGAAATCGGCCACTTCCTCGGGGGAGAAGAGGCTCTCGATGGAGATCATCGGCACCGCATGGGCGACGCGCGCGAACCGGCTCCCCTCGGGGAGCGGGGCCCCCACCCTTCCGGTGGGGCTGTCGGGCCTCACCCAGTCGGGATGATCCCGCTCGATGGCCTGGAGCCTGCGGAACAGTTTGTCGTAGGCCGCATCCGAGATGCGCGGCCGCGCCAGGACGTAGTAGGCGTGGTCGTGCTCGGCGATCTCCCGGATGAGTGCTTCGTATGCCTGCCGCGTGGCGGTCACACCGGGGACTCCTCCGAAGAGAGAAGTTCCTGCAGGCTCTTTTCCTCCCGTTCTCCCCTTCCGGACGAGAGGATCACTGCGAAGCCGGGAACCGCAAGTTCCTTCAAACGGCGCAAGGTGTTTTGGGGAATGCCGGGCAGACCCTTCTCGACGGGGGAATAGAACCCGATCCGCGCCACCCGCCGCATGCCGGCCACCCTCCCGGCGGCCAGCCCATTCGCGATGGCATCCTGATCGAGGTCGGGATCGGAAAATTCCAGGCGGCAGCCGAGGAAGACACGCCCGTCCTCGGCCTGGATGGTGGCTCCTTCCCGGACTCCCCGACGGATGCGGGAAGTGCAGGCGGCCTGTTCGGCCACAGCGACAAGATTGCGATCGTCCATGGTTTCGGGATCAGGATACCGCACCCGCTCCGGCGGCTCCCTTTCCGGAACCCGATTTCTTCCTCCCTTTCGGGGACATCTCCGCCGCCAGGGGACGGTAGCCTGAAAAGGGCACCCGGTTGGTCATGCGGCGGATCCCGGTGACGGGGTCGTCCCGCTCCTCGCTTGTGCAGGCGACCATGGCCTGACGGCCTTCCAGATCCTGCGGAGTCACCTCCAGGGAACCGGAAACGTCGAATCCCAGCACGGAAAGGACATATTTCACCCGCGCGACCCCCCGCTCGGACCAGTGCAGGGAGTCCCAGCAGGCCGTGCGACCCTGCCAGTCGCCTCCCGTCACCTCCCAGCGGATGCCCCAGCGGACGTGCCCGGCCGGACTCTGGCTCTCCCGCACCTCCACGATCCGGCAGGGGTACTCCCCGTCGGGGACCGAGCGTAGATCCTCGATGTTTTCCACGTTGGCGAAGTCCAGTTCCATCATTTCCTCCTTCCCTGGGAAGGACGGGGAGGCCGGAAAGGGGTTACACCCGGTCTGGGCGGGGAGCCGGGGAATTGCCCGCAGCGGGGGGGGCAGCCACAATCCCGCTTCCGTTCCTCCGCCCCGGCCCCGCCTCGCCTCCATGAAGTCCACCCGACTGCCCATCCTGCTCCTATCCCTTCTGGCCCAGGCGCCGGCCCTTTCCGCCGCCCCCCCGCCCGCGGCCCTCCCCGCTGCGGTGGAAGCGGCCCCCGCCCAGGAGGCCGCCGAGGTGACGGGGTTCCAGAAGACCATCGACGACGGGGCGGGCTGGGTCGTCAAGAAACTCAACGACGTCCTCTTCGCGCCCCTCTACACCGCCGAGGACGGGACTGAGGTTCCGCTCGTCCTGGTGTGGCTGCTCCTCGGCGCGGTCTTCTTCACGCTGCGCATGGGCTTCATCAACCTGCGCGGCTTCCGCCACGCGGTGGCGGTCACGCGGGGACACTACGACAACCCCGATGACCCCGGGGAGGTCAGTCACTTCCAGGCGCTCGCCTCCGCACTCTCCGCCACGGTCGGGCTCGGCAACATCGCCGGCGTGGCCATCGCAGTGAGCGTGGGCGGCCCGGGTTCGGTCTTCTGGCTGATCTTGGCCGGGTTGCTCGGCATGTCCTCCAAGTTCACCGAATGCACCCTGGGCCAGATGTACCGCGAGGTGCGCCCCGACGGCCGCATCATGGGCGGAGCCATGCACTATCTCCACAAGGGCCTCAAGGAGATGGGCATGGGGAAACTGGGCAAGGTTCTCGGGGTGCTCTTCGCGGTCTTCTGCATCGGCGGTTCGATCGGCGGCGGCAACACCTTCCAGGTGAACCAGTCGCTCCTGGCGTTCAACGCGGCGACGGCGGGGCAGATCCCGGTCCTGGAATACCGCTGGGTCTACGGGCTGATCATGGCCTTCCTGGTGGGGATCGTGATCATCGGGGGCATCCGCCGGATCGCCGCCACGGCCGAGAAGATCGTGCCGTTCATGTGCGGGCTCTATGTGCTGGCCTGCCTCTACATCTTGGGGGTCCATTACGACCACATTCCGGGAGCCTTCGCCGACATCTTTACCCAGGCCTTCACCAAGAATGCGGCCTTCGGAGGCCTGATCGGGGTGCTCGTGACCGGCATCCGCCGGGCGGCCTTCTCCAACGAGGCCGGCATCGGGTCGGCGGCCATCGCCCACTCGGCGGCCAGGACGGAGTACCCGGTCCGCGAGGGGATCGTCGCCCTTCTGGAGCCCTTCATCGACACCGTGGTCGTCTGCACCATGACCGGGCTCGTGATCGTCATCACAGGCGCCTACGAGAACCCCGAGTACCATTCCATGGTGGTCAACAACGAGGGCGCCGCACTGACCTCGAAGGCTTTCGGCGAAACCCTCACTTGGTTCCCCTACGTCCTGGCGGTCGCCGTCTTCCTCTTCGCCTACTCGACCATCATCTCCTGGTCGTATTACGGGGAAC
>CAZQAP010000210.1:0-4742 GCA_964591365.1 uncultured Planctomycetales bacterium
AGGGGATTTGAACCCCTGTCGCCAGGATGAAAACCTGGTGTCCTAGGCCAGACTAGACGATGGGGCCGTTCCTTCGCCCGCAGGAAGACGAAGGAAGCCGGGGAGAATAAGAAGCGGTCCCCAGGCTGTCAAGAACGCGGCTCTGCGGCCCGCAAACCGGTTGCCAGAAGCGCGGATTCCATCTCGGCCACCAGGGTCCCGGCGACCCCTGCGCGCTCCAGGAAGGCGGGGGGAAGAACGGGAAGGGTGTAGGTCTCGACTTCGAAGTCCCGGAACCCGGCTTCAAGGGCCATGCGCACCGCCGGCCGCCAGGGGGTGGCCGTCAGCCCGTCCCCGAAATCGCGCCGATGGAGAGGTACGTGGCAGTGGATGCGGATCTGGTCCAGTGCCGGACGGCGGGGAGCCGACCACCAGGCTTCAAGATCGCCTGCGGCCCAGGGCCGCCCGTCGGGGAGGGAACCGCGCACCTGATGCAGGTAGGGACCGCGGGCCAGTTCGCCGAGCCGTTCGACGGCCCGCGCAGAAAAGGGTGCGTCGGCCTCCAGGGCCGATGAGATCTGGATCTTCCCGAGCGGAATCCGGCAGGCGGCAAGGGCGGCGAGGACGTCCCCAGGGTGCTCCCCCACCACCGCGGCGTGGCAGAGATCCCAGCAGATGCCGATCCGCCGCTCTTCCGGTTCGACTTCGGAGAGGAGGGTCTTGTCCAGCCAGACAGCCAGGTCCACGATGCGTTCGAAGGCGCCGTCGGGTTCCGGCTCGAGTGCCAGGACCAGACGAACGCCGGTCCTTTCCTCGAGGGAGAGAAGCTCCGCCTGGGCGGTCTGCAGACGGGCGCGCGCTTCGGGAGAGCGCCGGGCATCCGGGCCGTAGCCCAGAGGACAGGTGGAAAGGCAGCCCCGGGAACCCGGCTGCATCAGGAAGGCCAGGATCCCGGCGACCTGCAGGCTGTAGAGCAGGCGTTCCGGGGACCGCCAGTCGGGGAGAAAAGCGCGCTCTTTTACGCGGGCATCGTGAAAGCTTCCGAAAGGAAACGCATTGGCCGTCCAGACCTCGACCCCGGCCTGTCCCAGGGCTTCCTTGAGCCGTTCCTTGCGGGCGGAAGAGGCGGCCATCTCGCCGGCCGCCCGGGCGGAGAGATAGAGTCCGAAACCGGGCGGAGATGCCTTCCCTTCTCCCCGCAGGGCCTGCGCCCATTCCGCCACCGGCCCGGCCAGGGCCGAAAAGACCGCCCCGGACGTCTCCGAGGGGAATACGTTGCCGCAAAGGGCCAGACGCGGGGGGGGCGGAACGGAAGGCGTCACGGGTTCCAGGCCGAAGCAGCCTGCAGGAATCCCTCGGTCTCTCGCGGAAAGCGGGCCAGGAAATCGCACGCCTCTGCACAGGCCCGTTCCGGAAGGCCCGCCGCCGCAAGGGCTTGCAGCCAGGCCAGCCGCGCCCTGGGACAGAGAGGAGCGCTCTCCATCCAGGCGCGCGCCTTGGCGAGCCGGGCGGCGGGCGTGGAGGAAGAATCCGCCGGCACCTTGCCGAAGGCGAGTTCAATTTCCGGGGCCGGCACCTCCGATTCTTCTGCCCCGTTTTCCGCAAGCGATGGGACCGGGGGAGGAGCGGGGCGTTCGATCTTCAGCGGCACGGCCAGCAGCGTCTCGGAATCCCTCTGGAAGGTGAAGCGGCCGAACCAGGCTCCGCCTCCTGAAAGCCCGCGGAGTTCGGGAAGGGCGGCGATCACGGTGCGGGCTCCGCCGGCGGGAAGGCTGAGTGTCCCCAGTTTCTTCCCGTCCCGAAAAGCGCTCTCCAGATCCCCGTAGAGGGCCAGATTCTTCCCGCACACCGCGAAGCGGAGTTCGGCGCCCGCGAATCGATGCTGCAAAGGCCCCATCCCCCGGGAAGGGAAGGCCAGCCGCAGGGCATAGTCCCCGGGTTCGAGCTTTCCGAGATCCGTGTCGATCTCCTGGGCGATGGTGCGCTTGACCACCTGTCCGTTGGAATCCGAGACCTCGACCATCAGGTCTTCGCGGACTTCGGTCGTGGGAAGCGCGGCGCCGATGTGCAGGCTTGTGGAAGTCTCCTTTTCGGTGACGGAAAAGGGCTGTTCCACGATGCCCCAGAAGAGGCCCTGGCCGCCGAAGATCCGCGCGCGGATGGGATCGGGAATGATCTTCATGGGGGCGTCCACCGGCAGGCTCCAGCCGGCCACGGAGGCCGAAACCGTGACGCTTTCCCGCCGCAGGGGCGATTTCACCGAGAGATAGGCCAGGCCCTGGCCGGCGGGGACCACCACCTCGGCGGGGACCGGCTCCAGGCCCTCGAACTCGAGGTCCAGGATCAGCTGCACGGGGCGGTTCACCGACCAGCGCGAAGCGGCGGCGAATTCGAACACGGTCCCCTCTTCGACCGGCACGCTGAGGACGTGCGTCTCACCGTCCTCGAGGAAGAAGCGCTCGCGCTTCTGGGTCTGGCCCGAAAAGCGGGTTCCGCTCACCGAACCTCCCTCGATGCGGAATTCGTTGCGCCCGGGACCCGCCTGACGCACCCGGATCCGCACCCGGCGGGCACCGTGCGGAACCCAGGCGAAGGTCCGCTGAAGCCCGCCAGGAGAGAGGCGGAGATGCTGGGTGGGGATGCGGCCCCCTTCCGGGCCGGGCTGCAGGGGCACGACCACCGTCACCGGAACGACCACTTCCGGGCCCACGTCTTGCGGCCGGTCGGCGTTGCGCAGCAGGATCCGGGTGCTGTGGAGTCCGGGTTCCAGCCGGCGGGGATCGATGCGCACCGGAAAGCTCTTTCCGGAAGCGTTGAGGAAGAGGGCCGGTGGGACCTCCACCCAGTCCGCTTCTGCACGAATCCGGAAGGTCCGCTCGAAACCGGCCCGCAAAGCGTGGGGCGTCTTCTCGTCGAAGCGGGGCCGCACGCGCACGCTGCGTTCGAAGGAATCCGCGGGGAGCGGTCCGCGTTCGTAGATCCCCGCCCCCCTTCCGAAGGGATTGTCGACCTCGACGTCGAACAGCGTCTCCTCCGGGCCCAGGGCGGCAAGACGCTTCAAGGCGGCCAGCACGGGGAGCAGGCGGGGTGCGCCGAAACCCTGCTCCACGAAGGTGAAACCGGGAATCGGCTGCGACCCGAGCTGGAAGGCCCGTTTCAGGCGGGCGGGAGAGGCCGGCAGATCCTCCTTGCGGGCGGCGGACAGCATCAGGGCGGCGCAGCCCGCCATCTGGGGGGAGGCCATGGAGGTCCCGTTCCAGTTCTCCGCGTAGGTCATGCGCCAGGAGGGGAGCGAACTCACCGCCGCACCCGGGGCGGTGAAGGAGATCCCGGCGCCCCCGCCCGGCAGAGGGCCGCGGCTGCTGAAGTCGAAGAGCACCGGGCCGCTCGGATCGAGGGAGCCGTAGCTGACCCGCTCGGTGTCGGGCCAGACGGCCGCCGCGACGGCCCAGGCGCCGGCCGAAGTGGCCGGGGCCCCCACCGTGGTCAGGGCGGGTCCCTCGTTGCCGGCGCTGGTGCAGACGATCAGGCCGCGGCGGGCGGCCTCCTCCAGGATGCGGGCGTCGGGTTCGCGGCCGTCGGCGAAGAAGGAACTGCCCCCGAAGGAGATGTTGGCCACCTGGCAGCCGGCTTCCAGGGCGTAGTCGATCGCCCGGGCGATGGAGAAGCCGCTGGTGGCCCCGCCGAACTTCCCGTCGCCGATCTTGATGGCCACAAGCTCCACGCCGGGAGCGATGCCGTTGAAGCGGCTCCCCTCCCCGTCCCAGCCGCCGACGATGCCGGACACGTGGGTGCCGTGCCCGTGGGCGTCGAAAAGGAGGATCACCCGCCGGCCTTCCTCCTCGACCCGCACGCCGTAGTTCAGCAGGGCTTCCTCGCCCAGGGTGGCCCAGTCGCCGCTTTCGGGGAAGGGGCGCAGGGCGGGTTCTTCGCCCAGGTCGCCATCCTCGTCGTTGTCCACAACGACCCGCCAGCCGTTCTCATCCCGAAAGACCGCCAGGTCGTAGACCGGACCCGGATCGTCGAAACGCTTCCAGACCTCTTCCCGTTCGGTTTCCAGAGGGTCGGATTCCCCGGCGGGCTTCGCCGGAGAATCCGTTCCGGCCGGCTTCTCCTCCTCGTGAGCCCGTCTCGCCCGCTGCCAGCTTTGGCGGCGGTCTTCCAGGATGCGTTTCTTCAGATCGCCGGGAAGGAAGCCCGCATCGACCCGCCCAAGGTGGAAATGCCGTCCGGGGCGGTCCCAGCGCCCCAGCCGCAGCCGGCGTCCGCTCAAGCCGATCAGGGTCCCGTTTTCGGTTTGCGCCTCCCGGGCGGTCTCCACGCGCCCGTCGGTGGTTGCGTCGTACCAATCGACGATCTTGCGCCCGCCCTGGGAAGTCTTCTGAAGCAGGGGATGGCCCGGATCGATTCCGGTGTCCAGGATGGCGACGCGGATCCCGCGCCCGTCGTAATCGGGATGGGCTTCCAGGAAAGCGGCCACTCCGAGATCGTTCTTGGGAAGCTGGCCCTCCAGGGGATCCTGGACGGGCAGGGAGAAGGCGAGCAGGAGAAGAAGGGGAGCGGGCATCGGTTTCGGCCGGGGGAAGCAGGGGAAGAGCTGGAGACGCCCCTTCATTCTATCGGCAGGTCTCACGTGCCCGGAAAGGAAGATCGGGCCTTCATATCAGGATTCCGGGTGGGCTCTTTGGGCTTCCGGAATCCGCCTGGAGAGTCGGAGGGGTCTGCCTGGTGCCGGGGAACCATGGGGGACGAGGATCTCCGAA
>CAZQAP010000211.1:0-4731 GCA_964591365.1 uncultured Planctomycetales bacterium
GGGGGGGGGGGGGGGGGCTTCCGGTGCGTAGCACGACCGGAAGTCGCTGGCTTCCGCGGTGTCCGCGTCGGCCTCGACCCAGCTCTTGCCGACCTCGAAGACCATCATGGCCGAGAATTGGTGCTTGTGGAGCCGCGGGGCCCGTGCGGCGCGGACGAGGAGGTCGGCCCGCTCCTCGGCCGACCGGGCCGCCCAGTCGCCGAAGGCCTTGTTGGCCCCGGCCACCGCCAGGATGGCCTCCTCGCGGCTCCCCTTGGCGGAGTTGGCCACCACGTGGGAAGGCTTGCCGGGATCGAGCGACTCGAAGGACTGGGATCCTTCCCGGTCCTCGCCGTCGATCCAGAGCCGGCAGATCAGCGGCAGACCGGCTTCGATCTTTTCCAGAGCCTCCCGGAAGGCCTTGGCGTTCTCCTCCTTGGAGAAATTGGTGAGCGGCTCGTTGGTGAAGGGCGTGATTTCGGGAGTGGTCTGGAGCATCGGTTCAGGCAACCGCGGAAGCGGAGCCGGTCAGGGGGTTCGCGTGGAGGTGGGTCTTCAGGTGGGTGAGCGCGCGGGCGGCCAGTGCCGCCCGGCGTTCGGCACCCGGAAGCCGGGGGCCGGTGAGGGGGGGGAGCAGGCCGAATTCGGCCTTCATCGGCTGGAAGGAAGCCGCCGGAGCCGTGGCGACATGGGAGGCCAAGGCGCCCAGCAGGGTCGTGCGCGGCAGGGTTTCGGGAGCCTCTCCGCGGGCCCTGCGGACGGCGTTGCGGCCCGCCAGGAGGCCGGATCCGATGTTGCTCAAATACCCCTCCATGCCGGAGACCTGGCCGGCCAGGAAGAGCCCCGGCCTCTGGCGGAACTCGAGGGTCGGGTCCAGAAGCTCGGGTGAACAGAGGAAGGTGTTGCGGTGCATGCTTCCCAGCCGGACGAACTCGGCTTCCGCCATTCCGGGGAGCGCGCGGAGGATCCTCTCCTGTTCCCCGTACTTCAGACTGGTCTGGAAGCCGACGAGATTGTAAAGGGATCCTTCCCGGTTCTCGGGCCGGAACTGGATGACGGCGAAAGGGCGCCGGCCGGTCCGCGGGTTGCTCAGGCCCACGGGGCGGAGCGGTCCGAAGCGGAGCGTGTCCAGGCCCCGGGATGCGAGGATCTCCACCGGCAGGCAGCGTTCGAAGAAGGCCCGCGCCCCGGGGGCGGTCTCCTCGAAAGGCTTCGGGGCATGCCGTTCGGCTGAAAGGATCTGTTCCACGAGCCGGGTGTATTCCTCCCGGCCGAGGGGCAGATTCCAGTAATCGGGTTGGCCCAGGTTCCAGCGCGAAGCGGGGAAGAGCACCTTGCGATCCAGGCTTTCGGCGACGACCACTGGAGCGAGGGCATCGAAAAAGAAAAGGTGCTCTCTTCCGGCCAGATCCTGGAGGGCGGCGGCGAGGGAGGGGCTGGTGAGCGGCCCGCTGGCCACGATGGCCACCGGCTCCTCCGGAAGAGCGGTTTTTTCTTCCCGCACCAGTTCGATTCGGGGTTCAGCCACGATGGCCGCGGTGACGGCCTCCGCGAAGGCCTCCCGGTCGACGGCCAGGGCCTGGCCCGCCGGAACGGCGTGTTCCCGGGCCAGGGCCAGGAGGCGGCTGCCGAGCAGGTCCAGCTCCTCCTGGAGGTGGCCGGCCGCCCGGCCGGGGAGCCGGGATCCCAGCGAGTTGGAACAGACCAGCTCGGCGCAGCGATCCCCCTGGTGGACCCCGGTGGAGGCCAGCGGCCGCATCTCGAAAAGACGGACGGACAGCCCGCAAGCGGCGATTTGGAGGGCTGCTTCCGACCCGGCCAGACCGGCTCCGACAACGGGAATGGGATGCATGGGGGGATGGAAGGGTTCCCTGGCCGGGGAAGGGCCCGATTCCGGGAAGATTCCCGGGCCCGCAGACGAATAGAATACCGGGCCTGCCCGCGGCGGGCCCCCCTCTGGTTCTGGTGCTCATGCTTGCGACCGCCCTCCTGCCCCTTTTCCTGGCACCCCTGGCGCAGGCCGGGACCGCCACATCCCCCGACCTCACGCCCCGCCTGGAACGGGTGACCGTCTACGGCGGCCAGGCCCTGGTGGAACGGGCTTTCGAAGTGAAAGCGGATGAGAAGGGCGGGCGGCTGGTTACGGTGGGCCCCTTTTCCCTGCAGGCCCAGAGTTCGTCCTTCCAGGTGAAGGTCCTCGACGGCCCCGCGGTCGTAGTCGGCATGGACGTGGGCACGGAAGAGGGCAATCCGGAAGGGAACAAGGAGCGCGAGGATCTGCTTCAGGAGATCTCCGACCTGCAGGCCCGGCTGCGGGACAAACGGGCCGATCTCGCCTCCGTGGACGCGGGACAGTCGTTCGTGGATTCGGTCTGGAAGGCGATGGGGGGCGCCGGCGGAGCCAGTGCGGTGGCCACCGCGGCCCAGGACGGCGGGCTCGACAAGCTGCTTGAATTCGTCCGCACCCGCTGCGGAGAACTGGAGAAGGAGAAGGCCGGGGTGACCGCTCTCCTCCAGGACCTGGATGGCCGGCTCGCGGAACGAAACGCGCAGCTCGAAGAACTCGAGAAGCGGCTGCGGCGCCGTTCCTACCGCGCCACCCTGAAACTCCAGTTCGAGTATCCGGGGACGGCCCATCTCGCGCTGAGCTACCTGGTTCCGGGAGCTTACTGGCGGCCCACCTACGACGTCCGTGTCGCCCCCGACCTCACCGGGGTAAGCGTCGGCCTGGTGGCCCAAGTCGTTCAGAAGACCGGCGAGGATTGGGGCGACGCCTGGATCCTGCTCAGCACATCAAGCCCCAGCGTGGGGCTGGCCCCTCCCAGCCTGCCGTCCCTGTCCTTCACCCTGGGGCCGGTTCCCGCCGACGGAATGGCCCTGGAGGAGGGGGCCGGCACCGCCGGCGAGGATCCTTCCGTCAAGGCCTTCGCCGACCCGATCGGCCCTGAGAGCCTGGGACCGCTTTCGGCGGAATCCATTCCCCGTTTCGGCTTGAGCACCCAGTTCCGTCTTCCGGAGCGCAAGACGGTGCCCGCCGATGGCAGGCCCCACCGGTTCACCCTCCGGCAGGTTCCCCTCAATGTCGAATCGGAACGCTACGTGGTCCCATCCCGGAGCAATTCCGCCTTTCTCCGGGCCCGGGTCACCCTGACGGGGGATGCGCCCCTGCTCGGCGGCCCCGGCAAGGTCTTTCTGGGGCCGGACTACCTGGGCGAAGCCAGCATGCCCACTCTGCGGCCTGGGGAATCGACCACCTTGAACCTGGGGGTGGATCCCAACCTGACCGTCGAATGGGAAAAGGTGACGGATGAACGCGCGGAGCCGGGCTGGCTGGCCTCCACGGTGCGGGTGACGCGCGTCTATCGCGCCACCCTGCGACTCAGCGCTTCCGCGCTCGGGGCGGTGGACGTCCTCGTGGAGGACACGATTCCCGTCAGCCGGGATGAACGCCTCGACGTGTCTCCCACCCAGATCCATCCGGAACCTCTTTCCGATCCCTCCTCGCAGCGCCTCCTGGAGGATCGCGGTCTGCTTCGCTGGCGGGTGCGCATGGCTCCCGGCCAGAGCCTGAACTTCCGCTGGGGTTATGTCCTGGCGTTCGACGAGTCGCTGGATCCCCGTCTCTTCCAGGAAGACCGCTGACGGGCCGGCAGGCGCCGGAAGGAGAGACGGAACGATGACGGCCAGCGTCGGGACGGTCCGGGTCCGCTTCGCCCCTTCCCCGACCGGGAGGCTCCACATCGGCGGAGCGCGCACGGCGCTTTTCAACTGGGCCTTCGCCCGCCGCCATGGGGGCGTCTTCCTTCTGCGGGTGGAGGACACCGACCGCGCCCGCAACACCGAAGCAGCCCTGGAGTCGATCCTCTCCAACCTGCGCTGGCTGGGGCTCGACTGGGACGAAGGCCCGGGGAAGGAGGGCGGGTTCGGGCCCTACTTCCAGAGCCGGAGGGCGGAGGACTACCGTCGGGCCGCGGCCCGCCTCCTGGAGGAAGGGCACGCCTACCGCTGTTTCTGCACTCCCGAGCGGGTGGAGGCCCTGAAGGCCGGCCAGGCGGCCCGCAAGGAGAATCCGCGCTACGACGGGCGCTGCCGGGGGCTGTCCCGGGAGGAGTCCGACCGCCGGGCGGCTGCCGGGGAGCCGTTCACCCTGCGCCACGCCGTCCCGGAAGGGCGCGAAGTCCTGGTTTCCGACCGCATCCGCGGCGAGGTCCGTTTCCGGAGTTCCGAGGTCGAGGACTGGGTGCTGGTCCGCACGAGCGGCGTGCCCACCTACAACTTCTGCTGCGTGGTGGACGACGCCGCCATGAAGATCAGCCACGTCCTGCGCGGCGAGGAGCACCTGGTCAACACGCCCAAGCAGGTACTGCTCTACGAGGCGCTCGGTCTTCCCGTGCCCCAATTCGCGCATCTGCCGCTGATCCTGGGGAAGGACGGCAAGAAGCTCAGCAAGCGGACCGGCGACACGGCGGTGGAGGACTACCGTCTCAAGGGCTATCCGCCCGAGGCGCTCTTCAACTTCCTCTGCCTGCTGGGCTTTTCGATCGACGACCACACCGAGATCTTCTTTCGGGAGGACCTCGTGCGGGCCTTCGATCTCGGCCGGGTCCAGAAGGCCGGCGGCGTGTTCGATCCGGAAAAGCTCCGCTGGATGTGCGGGGAGTACATCCGCCGAACGCCTGTTCCCGAACTGACCGGGCGCGTGCTCCCCTGGCTGCGCGAAGCCGGCCTGGTGGAAGGAGAACCCGCGGGCGA
>CAZQAP010000212.1:0-4706 GCA_964591365.1 uncultured Planctomycetales bacterium
GCGATGTTCACCGGGTTGTTGGTGAAATCCACCGGCCGGAAATCGAACAGCGGGTTGTCGTCCAGGAACTCGTAGAGGTCGGCGGAGCCCATGGCGAAGGAGACCACCACCTTGCCGTGCCGGTAGGTCTTGCGGGAGTTGTCGATGACCCCTTTCCGGATGAGGTCCATGACCCCGTCGGAGACCATTTCGGAGTGGATGCCGAGGTGCTTCTTGCCGTCCAGGGCCTGGAGGACCGCGTCGGGGATCTTGCCGATGCCGAGCTGGATGGTGTCGCCGTCCTGGACGAGTTCGGCCACGTTGCGGCCGATGGCCAGCTCGACCTTGCCGGGCGGAGGGGTGCCCAGTTCGGGGATCGGGTGGTCCACCGGCACCAGCCAGTCGATGCGCTCGATGGAGACGAAGGAATCCCCGTGGGTGCGCGGCATGTTGGGGTTGATCTCGGCGATGACGAGCGGGGCGTTCTCGATGGCGGCCTTGACCACGTCCACGCTCACCCCCAGGCTCACGAAACCCGAGCGGTCGGGCGGGGTCACCTGGACGAGCGCCGCATCGAGCGGCAGGTTGCCCCCCGGCTGAAGCAGCGAGGGGACCTCGTGCAGGTGGATGGGGGTGTAATCGGCGCGCCCCTCGTTGACCGCCCGGCGCACGTTCGGCCCGATGAAGAGCGCGTTGGTGCGGTAGCGGCTCATGAGTTCGGGGGCGGAATAGGGCGCCGGCCCGAGGGTCAAAAGGTGCAGGATCTCGGCGTCACCGGGCCCGTGGGCGGGGTCGGCCAGGGCCTTGGCCAGGACGACCGGCACGGCCGCCCCGGAGCCGATCAGGATGCGGCTTCCGGAGGGGATCCGGTCCACCGCCTCCTCGGCGGTGAGGATCTTGGAGGAGTATTCCTGGACCCAGTTGTCCAGAAGGCAGGCGTTGGACATGGTTTTCCTTTCGGGTTCGGGAGCCCGTTTCAGCTATAAGCTCCCAAGAAGCGGGGAGGAAAGGGCGGGTTTTTCCTCCTCCGGCAAGCGCCGCCGGCCCGAACCGGATCAGAAAAGCGGCATCACGACCTCGGGGCCCCACTGGTTCTGGGGCAGGGGAATGCGCACGGCGGTCACCTTTCCGGTGGCGGGCTCGACCACCGCCACCGCCAGGGGTGTGAGGACCACCCCGGGATCGAGCGCCTCGTCGAGCGGCAGCTCGCTCTTGTAGAGCTTGCGGGCGCGCGAGAGGATCACTTCGACCGGCTGGTCCGGATTCTCGTCCGGAGCCACGCCCATGAAGGTGTCGGAGCGGATGACCCCCTTCACGGGGACCAGGAAGCGCGCGAAGATCCAGCCGATGCGCTTCAGGGCGCTCGGGAAGCCGGCCTTCGTTTCGGCGGCGGTTTCCCCGGGCGGCATCTTGTAGTACATCCCCTTCATGACGTACCTGGGCGGCAGGATGGTGGCGACGAGCGGCTGGCCCCCGAGCCCGCCGAGCGGCTCGCGGGTGCGCGGATCGGCCAGGGCGGCCTCGAAGGTGCGGTTCACCCAGGCCTCCGGTTCGGGCCAGGCGCTGATCACGACCGCGTGGTCGTCCGGGCGCTGCACGATCACCGTCCGGCTTTCGGTGAAGTCGTGCAGCCCCCAGGCCACGCTGAAGGCCACCGCCAGCGAGAAGAGCCAGGCGGTGAGCCAGCCGACGGCGCGCGGCCGCATGCGCAGGAAGGGGCCCACGAAGATGGAATGCAGGAGGCCGCCCAGGAAGAAGCCCCTGTGGCCGCCGGCGTAGGCCTGGTAGTCGTCGCCGTAGCGTTCCTGCATGCGCGCCTCCTCGAAGCGCGCCAGCCCGGCGTAGAGGAAAAGCATCGTCACCCACAGGCCGAGCAGCAGGAAGCGCGGCCAGACGGTGAGGAGTCCGAGCCCCGCCAGGCCCAGGAAGAAGTACTGGGGGTGGCGGCAGAAACGGTAGAGGAGCCCCTTGGCGACTCCTTTGCCCAGGATCTTGCGGCCGTAAACCTGGACCGCCGCGATCAGGAAGCCCCACAGGCCGATGGAGAAGATCCAGATGCCCGCCTCGCGCTGCCCCTCCAGGAACGGCGAGGTGGTGACGGCCGAGTGGTTGAGGAAGAAACCGTTCAGCCAGGCCGTGGCGGGGCTCTTCGAGAGGAAGCCCAGCAGCGACTCGAAGTGGAAGGTCGCGTAGAAGAAGCCCGCGAACGGGCTGATCATGATCAGGACCTCGCAGGTTGCAAGCCCCAGGACCAGAAGCGCTCCCAGCCGTCCCCAGCGGTGTTTGTTCATCTTGTTCTCCGTTTCTCCTTGGAGTGTGCCGGATAGCATAGGGCATGCGGTTGGGCCCCCTTTTCCTCCCCTTGTTCCTCCTCGCCCCGGCTCTTTCCGGGCAGGAGCTTGCCGTCCACGGGCGCCCGCGGCCCGGGGACTCCCTCTGGATCGAGGTCGTGGCTCCGGGCGGGCGCAGCGTCAAGCTCGCCTACGACTTCCAGACCGGAAGCGGCACCTGGAACGGCGTGCCGCTGGGCCTCAAGAAGGGGCGCCGCTTCGGCATCCTGGGCCTTGGGGCCACCGACGCGCGCGGCTGGCTGGGGAAGCCGGTCCCCATCCCCGCCAAGGCCAGGCTCGACGGGAAGACGATCTTCGTGCAGGCCCTGGTGGCGGACCCGTCCGCCACGGGCGGCTGGGCCACGACGGCGGTCGAACCGGTGCCCTTGGCGGCGGGCCCCGATCTCGCCCCGGTGAACGACTACGTCTACCAGCTCCAGGGGAATCCGGCCACCAACGACCTCGTCGATCCGGCCGCGCTCGCGGCCACGCAGTACGATCTGATCGTCACCGACTATTCCAAGGACGGCAGCGAAGCGCAGCGCTTCACGCCCGCCGAGGTGGAACTCATGAGGAACGGGCCGGTCGAGCACAAGATCGTGCTGGCCTATCTTTCGATCGGCGAAGCCGAGGACTTCCGCTGGTACTGGCCCTTCGTGCCGCCGCAGGTGCTGGCCGGCTCCAATCCCAACTATCCCGGCAGCTTCAAGGTGCGCTATTGGATGCCGGAGTGGAAGGAGATCATCCTCACGGGAAACCAGGCGGTGGGGGAGGGCTATCTCGACCGGATCATCGACCAGGGTTTCGACGGGGTCTTCCTCGACATCGTGGACGCCTTCGAGTTCTTCGGGCCGGTTTCCGAAGGCGGCGTCGGCGAGAAGGACGACGCCGCGCTGGCCATGATGGAGTTCCTCTTCGAGATCGCCCGTCACGCGCGCGTGGAGCGCGGCCGGCCCGATTTCCTCGTCGTGCCCCAGAACGGGCTGACCATCTACACCGAGGGGTTCTACCCGGCCGCAACATTGCGTTCCTTCGACCCGGCCACGCCGGCGAAGATGGCCGCGCGCCAGCTCGACCGCTTCGCGGCCACGATCGACTTCGTGGCCACCGAGGACGTCTTCTTCCGCGGCAACAAGGCCCAGAACAACCCCTTCGACCCCGACCCGTTCATCCTGGGCCTGATCGGGCTCCTGCAGGGCAGGGGCCGGCCGGTCTTCTCCACCGAGTACGTCACCGACCCGGGCAAGCTCGACCGTCTCTACGACCAGGCCGCCCCCGCCGCGGGGGTCGTGCCGCTCGCCACCGTCCGCCCCCTGGACCGCATCCCCGCCAACCCCGGCCACCCGCCCGATTGAAGCGGAATCCTGGTTCGGCCTTGTTTCCCGGGCCTATCGGGGCGGGAAACCTTCTCGACTAGAATGGAGGGGTGCCCAAAGGTCCGACCCTCCTGGTCGATACCTCCTTTCTCGGCGATGTCCTGTGCGCCGAACCGATGGTGCGGGCCGCGGCCCGCTGCTGGCCGGGCCGTCCTCTGGACTTCCTGACCTCCCCCGGGGGGGCGGAGATCCTCCAGGGGCATCCCGGCATCCGCGAGATCCTGGTTTTCGACAAGCGCGGGGCGGACCGGGGAATGGGAGGACTGCGCCGCATGGCCCGCCGCCTGCGGGCGCGCGGTTACGTCCGCGCGGTCTGTTCGCACCGTTCCTGGCGCACGGCCTTTCTGCTGCGCCTGGCCGGCATCCCCGAGCGGATCGGTTTCGCCAACGCTTCCGGCGCCCGGCTCTACACCCGCCGGGTCCCCTATCTCGAGAACGGGCACGAGATCGAACGCAACCTGCGGCTGGTCGGCCACGCCGGCCGGGTCCCGCCGCGCATGTTCCCGACCGCCGAGGAGCGTGAACGCGCCGCCCATCTCGCGCCCCCGCAGCCCTTCGTGGCCCTGGCTCCGGGATCGATCTGGGCCACCAAGCGCTGGCCGGCGGAGCGCTACGCCGAGGTGCTCCGGTCCCTGGCCACCGAGGGACTGCCCTGCGTGCTCCTCGGGGGCGAGGAAGACCAGGAACTGACCGGGGAGATCCTGGCCGCGGCGGGGCTCGAACCCGGGTCCGGCGCCCGCGTCCTGGATCTCTGCGGAAGCCTGAACCTGCGCGAGTCGTACGCCCTGCTCGAGAAGGCGGCGGTGCTGGTCACCAACGACAGCCTGCCGATGCACCTCGGGGTGGCCGCGCGCATTCCGGTGGTGGCGATCTACTGCAGCACGGTTCCGGAGTTCGGCTTCGCCCCGCAGGGCCCCGGCGACATCGTTCTCGAGGTGAAGGGGCTCGACTGCCGCCCGTGCGGCATCCACGGCCGCCCCTCCTGCCCCAAGCGCCACTTCCGCTGCGCCCTCGACCTCGA
>CAZQAP010000213.1:0-4690 GCA_964591365.1 uncultured Planctomycetales bacterium
GCACGGCGGGAGCGCGGCCACGGGGAGCGCGAAGCTGCGCCGCTGGCTGGACGGGACCTCGCGGCTTTCCAAACCGGAGATCCCCGCCTTCCGGGGAACGCTGACGATCGCCGAGGTGCGCGAGGCGCAGGGGCCCGAGGCCCACGCCCTGGCGGTGGAGCGCTGGGCGCGCTCCGTCTGGGAGGCCTGGGCCGATCTCCATGCGCTGGCCCGCGAGTGGATCGGTCAGGCGCTTGCAGGCGCGTAGCCGGGGTCAGACCGCGGCAGGCCAGAGCCAGCCGAAGGTGCCAGCCGTGACGAGCCCGTAGATCACGCCGTCCACGACGAACTTGAAGGTGACCCCCCAGCCTTCGCCCTTCCAGATGGCGTTGGGAACGATCCCGGCCGCGTAGCCGAGGATCGCTCCGACCCCGGCGATGCGGAACACCTGCAGGTAATCCGCCCCCGGGCCCAGCGCGTGCCAGGCGAGGTAGGCGACGAAGACGCCGACGAGAAGCGAGAAGCAGAACCACTGCACCAGGTTTTTGCCCATGCCCGGGGCGCCGCTCCGAACGACGTTCAGGAATCCGACCGGCCCCTGCTGGTACTTCGCGACCATCTCCGGCGAGGACATCTCTTTCATGGAACCTGGACGGGGGAACACGTACTGGCCGGGCGCAACTCCCTGGCTGCGCATCGCGGCGAGCAAGGCCTCCTCGCCGGGGAGTTTCTTGCAATCCGCTTTGTGAAACGGCAACGCCATGTGAATGATGGAACTCGCGACGAAGACGAAGACCGCCGCGAGCAGGATTGGTAGCCACAATTCGGTCAGGAACTCCATGATCTGCCTCCCGTGGGCTGGTGTGTTTGGAGGGGGTCGGATCCGTTCATCCATTCGGACCCGGGGGTCAGCATAGCTTGCGGCCCGGGGACGTTTTCCAGGTTTCCGGAGCCTCAATGCGAACTCCTTTTCCTTGTACACGGAAGCCGCTCATCCGCCTGTCAAACGGCACTCGATCCTGCCCACCTGGACGCCTCCATTGCCGCCCCGCGTTCGAACGGGTTCGCGCCTCGAGGCGGAACCTTTCCCGGTGGACGGGGTTGCAAGGAGGTCGTTCCACTTCTCTGCGGAGATTTCAATGACGAAGCACATCCTCCCTCTCCTCCTCTTCCCGATCTTCCTTGCGGTTGCGCCCGGCCTTCCCGGACAGACTCCCCTCTCGAACTGGACCCTGGAAGACACGGTCTTCTACAGTGCGGACGATCTTTCCCGGCCGGAGATGGCCATCGCCGGCGGCCGGGCCCACGTCGCCTTCCGCCAGACCGTTCCGGGACAAGGGCAGGGCCGGGATACCCAGATCGTGCTCAAAGTGTTCGACGTTGCGCCCGACGGCTCCTGGACCGACCGCACAGGGAGCCTCTTCGGGGCGGACTACAAGCTGCTCTACGGTCCCGGCGATCAGGGCCTCGGCGCCTATACCGACCACCAGATGGTCGCCGCTCCTGGCGCCTTTTTCTTGAGTTTCGAGGCGAACTACCTCCAGGGAAACTCCAAGTTGAAGCGCATGGTGATCCGGCGCTACGGGCCCGACTGGTCCCTGCAGGGGGAATCCATACTCTTCGAGGGAGCCAACGACCTGGGCGAATTCAAGATGGACGACCAGGGGCTGGCCCTGGTGAACGGCATCCTGTATGCCTGGGTCGTCCACGTCCGTCCGGACCGCATTCCGGACGGTTTTGCCCTTTTCGGCCTGGATCCCCAGACTTTCCAGCTCGTGGTCCACGACGGCCATGGCGGCCCCCTCCTGCTGAAGAACCCTCTCGAGGCCCCGTGGTCGGGAATGCTCGACTCGGTGGGCGGCGAGTTCCGCCTGCTCACCTGCCCCCGCGACCCGGCCGGCCCCGGCCTCTGGAGCCAGAACGGCCTGGTGGACTACCGTTACGATGCCGGTTGGAATCTCCTCGGTTCCGAACTCGAACCGCCCCTCTTCGCTCCCGACCGCCCCACCTACGCCACGGGGCGGGCCCGTTACGACGGGATGGAGGCCTGGGGCTGGACCCTGGTGAATGCGGCCAGCCCTCCAACGGCAGGAGCCATCGGTCAGGCCTGGGTGCGGATCGCCGACGTGGACGGCTCGGTGGACTGGCTGCTCGTCTCCGGCCAGGACGCCACACCCGCGGACGACGATACCCGCCACACGGAGATCGTCTTCCACGAGGGCCGGGCTTTCGTGGGTTACTTCCACGTGGTCCAACCCAGCGCGGTAACCATCCGGCGCTATGGCATCCTCGCCCCGCCCTTCCTCGAACTTTCCGAACCCTCGCCGGGGGGCATCCTCCAGGTGCGCGTGTTGGCAGGCGCCCCGGCCAGCGTCCGGCTGGCCTTCACCAGCCGGCTGCTCTCCCAGCCGCGCTCCCTGGGGGGGAAGGGCGACCTCTGGCTCGACCTCGACAGGGTTCTTGGGGAGTTTCGATTCCAGACCGGCCCCGGCGGCCGGGCCAGCCTCGGTCTTCAGGTGCCGGCGAAACCTTCCCTGCAGGGCCGTTCCCTCAAGGCCCAGGCCTTGGTGCAGGCCCAAGGGGGAGGAAACGCCCGGCTGACGCCGCCGGCCGCCGCCGTCCTCGACTGAGGGTTGGTGGCAGGTGGTTCAAGGATCGATGCGGACCCGGACCGCTTCGGTTGCGGTCTCGGGCTTTTCGGGAACGGGGGATTCAAGCAGCGCTGCGAAGTGGAAGATCTTCCCCACGAGGCTCTGGTCCAGGCCACCGGGTGCGAAGGAGAGCTGGAACGTTCCCTTCCCCTCCGCATCCAGGCGCGTCTGGAAGGCGCCGAAACGCGGGTCGCCGCGGTGATCCCAGACCCGGTTGGTGAGCGGGGTCAAGACGAAGGGGATTCCGAAACCTTCCGTTCGCCCAACAAAGGGGATCGTGTATTCCGTGAAGAAGAACGGCCAGGTCTGCTCCCCTCCCGGGAGCAGAAAGGCCCGGCGGCCGTGGTAGCGTGGCCCTGCGTTCAGGCGGAAGGTGAGCGTTCCTCCGGCGGACCGGGAGAGCGAGTTGCCGGGCAGGGTCAGGCGTTTTCCGGTCGAAAGCGCCAGGATCTCACCGCCGTACAAGATCCGCGTGACCAGGAGATCGGGATGCCCGTCTCCGTCCCAGTCCTCCGACAGATCCTCCAGGAATAGGGGATCCCCATCAAAGCCGCAGCCGGAGCCCGAATTGGCCCAGGTGATCAGGGTCTTCTTCCGCGCCGTGGAACGGATGGAGACGTAACCTGGATCGACCGAGGGAACTCCTCCGCACCGGATGGCGCCGCCCTGGGCCCCCCAGAAGAGGATGTCGTCCACACCGTCCCCGTCGAAATCGTGGTGGAAGAAGGGGCCGGTGGAAATCGGGTCAGCGATGGTCCTCCCGGCCACCTCGTCGATCTTGCGCGGGGGGATCCCGCTGAAGACCTTGAGAAACGGGGTGATGCAGACCGGGGGGTCGTCGCCGGTGTCCCCACGCCAACCCTCGGCCCAGTCGTCCCGGCCGTCCCCGTTCACGTCCCCCACCCCGACCACATAGGCCCGCAGGTGGCCGTCCTGGGTGTCGAAGGGGAGCGCCAGGAGCACGCTTCCGTCCTTCCCGGAGAAGAACTCCACATTCCCGGTGTAGTCGATGATGTCGTTGAAGCCGTCTCCGTTGATGTCCCCAGCCGGGCGCAGCACCTCCACGCCGAAGACGTCGTTGGAGGTCAGGTCGAGGAGGAAGGTGCCGTCCACGCCGGAGATGACCGTGCCATGGGTGCCTCCGGGGCCAAGGGTTGCGGCGATATCTTCCACCCCGTCCCCGTTGATGTCTCCAACAGGAGCAACACCGTTTAGGAATTGAAAGCCAAGAAGGGTCGGGTCGGCCACCCAGAGTGGACTTCCATCAAGTCCACTCAAAGCTTTGATAATGAGTCTTTGCGTGGGTGGATCGGGGAAGTCAAGCAAAAAGGACGCGGCCATATCCCGGAGCCCGTCTCCGTCCAGATCGCTTGAAGAGCGCAGATTCGCAAAGTTCTGGGTACCAGTCGGGATGTTCACCAGGATCTGCTGGCGGGCCAGCGAGTAGATCCAGATCTCGGCATCCGCTCCGGTCTGCTGATCCCAGAGGAGGATCTCGGGGATCCCGTCCCCGTCCACGTCGGAGAGCTGCTGGACGTCGAAGATGCCTTTGGCGGGCACTTGTTTCCAGCGATGAAGGATCACCTGGGCCGAAAGGCTCGGGAGGAGGGAAAGCCCGCCGGCCAACAGAAGGGCGGACGGGAGAAAGAAGCGGGCAGGGTTTTTCATGGCGGCTTGTCTCAAACAAAGGTTTAAAAGAAAGGTACCCCCTTGGGCTGCAAGCGTCAAGAAATACCGAAATACCGTGCCGGAGCAATTTGTTCTCGATTCCCGCCGCGGCCCGGAAAGAGGGATTCCCGGCGTTGAAATCGGGCCCGGATCAGAGGGGGGGGGACGCAATCCAGAACAAATTGCTCCGGCACGGTACTCGCGGTACTCGTCTTGACGGAGCGGGCCCGCCCGCCGAAACTTCGAGCCGGTTCCTTTTGGAGGTGTGATTCCCATGAACTCGTTCGACTTCGACCTGTCCGGACTGCCGACTGCCCTCTTCATCCTGTTCCTGCTCGTCGGCCTGGTCCTCATCCTGTTCTGGATCTTCCAGTTCGCGAACCTGATGCGGC
>CAZQAP010000214.1:0-1436 GCA_964591365.1 uncultured Planctomycetales bacterium
GGTCAGAGCAGCGGACTCATAATCCGTCGGTTCCTGGTTCAAGTCCAGGTCGGCCCACCCGGAGGGGAGGCCCGCCCGCGGAGCCGGCGGAGGTTTTTCTTCGCTTCCCGTTCGTGGCACAATGGATCCATGCGCGTTCGGATCACCTACTGCTCGGTCTGAAACTACCTCCCCCGGGCGTCCGGTCTGGCCGCCGAGATCGAGAAGGAGTTCGGAACCAAAGTGGAGCTGAAGCCCGGGTCGGGCGGCATCTTCGACATCGAGGTCGACGGCAAGCTCCTCTTCAGCAAGCATGCGGTCGACCGCTTCCCCGAGGAGGGCGAAGTGGTCGGGATGATGAAGGCCGGGAAGAAATAGGCCGGCCGGATCAGCGCGCCCGGCCGAGGATCGTCCAGGGGCCCGCCTCCCGGAGAAGAGAGCGCCGGGCGAGGAGCGGTTTCGTGGCCTCCGGGGTCTCGCCGCGCACCAGAAGATAGTCCATGTGCCGGTAGGCGCCCTTGTATTCGCCGCGGTTTCCGATCCACTCGTCGTAGGGCGGAAGCTCGTCCTCGCCCGCCCGCCGTCCGATCAGGTGGAAACGGTATTCGAGGAAGCGCACGGTGGCCACCCCGCTCTTCCAGACGGTGTAGTAGCTCGGGAAGTGCACGTAGAGGTCGGCGCCGCGGAACTTGTTGGCGTAGACGAGCCCCGCCAGAGTGCGCCCGCCCTCCGAGCCGGGGTCGGGAAGGAAGCCGGCCGTGAAATCCGCGTTCTCGCGGTCGAAGGATCGGAAGTAGTCGAAATAGAGCCCGAAATGGAGCAGGGGGACCAGGATCAGGAGCGCCGTCGCAGCGCGGGGAAGCTGCACCTGGCGCAGGGCGCTTCCCAGGACCAGGGCGGAGAGGAGGAAGAAGACCGCGAAGCGTTCGCAGATGTGGGCCTGGCCCGAGAGCCGGTGCGGGAGAAGAACCATCGCCAGGAAGGTGACGCCGCAGAAAAGCCCCACCGCGGCCCCGGCCTTCCCCGAAAGCACTTCCCGAAAGCGCCGGCGCGCAAAGCGCAGGCCCCAGAGAAGCGGAAACAGGGCCGCAAGGGCGAAGAAGAAACCCCAGAAGAGGCCCCAGCCTCCATCGAAGAGGTGCTGGTTGTCGAGCGCCAGGAGCTGAACGCGCTGGGGAAGGCTGGGAAGGAAGCGGTGCAGGTAGTAACCGAGAAGGGATTCCCCGGTGCTGCTTCCGCGCCAGTCGCTGCCCACCGAACTCCACCAGAGAAACAGCGGAACCAGGGCGGGAAGCCCGGCAAGTGCCCGGCCCAGGAACTGCCGCGGCGTCCTCCAGAAGAAGAACAGTGCCGTGGTGAAGAGTATCAGGAGGGAATAGAGCACCATCTGGGCGTGGATGAAGAAGGAGACCAGGATCAACAGGGCCAGGCGCAGGCGGGTGCGCGGGCTGCCTTTC
>CAZQAP010000214.1:1536-4641 GCA_964591365.1 uncultured Planctomycetales bacterium
AGCAGGTGGGCGACGTTGGGCCGCGGAAAGAGGACCGGATCGAAGAAATGGGCGAACTGGTTGCCGGCTTCGCCGAAGTGGCGCACGATCGAGGCCTCGGCCAGGTGATAGGGGAGGTCGAGGAAGGGATAGAGGCGCGTCGAGGCCAGAAGCGCCACGTGCAGCCCGCAGAAGAGGAGAAACGCCGCCCGGAAGAACGGCGTGGTCCTCCGGGCGGATTGCAGGATCATGGGCGCATTCTGCGCCCACGGGTCCGGCTGGGCAACCGGCCGGCCGGTCAGAAACTGGTGCCTACGCTGAAAACGTAGCGGTAGTCCGTCTTCTGGAATCCGGTCGCCGGCGTGTTGTCCCAGGCCACTCCGAGGGTCCCCTGGACGAACCAGTGCTCTCCGAAGTTCCAGCGCACCGCGACCTGTCCGGTGGCCGAACGGTCCTGCCCGGTCTCGAGGGATTGGAGGAACTCCCCGTTGGCCAGCACCGAGACGTTTTCGAGCAGCTTCACGTCGATGCGCGCGGCCGCCCGGCCGCTGGCATAGTTGGCGAAAGGAACGCCGACGTTGTTCTCCTTCACGTAGGAAGGCCCGCCCTCCATGCTGACCTGGGTCTTGTCCTCGTTCCAGCGGAAGGTGTAGCCGCCCCCGCCGCCGGCCACTTCGCGGATCTGCAGGCCGTTGGGCACGTCGCGCCGGCCCGATCCGTTGATGTAGAGATAGAGGTTGTTCTCCTCGTCGAGGAAGCGGTTGTAGCTCCCGTCGGCCTGGTAGAGGCGCGAGGAGGTGGTGGAGTTGCCGGTGGCGTCGTCCTGGCGGACGCCGGTGTAGCGGACGTCCAGGATCACGCGGTTCTTGCCCTTCTCGTACTTGGTCTGGGCATTGAGCGTGCTGGTGATGCTGTTGTTGTTGCCGGACAGGATGGTGGCGCCGGCGTCCACGGAACCGCTCCAGTGCTTTTCTTCTTTCGGAGCGGGATTCTGGCCGGCGGCGGGGGGGGCGTCCTGGAAGGGGAGGCAGGCGAAGAGAGCCAGGGGAAGGGCTGCGAACATGATTCGACGGGGTCGAGGGGGTCGAGGGGAATGAAGGACGTGAAGGGCGCGGCAGGGTAGCGACCGCCTTCCGGCCTGTCATCCCAGGCCTTCCGCCCCGAGTCGAGGGAGCGCGGACGCCGCCAAAACCTCCTCTTCCTCCTCCACCAGCCGCTTCTGGATCCAGGTGCCGCGGCGCCAGCGCCGCACGAAGAACCACGCGCCGGTGGAGAGTTCCACCGTCCAGATGGCCCACACGCCCACGACGCTTCCCCCGATCCCGAAGACCACGAAGGCGGCCAGCGGAACGCTCAAGAGCCACGAGCAGAGGATGCCGACCATCATCACCCAGCGGTGATCCCCGGCCGCCCGCAGCGCCAGCCGGTAGACGATCTGGAGCGCATCGAAGACCTGCCAGACCGCCGCCACCTTGAGGATCGCGGCCCCGAGCGCGATCGAGCTTGCGCGCACCTCCGGGTCGTCGCTCTTGAGGAAGAGCGAACAGAAGACGCCCCCGAAGAGGAAGAAGACCAGGCCCATCCCCACCATGAGGGGCAGCGCCAGCTTGACCCCGCTGCGCACCGCGCGCCGGGCGGCGCTCCATCGTTTCGCCCCCACCTCGCGGCCCACGACCACCGCCACGCCGTCGCCGATGGCGAGTCCCGGCAGGAAGGAGACGTGCAGGATGGCCAGGGCCGCCTGGTGTGCGGCCAGGGCGGTGGTGCCCAGGAAGGCCACGAACCAGGTGATGATCGTGAAGCCGACCATCTCGAGCGTGAACTGCACCCCGCTGGCCACCCCCACCGACCAGGCGCGCGCCAGCCGCCGCGGGAAGAAGCGGAAGGAACCGCGGGGAAGCCGGCCGCCCGCCGGGCGCGCAAGCACGAGAAGCAGGAGCAGCGAGACCAGGTCGGCGAGCCCGGTGCCGATCGCGGACCCGGCAACCCCCAGGCGCGGCGCACCGAGGTTTCCGAAGATCAGGATCCAGTTGAAGAGGATGTTCAGCGGGTGGACGATCAGGTCCGACGCCATGGGAAGCCGCGTGCGGCCGGTGGCGCGCAGGTATTCCGCGATCGAAAGGGCCACGAGCCAGATTCCGCCCAGGCCCAGGCGCCAGGTCACGTAGACGGAGGCCATCCGCGCCGCTTCCCCCGAGAGGTGCGCGCGCCCGGCCAGGAAGGAGATGCCCCGCCCGGCCCAGGGGGCCAGAAGAACGCACCCGGCGGCGAACAGGAGCGCCAGGTAGAAGGCGTGCACCCCGAAGGAGAAGGAGGTGCGCCGGTCGCCGGCGCCGAGGTGCTGGGCCACGAGCGATTTCTGCCCGCGCAGGACGCCCATGCCGAAGGCCAGCGCGTTGTAGGCCACCACCGAGCCGAAGCCGACCGCCGCCAGGGCCTCCGTGCCCAGGGCGCCCACCATCGCCATGTCGATGAGCCCCTTGAAGGTCATCGAGAGCATCGAGACCCCGATCGGCCAGGAGATTCCCAGGATTTCGCGCGGGGATCCCGGCTTCGGAGGGAGAAAAGCCTTCATCGCGAACCCGAAAAGATAGCAGGGGGCCCCGAAAAGCGCGGGAATCCGCTCCTTGCAGGCCTAAAAGAAGGCAACGGCTGGCGAAGCGGTGCGAAGGTTGGAAGTCCGCCCTCCCGCCACCCGATGATCCGGCCACCCATGCTGTTCCCGCTCCTGCTTCTTGCGGCCTGTCCCGGCCCTTCGTTCATGCAAGACTCCCAAGCCCCGGCCCCGCCGCTCGAAGGCCGCACCTGGCTCAACACCGACCACCCGCTCACCTGGAAGGAGCTGCGCGGCCAGGTGGTCCTGCTCGACTTCTGGACCTACTGCTGCATCAACTGCATGCACGTGATTCCCGACCTGGCCCGCCTGGAGTCGGATTTCCGCGACGAGCCCTTCCTCGTGATCGGGGTCCACTCGGCCAAGTTCGAGGAGGAAGGGGACGAGCGCAACATCCGCCAAGCGGTGCTTCGCTACGGGGTCCATCACCCGGTGGTGGTTGACGAAGGGATGAAGATCTGGCGCAGCTTCGGCGTCCGGTCGTGGCCCACCCTCGTCCTGGTCGATCCCGA
>CAZQAP010000215.1:0-4568 GCA_964591365.1 uncultured Planctomycetales bacterium
CGTAGACCCAGGCCGCGTCAAGCCAAAGGCGCACCGCACCCAGGACCGGGGCCAGGATCGCCCGCGAGACCGCCCGGAGCGGCGGATGCGAAACCACGAACTCGGCCAAGGGGGGCGAAGCCGCGTAATAGGCCCGCACGAGCTGCCGTCCCACGGCGTTGCCCGCCAGGCTCTCGTCGCGCCAGCGCCGGAACATCCCGATCTCGGGGGCGGTGCGGTCGCCATAGGCTGCCGTGGTCAGGAAGCACTTCGGGTTGAAGGGACCGCCGATGCCCGTGGCAAGGGTGAAGAGGAAGATGAAGGTGCCCGAAACCGTCCCTCCCGGAAGGAAGAGTTGGAAGAAGGCGTCGTCCACGCTGGTTCCGCGAAGCGGCGGGGCTGCGGTCAGGTCGGGCGTGGTGAAGGTGATCTTGGTGTGATCCGGACTGATCACCGGGTTGATCACCGGAATCCCGTTGAGGGTGGCGGTGAATTTCTTGTTCCCGGCCTGGGCCAGGAAGGCGGATCGCTTCCCGGCCGTCATGGAAATCCGCTCTCCGCCGGTCTTCTTGATCGTCTTCTGGCCCGGTTTCAGCTTCAGGGCGGGATTGAGGAAACCGCCGAAGTCGACCGTGCCCAGGAAGGGGTTGTCGCCATTATGGAAGACGTGCGTCTCGATGGTCGCGGCGCTGAAGGTCCCCCACCAATTCCCTCTCGCCGGAGCCATGAAACTCGCCGGCCCGAAGCCGAATTCGAAATCGAAGTTGCCGCCCGGGCCGGGACCCGGATCCTTGCCCTCGAAGATGTTGAGCCCCAGATCCATGCCCACTTTGCCGCTCCCGCCCCCGAAGTCCGGACGGAAGGTAATCAGGGAATCCGTCTCGATCGAGGAGGTGAGCCGCACGTCGTCCCCGGTGTTGCCGAGGAACAGATTCCCGTAGACCTTGGGGGCGAAGTCGATCACGCCGGTTTCGCTCTGCTCGAGAGTGAAGACCATCCCGTCCACTCCTCCGGAAATGCAGTTGTAACGGATGACGGGATGGAAGAAAGCAGTGGCGGTGGAAGTCCCGGTGAGGCTCGCGAAGATCCCGTTCTGGAGGTCGGTGAAGGTGTTGAACTCGATGGTCCCCAGGATTTCAGCCAGCGCGGTATCGCTGCCGGACTGGTTCATTTCAAGACCCGCGAATCCGCAGACGTCCAACGTGTTGTTGCGGATGGTCACGTCCGCGCGGGCGAGTCCGGCTAACTCGGTCGCGGAAACATTGAAACGAATCCCGCTATGGCCGACGTTCCGTACGGTGTTGTTCTCGACCAGATAGACTCCCGTGGCGGAGGCGCTCGTCTCGGCAAAAAGATGGAAGTCGAGTCCGTCGTCCACGATGCCGTCGAGGGTGTTCCCAGTGACGGTGACGTCGAAGAACGCTCCCGAGAAGCCCTTGATCTCGACGGCGTCGTCCACGATGCCGCCGTTGAACGTGTTGTTGTCGATGACGAAGGTGTGGACCGGACCTCCTCCAACCGCTTGAGCAACACCAGGACTGCTCGTCACCGAAGTGGTCGACCACAAGAAGGCGTCATCCCGGCTGCCGGTGACCGTGTTGCCCTGGAAGAGGACACTGACGGCCTTCTTGTCCGCCGTTCCAAGGTGCCACAAGGCCCCGAGCCCGTTGAGGAAGACGTTGTCGATAACCTTGAGATCGTCCGGGGCGCCGAGAACCTCGATCAGGGCGGTGCCGGAATTCCGGCCGGTCGCCGTTCCCCCCTGCATCGTCAGCCCCTGGACCACGGTGGTGTTGGTCAGGCTGCCGACAGTGAAGAGGTCTCTTCGTCCTGCACCCGGAACCCCGGGCCCTTCCACGACGGCGGTTCCGTCGCCGGGGCCCAGGATGGTGATCCCGTCCGCGATCGCAATGGGAAAGACTTCGCCCGCGGCGGTGTCATAGGTCCCCGCAGCCACCAGGATGCGGTCGCCGGGCGCAAGCCCTCCGCCGCTTCCCTGCATGGCGCGCGTGATGGTGCGGAAGGCGGTGCCGGAAGCGAGTCCGTCGTTGGCGTCGTCCCCGGTCCCGGAGACGAAGAAGTCCGTCGCCAGGAGTACGTTGAGCGGTGAGCCGAGAACGAAGAAAAAGATCGAGGCGCCCAGGAACAGGCGGTGGCAGGCTTCTTTCACAAGGGGATCCTCCGTGAGGGGGTGGGGGGTGCTCCAAGAAGCCCTCTCAAACTAGGAGGGCGGCCGGAATCCGTCAAACACCGGAAAACGGTCTCTTGGAACTCGCCCGTCTCGTATGATCCCTGCGCGGGGGCCGGGCTTCCCCGCCTCTTTCACGCATGACCAGGGGGAAGCTTTGGATCCTGCTTCTGGGCCTGGGGGCCTTGGGGGCTTCCGCGTCCGCCCAATCCGCGGCCACCGGGATTTCCGTGCCTCCCCCCACGCCTCCCAAGGAAGGCGAGCCGGATCTCGATTTCGACAGTTGGGAGACTTGGTGGGATTTCAACAAGGATCTCTACCTGGATCTGCGCCATCGGGCCTCCCAAAACGTCTTTTCCGGAGACAGCGACGTTCTGGTGGGGCTTGAGCGCGCCGCCGCGGGGGAGGACGGGTTCCGCCCGTCACGGCCCTTCCTTCTGCAGTACGTGGCTCCAGCTCTTCATCAAGTAGCCGCTTTCGGCGCACGCGATCTGGTGATTCCCGCGCTTCTCTCCATCGCGAAAACCGCACACGACCCGGAAGCCGACCTCGCCGGAGTGATTCCCTTCCTCCGGCGGGATGCGGAGATGACCGAGACGGCCGCCCTGGCCCTCGGCCGCCTTCCCACTTCGAACGGGTTGAACATCCTGGTGGATCTTCTCGAGGATTCTCCCGAAGGAAGGAAGCGCACCGGCAGCCCCACCGGGGTCCCCACTCGATTGCGCGCCTTCGCGGCCTACGGGCTAGGACTTCTGGCCTCCGGTCTTCCGCCGGGGGAGGACCAGGAAACGATCCGTGCGGCGCTCTGGAAGACCCTCATCGACCCCGGCCCCGCCCCTTTGGACGCCCGCCTGGCAGCCATCCTTGCGCTCGCCAAGGTCAGGCCCCGCAACCCGAAACGGCTGGTTGACGATCTTTTTCTTCTGCTCCAGGAGCGGCGGCAGCACATCACGGTCCGCTCCCACATCCCCAATGCCATCCGCGAGATCCTGCTGGCAAGCGGCGACCGGGACGCGATCGCCGCCATGACGGAACGATTCGGGCGCATTCTTCTCTGGCGTTTCGCTCCCTATCAGATCCGGCGGCCCATCGCGCAGTCCCTGGGCCTCATGGCCGAACCGGGGGAGGCCGGGTTCGAACCCACGGTCCGGCTCCTCCAACGAACCTCCATCTGGGACCGGGATCTCGTGGTCCGGCGTTTCTCCCTCATCTCGCTGGCCTACCTGGGAGCGAAGGCGGGGCCGGCGTCCGAGCTGGTGCGGGAGGAGCTGGTGCCGCATTTCCTGGACCGCATGCTGCACGCCCCCACCCTGGGACGCCCCTGGGCCGGGCTTGCACTGGGGATCCTGGTCGCCCGCAGCCCGCGGACGGGAACGGTCCCCTGGCCCGCCATCATGGGCCATGCCCTGGAAGTCAAGTTCCGGAACGAGAAGAACCCCAACGTCCGCGTGGGCTACGCACTGGCCATGGGCCTGGCCCACGACGAAAACGCAGCCGATGAGGTCTTCCAATTCCTCATGGAGTCGAAAGTCACCGTCGTGCAGGGAACCTGTGCGGTTTCCCTGGCTCTCATGGGGGCCCGCCAGTACCAGGACGAGATGCTGGATCTTCTCAAGGCCTCGGGAAACGAACCCGAACTGCTGCGCGATCTTTCCATTTCCCTGGCGCTCTTGCGGGACCCCCGGGTGGTCCCCGCGCTCTTGCAGCTTCTGGAGGACGATGCGGACGGCCCGCCTTCCGGGCCCGTGATCCAGGCCGTGGCGACTTCCCTGGCCGTTCTGGGGGACCGCCGGGGAATCCTTCCGCTGCTTCGGCTGCTTCCCCGGCGCACCATCAGCCCCACCGACCGTGCCCTGGTCGTCCAGGCGCTCGGCTACATCGCCGACGAACATCCCTTCCCGGCCTACTTCCCCTTTGCGCAGAACTTGAACTACACCGCTTTGTTGAACACGGCCACCGATCCCGCCGCCAAGCGCGGTTTTCTCAACCGGCTTTGAGCCGGGACGCGGCCCTTCGATCACGCCCGCGTGGAACAACGCCAACCTGCATTCCCTGGCCCACGTGGTCGAGAGTTCCTGCATACTGGCCCATGTGCGCGCGGCCACGCGTTCTCATTCCGTCTGCCGGATGGTGCCCGGAGAAAAAAACGGACGGAGCCGTGGTCGTATCCTCCGAGGCCTTGCGCCGGGATCCGGGCTGGGGAACGGTGCCGCCCGATCATTTCGTCCTTATCCGGACCGGCGGCCGGACCGAACTGAAGCCTCTTTGACCCGGGGAGCCATCGCTTGAGGTGCGGATTTCCAGGAAAACAAGAAAAAAAACCGCGGAGAGCGCGGAGAAGAGAAAAGCAAGAGAAGAAGAGGGAAACGCGGAATGCCGGTCCTCTTCTTGTCTTTTCTTC
>CAZQAP010000216.1:0-4560 GCA_964591365.1 uncultured Planctomycetales bacterium
CCCGCCGCACCCGGCCAACCCGCCCACGAAAGGACCCCTGCTGACGTTGCTCAAGCAGGGCAGGGCGTTCGGCGTCGGAGCATGGCTGGCCACCCAGAACCCGGTGGATCTCGACTACAAGGCGCTGGGCAACGCCGGTGTGAAGGTGATCGGACGGCTGATTACCGACCGCGACCGGGAGCGCGCTCTCGAGGGGCTGGGGCTGGCGGTGCTAGACGACGGCCGCAAGGCGGACGCCAAGGTGGCATCCCTGGCCAAGCGAGAGTTCCTGCTCCATGACGTGCGGGCCAAGGAGCGAGTGCGGACGTTTTCGAGCCGGTGGGCGATGAGCTATCTGCGCGGCCCGGTGGCCGCCGCCGAGCTCGGGCCGCTCCTCGGCCGGTTCGCTCCCGAGGCGGCCGAAGGCGGGACCTCCCGGCCGGCGTCCGTCGAACCTCCGGCCAGTGGAGCGGCCGGCGATCGCGGACGGCCGGAGCCTCCTCTGCTGGAAGTCGATGTCCCGGTTCGGTTCGGAGACGCGGGCGGCGGTCTCGCCGTTCCCTGGCTGTTGGTAGAGGCGCGCGTGACCGTCGAGCGCAAGACGGTGGGTCTGTACCGCACCGCGGAGGAGCTGTGGCGCGTGCCGGTCGATGGCGAGGGGCGCCCGGCCTGGGATGGCGCCGAATTGTTGGAGACAGAACCCGACCTGAGCCAGGCGCCTCCCGCCGGGATGCGGTTCCCTGGTGCGGCGCCGGCTCGCCTGGCGCGGGAGGCGGCGGGAGCGGCGGGGCGGTTCATCGCGTGGAGGGCGCGACGCCCGGTGACAGTCCTCACCAACCGGTCGCTCAAGCTCGCAGCGGGGCCGGAGGAGAGCCGGGAGGAGTTTCTAGAGCGGTGTCGCGAGGCCGCAGACCGGGCGGATGACCCTTCGCCGGAGCGCACGGGTGTTCGGCTCCAGAGAAAAGTGGAGAACCAGAACGGGAGGGCGCCGGGGGGGGGAGTTTTCGGGATCCGGCCCCAGACAGGGGATTCTCGCCCTGGACCTGGGGATATGCTAGGGCCGCCAGGATGCCGTGTGAAAGACCCAGGACCCCGAAGTCCGGGATCCGCTGATAAAGGAGCGACCAGGCCAGTCCCGCGGGGAAGGTCAGGGCCATCAGGGCCGGGTTGCCGAAGTGCACCAGGGCGAAGGCGGCTGCCGTGGCGCAGGCCGCGGGGAAGGGGCGCCCGAACAGGGTGGTCAGGCGGCGGTTGAGGATGCCCTGGAAGACGAACTGCTGAGCCAGGCCGTGCAGGGGATACAAGAAAAGAAGCGCGGCCATCTCGGGCCGGACCAGCGGGCGGCGATGAAGCAGCGCCCAGCCGACCAGCAGGGCGGCCGCGAGCAGCGTCCAGACCCCGACGGGAAGGAGGCTGGCGCGCAGGTTGTCGCCCCGGAATCCGAAGTCGCGCCACGACTCGCGGCCGCTTCGGGCGGCCACCAGGCCATAACCCAGCAGGGCGAGGACGAAGGCGGGCAGAAGCCAGACCTTGCCGACGCCGGCCTGGTCGCCCGCGACCCAGGCGGCGAGACATGCCAGCACGAAACAGGTTTCCCGGACGGCTCTGCGGCGATTCTCTGCTTCCGGCATGATTCTTGGCGTGCCGGGTTCCCGGGGCACTACTTGCCTGCGGAGGACGCGGCGCCCTTTCCGGCCTTGCTTATCTTGGCGATGATGCTGTTGCCCTGGGAGACCACGGCCGCAAGGAGGATGACCACCAGGGCCATGTCCAGGAGGAAGCGGCGGTCGTAGAAACGCCGCCGGCGGTAGAGGAGCAGGATCTCCTCGCGGGATCGGAACTCCCCTTTCCAGGGGTAGCTGTCCTTTTCCGCTTCAGCCGCGGCCCGCGGGCGCAGTTCCTCCAGGAGTTCCTCCTGGCGGATGGCGCGATAGCGGCCGATGAGATCGAACTTGCGCTGGACTTCTTTGCGGACCGTCGTCATTTCAGGCCAGTACCGAGAAGCGTTTCAGCAACAGGGCGACTCCGACGATGGTGGCGATTCCGATCAGGAACCCCACGAGAATCAAAAAGGCCATGCGCAGAAGGCGGCCCGCCAGCCCGTCGAAGTAGGTCCGGGGGGGGGCGGGAAGATCCCCCCGCTCCACGGCTTCGGCATGCAGAAGCGAAAAGGCCATCGCGCGGGCTTCTTCCTCGATCCGGGCCCGGATCTCGTCCGGGATCTCGGAAAACTCGGGGCGCTGCGAAAGACGCTCTACCACAGGGCCTCCTCGCGCCAGGCCGAAAGGCGCGCCATCAGCATGATCAGGACCGTGCCGACCACGATCCCGAGCAGGCCGGCCACCACCATGTTCAGCCAGGTCTTGGGAAAGAAGGGTTCGGTCGCCGTCTGGGCGGTTTCCAGCACGTCCACGTAGGCCGGGCGGCGGGCGTCGAAAAGACGCATCTCCTCCCGGCGCTGCCGCAAAAGATCCACCGTGTTCGAAACCTCCGAAATCTCCGTGTTCATCCGGTCGACCTGGATCTTGAAAAGCGGCATGGATTGCCATTTTTCGAGGTCGGCCTTGAGTTTCTCCTCAGTGTCCTGGCGTTCGGTTTTGGTGACCTCCTTCTGGATGCCGAGATCCACCAGGTTCTTCTCCAGGGATTTGCGGATCGGGTCGGCCGGGTAGCTCCAGGAGCCTTCGACCCTTTCCTCGAGCCCGGCCAGTTCAATGCGCGAACTGGCCAGCTTCTGCTTCAGCTTGACCACGTCCGGGTGCTCCTCCTTTTTCTGGAGCAGGAGAAGGTCGAGCTGCTCTTCCATGTGGGCGATGTCGTTCTCCAGGGAGACATAGCGTGGATTGCGGATCTCCGACTTGGATCCCAGGGGGAACGCGGGACGTTCCTTGTACTGTCTTTCGATTTCGAACTTCTGCGTCTCCAAAGTGCGGGTTCGCAGGTCGATCTCCTCCAATTTCTGGCGTGCCTGGTTGATCTTGCCCTTGAGCCGCTCATATTCTTCCCCGAAATCGATGGTGCCGCGGGCGGCCATGAAGTCGATCCGGTCCTGCTTGGCCTTGGCCAGACGCTCCTCTCCCTGCTTGAGGGACTGTTCAATGACGTCGAGGGTGCGGGCCACATAGGAACGGGTGCCGGCCTCGAGGTGCTCCTGAAAGGCCTGGAGATAAGCGTTCGCAACGCGGGCGGCGCGGGCGGGTTGTGGATCCCAGACGGTGATTACCAGCAGGTTGAACTTGTCGATGTCCACCCGGCTCTGACGGGCCAGCCAGGCGGTGTCGATATCCGGGAACTTGACCGCCACTTTCGTGCGCAGCTCCTCCGACTGGAGGATCCCCAGAAGCGAGGACTGGGTGCCCGGGTTGGCGGTGGGCAGTCGCGGGCCGCCCGGGATGTTGCCCTGCTCCGAATCGAGAGTGAACCGTTCCGGAACGTTCGCCAGGAAGCCCCGTGCTTGGGAGCGGTAGAGGGGTTCGGTGCTTTTCGACCAGGCCCAGGCAGCCACCACAGCAGCACCGGCGATCACAAGCAGCACGTAAAGCCGCTCGTAAAGGAGCTGGAGAGGTCCTTTCTCCTTGCGATTCACCAAGGGAAATGGCGGGCGGTCCCGGGATTTCTTCCAGAGGGCGTGCTGGAGATTCAAGATTGTGGGCCGGCGGGGGGGAGTATTCCAGTCCCTCGGGCCACGAGGTCTCCGGCAAGCGCAAGAATCTTTTGACGAAACCGGTCCTCGGAATACTTCCGGGCCTGGGCGCGGCACTCTTCGGGATCGAAGCGGAGATCCTGGAACTCCTTCAAAGCTTCGGCCAGGGACGAGGCCTGCTGGGCCCCGAAAAGGAGGCCGGTGTGCCCGGGAAGGACCGTCTCCCGGCAGCCCCCGGCGGCATAGGCGATCACCGGGCGTCCCGCGGCCTGGGCCTCCACCGGGGCGATCCCGAAATCTTCCTCCGCGGAGAAGAGGAAGGCGCGGCAGCCCGCCACGAGATCCGGCAGGCGATCTTCCTCCACCCAGCCGAGAAACTCGACCTGCGGTCCGGCCATGGCCTCCAGGTGCGCCCTTTGCGGGCCGCGGCCGGCGACCTTCAAAGGCAGGCCCAGCCGGCTGCAGGCCTCCACGATGATGGCGACCCGTTTGTACGACTCCAGGCGCTGGACGGTCAGGAAATAGTCCCCGGGAGCGGTCCTTCGGCCCGCTTCGAGGAACGGTTCCACCCGCACGGGAGGGGGGACCACGCGGGCCTCCCGCCGGTAGAGTTCCCGCACCCGGTCGGCGGTGTAGCGCGAGTTGGCCACGTAGAGGTCGGGGCGCCCCGCGGTGCGCTGGTCCCAGGCGCGGATGCGGGCGGTCATCGCGCGCAGAACCGGCCGGAGCGGGGCCGGGTAACGTGCCAGGAAGACGTCCTGGCGGTCGTAGGCGAACATCATCGGCCGGTGGATGTAGCAGAGATGCGGCACCCCGGGCGGGGCCGCCAGCGCCTTCATCCAGGAGACCGAGGAGGTCACCAGGAGGTCGGCACCGGCGGGGACCTTCATCCGCTCGACCATCCCCGGGTAGAGGAAGAAGGGCCAGCGGTAGCGGGA
>CAZQAP010000217.1:0-4559 GCA_964591365.1 uncultured Planctomycetales bacterium
CGGCGGACCGATGCGGAGGGGTTCTTCGTGTTTCCCCCGGTTCGGCTTTCGGGTCGCGCCGAACTGATGGCCTGGCGGGGAGAACTCCAATCCGAGGTCTTCGCGTTCGATCTGGGCCGCTTGGATGCCCTCAAAACGGGGATCGCCCTCAAGCTTTCCACCAAGGTGGCCCGTATGGCCTCCGACGTTTCCGATGTGGAACCTTTCCCCTGGGCGGGGACGCAACAGCGGCCCTCCTTTTCCGGAGTACTCCAGGCCACCCCGATGGTCCGCCTCCTGGAAGGCGTGGAACCCCTGGCGGAAGGATTCCTGCCCCTGGCCCGCCCGGAATCCGAAGAGGGCGGTCCGGTGGCTCTGAGAGCCAGCCTGCTCTCGGTGGGTGGTTCTCCCGGGCCCCTCTACTACCTCCTCCTGGAAGCCTCCTTCCAGGACTCCCTGGATGCCGAAGGAGCCCTTCCCGGGCAGATCCTGGGCTCTCTGCCGCCCAAGTTCCGCCGCTATGCCGAGGACGGACGCAAATCCATCCGCAAGATGATGCGGCGTCGCCATCGCAGGGATTCCAGGGCGGGAGGAGACGAAGATGGAGACAACGCCAAAGGAAAGGGCAAGAATCTGGCCCAGCTACGGGCCCAGAAATGGGACAAGATCCGTGAGCACATCAAGACCTGGCTGCTGAATGACTCCCTGAAGGACAATGTGGCCTCCTACTTGAAGCGGCTCTCCCCCGAAGATGCCGAACGGGTCCGCGCCTACTTGAAGGGACAGATCGGGGACTCCGCGAAAGGCTGAACGTCCTTTCCTCCCGTTTCTTCCCTCAAACCTGGAGGCAACCGCTTCCGCCGACAGAAGGTCCCGCGGATCCTTATGCCGCGACCTTCAACCCGGATCAGACGAACCGGCCGTGCCGCCGCCGCTTGCGGCGGATGATCTTGCGCCCGCCACGGGTCTTGGAGCGGGTGCGAAACCCGGACAAGCGACGCTTGCGGTTGGTGTTGCGGATCTTTGTCTTGAAGCCTTTCATCCGGTGGTCCCGAGGCATCGACGAAAAGCCGATGGTGAGCCCCTTGGAGCCCAGGCCATGGGGAACGACCCGCCGCCTGGATTCGGGGAAAGTCTAACGGGGCCCCGGTCGGCCGTAAAGCCGTCCGACCGGGGCGGGCTGGCGAGTCAGGCGGGGGCCCCCAGAAGGTCTTTGCACCGAAGGGTGTCCAGATCCTTGCGAATGGAGTCGGCCGACTTCTTGAGCTGGGCGGTTCCGGCATCATCCAATTCCAGCTCGACCACGCGCTCGACACCCTGGGCTCCAAGAAGGCACGGAACACCCATGTAGATCTCGGAAAGCCCGTACTGGCCATCCAGGTAGGCGCAGCAGGGCAGCAGCCGGTGCTCATTCCGCAGGATGGCCTTGACCATGCTGGCGGCAGCAGCCGAGGGGGCGTAGTAGGCGGAACCGGTCTTGAGGAGGTTGACGATTTCCCCGCCGCCGTGGCGGGTGCGGTCGTTGATGCTTTCGATCTCTTCCTGGGGGAGGAGTTCGGAAAGAGTCACGCCGTTCACGGTGGAGAAATGCGGCAGGGGGACCATGCTGTCCCCGTGGCCGCCCAGGACCATGCAGCGGATGTCTCGGATTCCTCCGCCCAGTTTCTCGCTTATGAAGAAGGCCATCCGGGAAGAATCGAGGATTCCGGCCATTCCCACGACGCGGTTTTTTTCGAAGCCGAGCCGCTCGGACAACAGGTAGACCATGGTGTCGAGCGGGTTGGTGACCGCCACGACCCGCGCCCGGGGGGACCCATCGCGGATGTAGTCGGCCACTGCATTGACAATCTTTCCATTCACTTCCAGGAGATCGCTCCGGTCCATGCCGGGTTTCCGGGGCACGCCGGCGGTGAGCAGAACCACGTCGGAATCGAAGGTATCGGCGGGATCGTTGGTTCCAATCACGCGGGTCTGATACCCCTCGACTGCGGCAGCCTGATTCAGGTCGAGGGCAATCCCCTGGGGACGGCCCTCCACAATGTCGATGAGGACGATTTCTTCGGCGACCTCTTTCTCTGCGAGTCTTTGGGCAGAGGTCATGCCGACAAAGCCGGCACCAATGACAGTGACACGGGTCATTTGTTTCTCGCTGCTTTTGGGGAGTGGAAAACCGGGAATCGGTTTCAGGCCGTGGTTGCTGTGGCACCAGACTGAAGAGCCTCGACAACAGCCTGGGCCATCCTTCGGGTTCCCACGGCGGAGGGATCGTCCCGCCGCGGTTTCATGTCGTAGGTGACGAATTTCCCTTCGCCCAGGACGTGGGAAACAGCTCCTTCCAGACGGTCGGCGGCTTCGTTCTCTCCAAGATGGCGAAGAAGCAGCATCCCGGAAAGAATCAGCGCGGTGGGATTGACTTTATCCATCCCCTTGTATTTTGGCGCGCTTCCATGGGTGGCTTCGAAAATTGCGCAATCGGTGCCGATATTGGCCCCGGGGGCAACCCCCAGCCCACCGACCAGCCCCGCACAAAGGTCGCTGAGGATGTCGCCGGTTAGGTTCTGGGTGATGAGGACCTGGTATTCCTCCGGGCGCTGCACCAATTGCATGCACATGTTGTCGACGATCCGGTCTTCGAATTCGAGGTCGGGGAATTCCTTGGCCACCTCCCGGCCGATATCGAGCCAGAGTCCGTCGGTGTATTTCATGATGTTGGCCTTGTGGATCAACGCCACTTTCTTCCGTCCCGTCGAGCGGGCGAATTCCAGCCCGTAGCGGATGATCCGCCTGCTTGCCTCCACGGAGATGGGCTTGATGCTGATCCCAGAATCCTCCAGGATCGAGTGGCCGTTGAGCCGTTCGATGGTCTGGATGAGTTCCAGGGTCTCCGGCTTCCCCTCTTGGAACTCACACCCCGCATAGAGGTCCTCGGTGTTTTCCCGGATGAGGACCAGATCGATCCCCTTGTAACGCGATCGGACACCCGGATAGGACTTGCAGGGCCGCACGCAGGCGAAAAGCTTGAAAGCCTTCCGCAGCGCCACGTTCACCGAACGGAACCCTTTGCCCACCGGTGTGGTGATGGGAGCCTTGAGGGCCACCCGGGTGCGGCGGATCGACTCGAGGACCCGGTCGGGGAGCGGGGTCCCTTCGGCCTTGAAGACGTCGATTCCGGCTTCCTGGATGTCCCAGGAAAAATCGACGCCAGTGGCCTCCAGGACCATTCGGGTGGCTTCGGCCAGCTCGGGGCCGGTGCCATCCCCGGTAATGAGAGTGACGGGATGGGGCATCTTTTCGGGGAGTCCCCGCCCGCCAAGAGAGGTCGGGTCAGGAACGGGGGAAGAGTCTAGCGGGCGGAAGGGGTTCCAGCCAGGGTCGGCGGGGCAAGAACCGATCCGGACCGGGAGTTTTTCACCCCTCTCCGGCCAGGAAGGCCTCCCCGTTCGCAGCCCACCAGGTCTTCCAGGATCGGTATCCCTTGCGGCGTTCTTCCAGGGAAGCGTTGTGGTCGTAGCCGAAATTCTGCCCGGTCAGGCGCCGCAGGGTGGTCACTGCAGCTTGGCGGACAAAGCCCACTTCATCCATGAGGGCTTCGATCAGATGCGGAACCGCCGGACGGGCGCCCCATTCCCCCAGGGTGTGGGCGGCCAGGAAACGAGTGAATTCATAAGGATCGGCAAGCAGGGGGAGGATGTGCGGCAGCAGCTTGGGATCCTGGACCTTCTGAAGCCTCTCCAATGCGTTGTAGCGAACTTCAGGATCATCGTCCTGGAGCTGGCGCAGGAGGGCGGCGATTTCGGGGGAGAATTCCGATGCCGCTTCCTTCTTCCGCCGTTCGGCGGAAGCCGTTCGGTCGAGCTCCTTCACCCGGTCGGAAAGCCGCGCCAGTTCATCCCGCAGGCCTTCCTGGGCGGAACGCTGGGCCGAAAGCCGGTCCCGGGTCACCGCGAACGTGGCATCCAGCTCCTCCACCTTCTGGATCGTCTTCTCCATGTCGACGGCGAATTGCTGAAACTGCTCCACGGTGGCTTGGATGGTCTGAAGCTTGCTCTGGGCCTCTTTCCAGGCACCGGCCTGCTCATCGCGGAGAGCCGCCACCTGGCCCCCGAGAAGGGAGCGGTTTTCGCCCTCCTTGGCCAGCTGTTCCCGAAGGCTCCTCGCCTGTGAAGCCAGGTCCCTTTCGATTCCCGCCAAACGGCTCTCCAAGCCCGTGGCCAGTCCCTCCCGGGCCTGACGGGCCTGGAACCAGACCCCCCCGGCAGCGGCCCATCCGATCAGACCCACGAAGAGGGCAAGGACAAGGCCGCGCCCGCCCCCGGTATTGCGTGGGAGAAGGGCGTCCTCCAGATGCTCCCGGCAGGAGGAGCAAAGCACACGGTCTCCGGAACGAAAGGCGTGGCCCTCCTCGATTTCGACGAGGGGAACGGACTGGTCGCAGTGGTTGCAGAAGAAGACTTCCGCCATGGGATCTGGCCCACAATGGTGGTCAGGAATGGCCGCAGGGATTGTAACCGGCCCGCTCCTCTCCCGTCTTCCCAGGGAACGGGCACCCATCCTACTCCCGGCCCCGCCCTGCACACCGG
>CAZQAP010000218.1:0-4512 GCA_964591365.1 uncultured Planctomycetales bacterium
CGGGAGCCCATGGCGCGGAAGATGCCCTCGAAGTCGAGCCGCTGCAGCGGCAGGACCTGGGCCAGGGCGGCCCGGCGCTCCTCCTCGGTTTCGGAGAGGATCATGCGCTGCACGGCGGGCAGCTTCTCCTCCCCGAAGAACATGTGTTCGGTGCGGCAGAGACCGATCCCCTCCGCACCCAGGGCCACCGCCAGGGCGGCCTGGTCGGGCTGGTCGGCGTTGGCGCGCACTCCCAGGCGGCGGGCGGCGTCGGCCCAGCGCATCACGCGCCGGAAGCGGGCGTCATCGCCGTCGCGGGAGGGCTTCCTCTCGCCGCGCAGCACCTGGATGACCTCGGAAGCATGGGTTTCCAGGCGGCCTTCCAGCACCTCGCCGGTGGAGCCGTCGATCGAGATCCAGTCGTTGGGACCGAACTGGCGCTTCTTCACGCGCAGGGTCCGCGAGCGGCTGTCGATCGCCAGCGTGCCGCACCCGGCCACGCAGACCTTGCCCATCTGCCGGGCGACCAGGGCGGCGTGGGAGGTCATCCCGCCGCGCTGGGTGAGGATGCCGGTGGCGGCCTGCATGCCGCGGATGTCCTCTGGCGAGGTCTCCGTGCGGACCAGCAGGACCTCTTCTCCCGCGCGGGCGCGTTCGACCGCCTCCCCGGCGGTGAAGGCGATCCTCCCGGCTGCGGCCCCCGGGCCGGCGTTGAGGCCGCGCGCCAGGATGCGGCCTTCCCGGATGGCCCGCGCTTTCGCCTTGGCATCGAAGACCGGGCTCATGAGCTGGGTGATCCCCTCCGGATCGAGCCGCGCCAAGGCGGTATCCGGGTCGATGCGCTTCTCCTTCACCATGTCGGTCGCGATCCGCAATGCCGCCGTCCCGGTGCGCTTGCCGGTGCGGGTCTGCAGCATGAAGAGGCGTTCCCGTTCGATGGTGAACTCGAAGTCCTGCATGTCTTCGAAGCGGTCCTCGAGGATGGTGCGGATCTCGAGCAGCTTGCGGTAGACCGCGGGCATGTCCTTTTCCAGCTCCCCGATCGGCTGGGGGGTGCGGATGCCGGCCACCACGTCCTCGCCCTGGGCGTTGAGCAGGTACTCCCCGTAGAACTCCTTCACTCCCGTCGCGGGGTTGCGGGTGAAGGCCACGCCGGTGCCCGAATCCTCGCCCAGGTTGCCGAAGACCATCGATTGGACGTTGACCGCGGTGCCCCAGTCGTCCGGAATGGTGTGCATGCGGCGGTAGGCCACCGCGCGGTCGTTGTCCCAAGACCCGAAGACGGCCGCGATGGCCCCCCAGAGCTGCTCCTGGGGATCGGAGGGGAAGGCCCGGCCGGTCTTGCGGCGCACGAGGTCGAGCCCTTCCTCGACGATGGCTTTCAGGGCCGGGACTTCCAGTTCGGTGTCGTCCTTGGCGGACTGGAGGCGTTTGTGCTTCTCCAGGATCTCTTCGAAGGGGTTGCCGTGGTCTCCGCGGGCGAGGTCGAGAACCACGTCCGAATACATCGAGATGAAACGCCGGTAGGCGTCCCAGGCGAAGCGCGGGCTGCCGCTGTCCTCGGCCAGGGCATCGACCGTCTCGTGGTTGAGGCCCAGGTTGAGGACCGTGTCCATCATGCCCGGCATGCTCACGCGCGCGCCGGAACGGACCGAGACCAGGAGCGGCTTCTCGCTTCCGCCGAAGGTCCGCCCCATGGCCTTTTCCAGTTTCTTCAGGGCCTCCGACACCTGGGCCTTGAGATCAGGGGGATAGCCCCCCTTGCGCGTGAACCAGGTGCAGACCTCGGTGGTGAGCGTGAAGCCGGGAGGAACCGGCAGGCCGATGCGGGTCATCTCCGCCAGGCCGGCGCCCTTGCCGCCGAGCAGGTTGCGATCGGCCCGCACGGGCGGCTTGGGCATGCCGGCGCCGAACGTGGTCAGGTGGAGGGTTTTCGCGGCGGGATGTTTCTTCCCGCGGACGGAGGTCTTGCTGGGGGTCATGGAATCTGGGGAAGATCGTCGGGTCGAGGGGAGGGAGCGGGGCGCCGGACGGCGGCGATCTTCCACTCCGTGCCCACCTCGAGGCGGGCGATGGAGCGGGGATCGAGCCCGCGCAGGACGGAGTCCTGGAGTTCGAGGGTCAGGCGGCGGCCCTGGATCGCGACCGCGGCGCCGGGGGGGGCCGAAAGGAAGGCCCCCCGTTTTTCGCCGTTGCGCTCGGTGACGTCGAAGAAGTTCTGGGGCACCATCAGGAATCCGAGCCGGCGCCGGCCGGCCGAGCCCCACCATACGAGCACCCCGTCCCCTTCGGGCTCCGTGCCCAGGGGTTCCAGATGGAAGGCGAAGCGCCACAGCGAACCGAGCCTGGCACGCAGCTCCTTGCGGCCCAGGAGGTAGACGTCCAGGGTGGCGCCGTACTCTTCCTTGAGCGGCTCCCCGAGGGCGAGGTATTCCCCCCGGGCGTCGTCGCAGCCCACAGCCGCCAGGAAACTGCGGCCGGCCGCCACGGGATCGGAGAAGTCGGGGCGCAGAACGAGGGCGCGGGCTTCGGGGGGGCAGGCCTGGCAGGCGCCGGCAAGCAGGAGGAGGGCGCAAACCACCCGAAGGCGCCAGGGGAGGACCGCCATGGAGCTTATATTGTGAGGACGACCATGGAGAGGCAACCTTGGAGATTTCCGTTGACGGGGGCCGTCCTGGCGCTCCTGGCCGGCTGCGGCGGGGGGGCGGCCCCCGCGGGGCTGTTTTCCAGCTCCGACATCGACCTGGGACAGGTCACCGCCGGGGAGGAGCGGGAGGTCGAGTTCCCCTTCGCCGTCGGTGGGGAGGAGGTGACCCTCACCGGATGGAAGCCCTCCTGCGGCTGTACCGTCCCCACGATGGAGGTGGACGGGCGCCCGGTCACCCCTCCCGCGCTCCTGCCCCCCGGGACCCACGGGGTCCTGCGGCTGAAGTTCCTCTCGGCCGGGTTCCTGGGGCCCAAGCAGAGCAGCGTGGAGGTGCAGGGCAGCGGCCCCGGGCTCCCCGCCACCCTGACGCTGACGGCCGACATCCAGCCCTGGTTCCAGCTCGACCCGCCCGCCCCGCTGCGCCTGGGGCTGATCCCCGAGGGGGAGGACCGGGTCCAGAAGCTCGTGGTCAGCGGGCCCGAACCGTTTCGTCTGCTCGATCCGGTCATGCTCCCCGCCCCCCTGAAACTGGCCGGAGCCCCTTCGGCCGGCCGGGCCCGGGAACAGGTCCTGGAACTCACCATCCCGGCCGACTCGGAGGAAGGGCTTCATCGCCTGCCGGTGAAGGTGCCGGCCGACAACGGTTTGAGCCTGGTCTTCTACGTCGAGTTCGAGGTGGGGGGAGACGTCTGGGTTCGCCCCGCGCGCACGCTGCCGCTGGGCCGGCTGGAGCCGGGAGTGGAGGCGCAGACCACCCTGGACGTCGGCCCGCGGGAGGGGAGCCTCGATCCTCCGGAAGCGACCTTGGACGGGATCCCGGGCGCCAAAGTGGACGTCCTGCCCCTCGAAGAGGGCCGCAGCTACCGGATCCGCATCACCCTGCCGGCGGGCCTTCCGGAAGGACCCGTCAGCGGTCAGCTCCACCTGCGGCTCCCCTTCCACAAGGGAACCGAGAGCCGCATCGTGGAAAAGAAGATCCTGGTGGCGGGCGTGGTTGCGCGCGCCGAGCTCCTGCCGCAGGTGGAAGGCTCGCGGCTGCTCTTCGACGTGACCCGCATCGAGCTGGGCACCCATCTCAAGGGGGAGAAGATTCCCGCAAGCTTTCCGTTTGAGGTGGCCGGAGAGCATCCGGTGGTGATCTCGAGGCTGAAGCCGATGTGCCACTGCACGACGCCGGGACTCAAGGTGGAGGGCAAGGACTGGGAGGTCGGCAAGCCGATTCCCCCGGGTTCCCACGGCGAGATCACGGCCCTGGTGGACACCATGCAGATCCGGGGCTTCCAGAAAGTGACCGGGGTGTTCGTTTCCGGAAACGCGGTCAACCTTCCGCAGGGGCTGCAGCTCCACCTGAAGATCCGCCGGGTCTTCCATCTCGAGCCGGACCACGTGCAGTTCGGAAAGGTCGATCCCGGGCGCAAGGTTTCCCGCACCCTGAAGGTCCACAGCCTGCGGCCTTTCGAACTTTTGCAGTGGAACCAGGTCCCCGAAGGGCTGGAAGTCGAGATCCTGGGCCGGGTGGTTCCGGATCCGGAGGGCGAGGGGGTGACCCGCTGGGTGAAGGTGACCTGGGATCCGGGCGGGAAGGAACACCAGTTGCGGGCGGCGGTGGAGGGGGTGACCAGCCTGGGCAAACCCTACCTCGAGTTCCTGGTCATGGGGCGCGCGGTCGGGCCGGTCGAGTTCCTCCCCGACGGGCCGCTTCGCTTCGGCGTGCTGAAAGCGGGAGGAGCGAGCCTGCGGACGGTGGATGTGCGCGCCAGCCGGGAGGGGGTTTCGCTGGCCCCGCCGCAGGTGGAGATCGAAGGTTCGGCTTCGTTTTCCGCCGAGGTGGAGGAGAAGGAGGCCGGGCGCGACTACCGCATCCGCGTGCGCGTGAAGGCCCCCGA
>CAZQAP010000219.1:0-4416 GCA_964591365.1 uncultured Planctomycetales bacterium
CCCCCCTTGACGGTGTCGTAGAAGAGCCGCCAGACGCTGTCGCCGTCGTTCTGGTAGTTCTTGGAGGCGTTGATCCCGCCCTGGGCGGCGATGCTGTGGGCCCGCCGAGCACTGTCCTGGAAGCAGAAGGCATGAACCTGGTAGCCGAGTTCGGCCAGGGTGGCGGCCGCGGAACCTCCGGCGAGCCCGGTCCCGACCACCAGGATGGTGTGCTTGCGCTTGTTGGACGGGTTGACCAGCTTCATCTCGAAGCGGTGCCGGTCCCACTTTTCCTGGATCGGACCGGAGGGGATCTTGGCGTCGAGAGTCATGGTCATTGCACTCCTGCCGGAAGCGTGACGAGGCCGAGCTGCACGGAGACGGGCACCGCCACGTAGCCCAGAAAGAGGATCACCGCGATGGCGGGGCCCAGGCGGCGGATGCAGGCGGAATGCTTCGGATTGGAAAGTCCGAGCGTCTGGAAGAGGCTCTGGATGCCGTGGTAGAGGTGCACGCAGAGCAGCGCGTTGGCGATCACATAGGCCGCCGCCACCCGGCCGTCCTGGAAGCCGAGCACCACCAGCGAGTAGACGTCGTGGCGCCCCTGCGGGTCGGTCAGGGTGAAAGGACCCGGACCGGTGACCCCGAAGGTCAGGTGCATCAGGTGGTAGACCACGTAGGCCAGGATGATGAGCCCGCTGAAGAGCATGGTGCGGGCGGCGTAGTCGGTCTGGATCACCGCGCGGTAGCGGTAGCCCTCCGGCCGGGCGGCGCGGTTGATCCGCGCCAGGCGGAAGGCGGTCGCCACGTGGACGACGAGCGCCGCGAGCAGGACCACCCGCCCGATCCAGAGCGACTCGAAGGGGAGTTCGCGCAGGGAGACCGCGTAGGCGTTGATGGCATCCCGGCCGGCGAAGATCGTCAGATTGCCCAGCATGTGGACGATGATGAAACCGAACAGGATCAGGCCGGAAACGGCCATCCCCTGCTTGGCGCCGACGGAGGACTTGAGAAAAGAGGACCGGCCGCTCATCGGCCGCTGCTCCAGGACGATTCAGGCATGTTTCTTCCCTTCCTCGGGCGGGGGAATCCCGGCGGGGACCGGGCAGTCTACGCGCGCGGATCTTCTGCCAATAATCCGTTGCGCCGATTGTTCAAGGGGCGCGGCGGCGTTGACCATCCAGGCGGGCGCCGCACCAGGGGCAGAACGACCAGAACTCCCCCGCCACCCCCCAGCCGCAGCGGCGGCAGCGCTCCCGCGACCCCTCCAGCGGCCAGCGGCGCGCCACCTTGCGCCGGCACCACGGGCAGTAGCGCAAGAAGGGCATCAGGCTCTTGCGTTCGCAGGCCGGGTTGGCGCAGCGGGCGCTGTAGCGTCGGTCGCTGAAGGTGCGGTTGGAGGCCGGCCCCACAACGCCGCCGTAGCACCAGGGGCAGAAGCGCCAGTCGAGCTTGAGGCCCCGGCGGCAGCGCGGGCAGCGGGCGGGAAAGCGGGTCTCTCCCCGGAAGAGCTTGCGGGGAACGCCGCACCAGGGGCAGGCCCGCATGCTCTGGGCCATGGGGCCCTTGCAGCGCGGGCAGGGGGAACGGGCCTCGAGAACGCGGCCGTAGCGCCGCTGGAACTCCCGCAGGCGGACGGTCTTCCAGTCGCTCCCCTTCGGCCGGACCGCCTTCCTGCGGCGGGCAAGGCGGTTCTTGGTGCGGGCCCGGAGCCGCTGGAAGGCCGCCAGCATGCGGACGCCGTCCTCGAAACGGCGCCGGGGATCGACCTCCAGCGCCCGCTGCAGGAAGCGCACAAGGTCCGGATGGACCGCCCGGCGCAGCTTCTCGTGGCCCGGGAAAGGCCACTCGAAGGGCCACTCGGGGAGCCGCCCCGCCAGCATGCGGTAGAGGACCAGCCCCAGGCAGAAGACGTCGGAGCGCAGCGAAGGGCGCCCCATGGCCTGCTCGGGCGCCATGAAGCCGACCGTCCCGGATCCGGAGGCCAGCACGGTGCGGAAGGCCACCCGGGCGATCCCGAAGTCGGCCAGCCGGATCCGGTTGCCGGAGAAGATCAGGAAGTTGTCGGGCTTGACGTCGCAGTGCATGACCCGCTGGCGGTGGGCGAAGGCCAGCGCCTCGAGCATCTGCCCGGCGTAATCGAGGGCCAACTTGACCGAAATCCGGCTTTTCAGACGCTCGGCCAGGGTCTGCTCCCCCAGCGGGGTGACGATCACGAACCGCTCCCCGATGAACCCGGCGTTCTTGATCGGCAGGATGTTGGGGTGGTCGAGCCGGGCGGTCAGGCGGACCTCGCGGCGGAAGGCGTCCAGCGAGTCCCCGGATACGAGCTGCGGATAGGGGATCTTGAGGGCCACCCGGATCCCCTCGACGGTGTCGAAGGCCTGGTAGACCTCCGCGAATCCGCCGCGGGCGAGCCGCCGCTGGATGCGGTACTTGCCCAGCATCTGCCGCGAACGAAGCATGGCCAGGGGAGAGGGACGGGAAACCGGGGGCCGAAACGACCCGACCGAGATTATGCCGCCGCCGGGGGCAGACGGACCGGCCCCCGGCGGGTTACGAAATCTTCAGGCACGGCGGGGTCAGATCTTCCTGCCCAGCGAGCTGGGGTCGCCCTCCGGCCCGCGGATTCCGGCGTCGTATTCGGCCGGGCTGCCGGCACCTCCGGCCCGGAAGGGCTTCAAGGGGGCCTTGGTGTCGCGCGGCGCGCTGTCGGCGTCGAACCAGAAGTTGTAAAGGGTGCCGTACTTGATCGAGTTGGCGGCGGGATCGTCCTGGAAGGTGGAAGTCTTCCAGAGCACCCCCGAATGCTTGCGGACCGCCGCCCAGTCGTCGAGGGGATCCTGATCCACGTCGCGGAACCCGATGTTGGTGATCTTCACGCCGGGGCCGGCCGGAACACCGAAGAAACGGATCTCGCGGTTGAAGTTGAAAATGTAGACGGCGTACTCGTAGTGCCACGATCCGTTCCCGAGATCGGTGGCCTGCGACGCGACGATCACGTTGCCGTCGGTCCCCGGCTGGGCGAAGCTCTGCATGTCGCCCCATTCCATGATGGCCGGCCCGGGCTGCTTGCCGCCGATGTTGGGGAAGTTCCAGATGCTCCCGTTCCAGTTTGCCGCGACCTCGCGGTAGCCGCTGCTGTTGAAGACGTCCACGTCGGACTCCACCACGTACCAGGCCTCGTAGAAGAAACGCGCGCCCGGACGGTCGAGATCGGAATCGAGCACCTCGAGCCGGTGGGCGATGGGCCCCAGCCCGCTGCCATTGTTGCGGCGCACACAGTCGGGCTGGAAGTCGGAAAAGTAGGATCCGGTGCAGTTCCAGGTGCCCTGGAAGGGATCCACCTCGCCGCGGGGCCCCAGCCACCTGCGGTCGCCATTGTTGTCGGTTCCGTAGGTGTCGCTGCAGTTGACCCCCAGCTTGGTGCCCGTGAAGGGGTTCTGGCAGGTGGCGCACTGGTCGAGGTTGGTGGAGAAGAAGGTGTGCTTGATCCAGGCCATGCCGATCTGCTCGAGCCGGCCGCCGTCGATCCGGTAGAGGTTCATCACGATCATGGGATGCTTCTCGTTCATCGGAGCGAACCAGGGGATCTCCGTGTCGCCCACGTTGCAGATCGTAGTGGCCATCGACAATCCATTGTCGCCGTTGGGGAAGGTGCCCGTGTGGCCCAGGTCAGAGAGGCTCATCAGCCGGAAGAGCTGCGCGTCAATGATCCCGGCGCCGGCGGCCGAAGGCGGCGAAGGCGGCGGGATGAACGGACGCGCGCCCCCCGTCCAGCGCGCTTGCAGGACCAGGCCGGCTCCCCCCACGAGCTGCCCGCCGAGGTCGGGCCGGCCCTGGGTCTGCGCCCAGCGGGGCCGCACGCGCACGTCCATCCCGATCACCTTCAGAACGTGCGCTTTCGGAAAGAAGTGGATCTTGGCGTTGGTGAGGTCGAAGACGACCGGAGAATCGGGGCCGCCCCCGTGGAGGACGAGCGAGGTTGCCGGCCCTCCGGGAGCAGGCCCCAGGGCGGCCTGGAAGAAGACCCGCTTGCCGGCGCCGGTGAGAAGAGAGAAGCCGCCCTCCATCCGCAGCGAACCACCCATCCAGCCCGCGAAGACGCCGCGCACCGCGCGGAAGGAGAGTCCGGCGGACGGGTCGAGTGCAAAGTTCCAGCCCGGTTCCCCTGTGGGGCCGGCCGGGCCGGTGGCGTCCGCGGAGCCCGCAGTTTCCCAGACTTCCCCGACCTCGAGGCCGAGGGCTTCCAGACGGCTGGAATGGAGCCTCAAGGAGGCGTTTCCGGCCTCGACGACCCACTGCTCCTGGGCGGAGGCGGGGGCGGCAAAAAGCAGGAGGAAGGGGAGTAGAACCGGGATCCGGGTGAGCATGGCGGCGTGGCGGGTTGAGAGACGAAAGGAGGCGAGGGCCTCGAGTCTAGCAAAGGAGGGGCTC
>CAZQAP010000220.1:0-1151 GCA_964591365.1 uncultured Planctomycetales bacterium
GCGTGCAGGCCGGCCTTGGTGCGCCGCCAGAGGACGTCTTCGAGGGTGCGCGCCCATTCGCGCTCCACGAACCAGCGCACCTCCCGCTCCCGCAACCCGCCGCCGAAATCCTCGCCCAGATCCGCGGGCTCGCGCGCGTCTCCCAGGATCTCCGCGGCGAGAGTGCCGTGACGGCGGACCATGCCCAGAAGAAACTCCCGGGCGAACCCGGGGCGGTCGGCGTACAGGGAATCCACCAGCGCCTCCATGCCCCCGGGGGGAAGATCGCCTCCGGGGAGCGGCACTCCCGCGGTCCACGAACCGCGCTGGAACCCGAGGGCGGGTTGGAGCCGCTTCATCACCTTCTCGGCCAGGCTGCGGTAGCTCGTGAGCTTGCCGCCGAAGACGGAGACGAGCGCCGGTCCGTCCTTCCCTGCGACGGTTTCGAGCACCGCCTCGCGCGTGATGGAGGAAGGATCGCTGTGCCCGTCGTCGAAGAGCGGGCGGATGCCGGCGAAGCTCCAGCACACGTCTTCGGGCCGCGGGGCCCGATCGAGATAGCGCCCGGCCGCGCGGCAGAGGTACTGCACCTCCCCGTCCGAGATGGAGACCGGCCCCGGCTCCCCCTCCAGGACAACCTCGGTGGTGCCGATCAGGGTGAACGCCTCCTGGAAGGGGATCACGAAAAAGAAACGGCGGTCGTCGTTCTGGAAAAGAAATGCGTGCCGGCCCTCGTAGAGCCGCGGCACCACGATGTGGCTCCCCTGGACCAGTCGGACCCGTTTTTTCGTGGCGACCCCCTCGATGCGCGCGACCACCCCCTCCGCCCAGGGCCCGGCGGCGTTGACCAGCGCGCGGGCGCGAAGCATCCGCGGCGGGCGGTCTCCGGCACCCGCGAGTTCCAGTTCCCAGACCTCCCCTTCCGGCCGGGCGGCGAGACATTCCGTGCGCGGCAGGACGACCGCGCCCAGATCGGCGGCCGCGCGGGCGTTGAGGACCACCAGGCGCGCGTCGTCGGTCCAGCAGTCGGAATAGACGAAGCCGCGCCGGAAGCCGGGTTTCAAACCCGCTCCGGGGGGATCGCGTGCAAGATCCACGCCCCGGGAGCGGGGCAGCGAGGATCGCCCGGCGAACCGGTCGTAGATCCAGAGGCCCGCGCGCATCATCCAGGC
>CAZQAP010000220.1:1251-4363 GCA_964591365.1 uncultured Planctomycetales bacterium
GGCGAACCCGCCGCACGGCGTCCTGCCAGCCCGTGAAGCGCGCCCTCCGTTCGGCCTCGTCCATGGCGGGCTCGAAAAGCTTGTCGATGCGGCGGAAGCGGTTCCACTGCGAGGGTTCGGGATAGAAACCCGCCTGCATGCCCGCCAGGAGCGCGGCCCCGAAAGCGGTGGTCTCGGTGATGGCGGGGCGCTCCACGGGGAGCTTGGAAAGATCGGCCAGAAACTGCATGGCGAAGTCGTTGCGGGCCATGCCGCCGTCCACCTTGAGGCGCGCGGGAGACGGCGCGCCGTCGGCCTCCATCGCATGCAGGAGGTCCACGGTCTGGAAGGCGGCCGCCTCGAGCGCGGCGCGGGCGATCTCGGCCCGGCCGCAGTCGCGCGTGAGGCCCAGGATGGCTCCGCGCGCTTCCGCATCCCACCAGGGCGCCCCCAGCCCGGTGAAGGCTGGAACCAGGTAGACCGGGAGCTTGGGATCCGCCGCACGCGCCAGAGCCTCGGACTCGGAGGCCTCCTTCAGGATCCCGAGCCCGTCGCGCAGCCACTGCACCGTGGAACCCGCCGAGAAGATGCTCCCCTCCAGGGCGTAGGCGGTTCGCCCGGCGAGCTTCCAGGCCACCGTGGTGAGCAGCCGGTTCCTGGAAAGAAGGGCCCGCGGCCCGGTGTTCTGCAGCACGAAGCAGCCGGTACCGTAGGTGCTCTTGGTGTCGCCCTCGTCCAGGCAGGCCTGGCCCAGCGAAGCGGCCTGCTGGTCGCCGGCCATGCCGCTGATCGGAACGGCGGCGCCGAGAAGTTCCGGCCCGGTGACGCCGAAATCGGCCGCGTTCTCGCGCACCTCCGGCAGCAGGGCCTCGGGGATGCGGAAGGTTTTCAGCATCTCGGCACTCCACTCCAGGCGGTGGATGTCGAAGAGAAGCGTGCGCGAGGCGTTGGAAACGTCGGTGGCGTGCACCCGGCCGCCGGTCAGCCGCCAGAGAAGAAAGCAGTCGATGGTTCCGAAGGCGAGCCGCCCAGCTTCCGCCGCCTTCCTCGCCCCTTCGACGTGGTCGAGGAGCCAGGCGAGCTTGGTGGCCGAGAAGTAGGGATCGAGAAGCAGGCCGGTGAGTTCGCGCACCCGCTCTTCGAGGCCGGCGGCCTCGAGTTTCCCACAGGCATCGGCCGTGCGGCGGTCCTGCCAGACGATGGCGGGATGGATCACGCGGCCCGTGTCGCGCTCCCAGACGACCACTGTCTCACGCTGGTTGGTGATTCCGAGCGCGGCCAGATCGCGGGCCTCGATCCCCTGCCGGTTGAGCACCGCGCGGCAAACCTCCAGAGTGGCCTTCCAGATCTCCTCGGGATCGTGTTCCACCCATGCAGAACGCGGATAGGACTGCCGCAGTTCCTTCCCCGCGGAAGCGCCTGCAAGGCCCCGTTCCCCGAAGAGGATGGCCCGAGTGCTGGTGGTACCCTGATCGAGGGCGAGAACGAAGCGCGGTCGCGGCATGCCGGAAGCGCGCCATCCTGGGCCTCCTTGCGGGGGCCGTCAAGGAAGAGGGATCAGGGGGTCTTCCGCGCCAAGTTCGCGAGAGAGGTCTTTTGCACTTCGGAAAGGGAAAGGTGCGGAAGGAGTTCCAGGAAGGTCCCCCGCCCGCCGGCGTCCAGGCCCGAGACCAATCTCTGGAGATCCTTCACGAAATCCTTCCGCAGCATGGGCGCATTCAGGACCGAGGAACGGAAGCCGGCATCCTGCAGCAGGGCCAGGGCCCGCGTCCCGCCCCCGGGCCGCCTCGTCAATGCGTCCCAGGCTGCCTGGCGGACCCAGGGATTCCAATCCCGGCGGGCAGCGTCCTCGAAGATTCCGGCATCCACGGGAACCTCGTTTCCGGAAGCATCCCGGGCGGCCGAAAGTGCGGCAATGAGTTCCAGCCGCATCCGGCCTTCCTGGCTGGCGCGGAACTGCTGGGCCTGGTCGCCGGGAGTCGAACCGGCAAGGGAGATCTGGCGCAGATCCCCCGGAGGGGCCAGGGAATCGAGTTCATTCCGCAGGACTTCATCCACCACCGCCGAAGAACGTCCCGCCAGAACCATCCAGGAGGCCAGGTAGCTCTCCCCCTTTTCGGACAACTGCGCCTGCCAGGCCTGCAAGAGGGCGGCGGCTTTTTGGGGAGGCCATTCCCTGACGAGAACTCCGGCCAGGTCCCTGCGGGCTGCCCGGCTCAAGGCGGCCACCTCTTCCCAGAGGACCGTCCAGTCCTCGACCTTCTTCCGGGTCAAAAGAAGCTTCAGGGCCAAAACACGGACCGGTTCGTCGCGATCCTGGAGGTAGGCCTCGACGGGTTGCAGCCGCCCCCGATCCAGGTAGCTCGAGAGAAGATCCTCGAGCAGGGCCAGGAACATGCGGGACTTCGGCCGAAGACCGGCGAAGGATCCCGGAAGGCTCCATCCCGGGGTGGTGTTCTTCCGTTCCGCCGGCCGGGCCAGATCGGGCGGACGGGCCGCATCCACCAGCGGCTGTTCCGCCGGGGAGAGAAAGCGCTGCTTGGCCCAGGCGAACCGCACGACCTCGGCGGAAGGATCGGCGGCCGCACCGGCCGCGACGACCCGGCGCAGGAAACCCTCGTGATCCAGGGGCGGGTCTTGCGAAAGCCGGTTCCATACCGTCAGGACCCCGCGGAGCAGATACCCCAGAGGACGCACCCAGGCCGAAGGGAAATCCGCCCGTTCCAGCCGTTGCAGAAGCCAGGGGATGAGGTCGGGCCGTGCAAGGCTGTCCTCCAGCGTGCGGGCCCGCTCCTCCGTCCGATCATTCAGTTTCCCGACGACTTCCTCCCAGGGGGTGAGACTCCCCGCTTCCGGATCGGGGCGCAGCCGGGCCGCCGGCCGCGGGAACACCATCCAGGTCAGGATCCCCGCCCCGGCCAGGGCGGAGATCCAGACGAATGTCCGCGCGGGCCGGCTCACTTTTTGTTCCCCGGAGGGCCTCCGCCCCCGCCCGGCGGATTGCCTCCTCCGCCGTGTTTCGGGCCCCCGCCCGGAGGAGTCAGATCCTCACTGCAGGGAACGGTGGCGTACTGGGGAAACAGCCCGGGAAGCTCCTGGATCCCGGTCTGAACGCAGTTGTCGTCCTTGTTGC
>CAZQAP010000221.1:0-4363 GCA_964591365.1 uncultured Planctomycetales bacterium
TGACGAGTCCGTTGTGGAGCATGTGGATCATGACGGCGTAGCGGGTCCGGCCGGTGCGCCAGCGTACCCAGCCGAAAAGAAGGCCCAGGTAAAGGGCCGGAAGCCAGGCCCCCCGCTCATGGGCCAGGGCGAAGGCCAGCGAGGAGAAGAGAAGCGCCCGGCGGGGGCCGAAATCCTCCCTTCCAGCCAGGAAGCGCCAGAGGTACCCGCGGAAGAGCACCTCTTCCAGAACCGGCTGGAGGAATACGGCCACCAGCGCCAGTCCGGCCAGTTGAAAACCGGACAGGGACTTCAGCGACTCGATCACGCCCTGGGTCGGGGCTTCGGAGCCCGCAACCCGGTAGAGCGAATTCGTGATCCAGGACACCGCCAGAAGACCCGGAAGGGCAAAGGCATAGGTGGAAACGAGCCAGCCGGGGGTGACCGGTCCCGGAGCCGGCTCGCGCGGGGCGGGCCCGGAACGGAGCCGGAGAAAACCCCAGGCGAGAATGGCCCCGCCCAAGGTGGCGATCTGGGCACCCAGGGAATCCTGGCCCGCTCCACCCTTGCGAAGGGTCCATCCCACCAGGAGAAGGCCCCCGCCGAAGAAGATCAGCGCGGCGAGGAGGAAATCCCACCCCGAAAGGGGCCGCGGCAGGCGGCGGAGCGGGGGGGCATCCCCCGCCCGGCGCGCCAGAAGAAAGGGACTCAAGACGAGACCGGCCGCGGCAAGGAGAAGACCCGCGAAGAATCCCAGGCTGCCCCCCAGGATCATGCTCTCGCGCCGAGGACTCCGGAAGCCGGAGACGAGGCCGAGGCGTAGCGCTTACGGGGAATCCTGCCGGCCAGAAAGGCATCGCGGCCGGCTTCGCAGGCGGCTTTCATGGCGCGTGCCATGCGAAGAGGATCCCTGGCCAGGGCCACGCCGGTGTTGAGCAGCACCCCGTCGGCTCCCAGTTCCATGGCGCAGGCGACGTCGCTCGCGGTCCCCACGCCGGCATCCACGATCACCGGCACGGAGAGGGCCTCGCAGATGAAGGAGATGTTCAGGGGGTTGAGGATCCCTTGTCCGCTGCCGATGGGTGAACCTGCGGGCATGACCGCGGCGGCCCCGGCCTCTTCGAGACGGCGGGCCAGGACCACGTCGTCGCTGCAGTAGACCAGCACGCGGAAGCCTTCTTCCACCAGGGTTTCCGTGGCCCGGAGGGTTTCCAGGGGGTCGGGGAGAAGTGTCTTGCGGTCGCCAAGGACTTCGAGTTTCACGAGATCTGTCTCGAGCATCTCCCGGGCCAGCCGGGCAGCCCTCACCGCAGTCTCTCCATCGAAACAGCCGGCGGTATTGGGAAGCAGGATGAAGCGCTCCCGGTCGAGGAAATCGAGAAACCCCTCCCCGGGGGGCTCTCCCGCGGGAATGCGGCGCACCGCCACGGTGACGCACCCGGTCCCCGAGAGTTCGAGGGCCTCCCGCATGGTGGAATAGTCGGGGTATTTTCCGGTGCCCAGAAACAGGCGCGAGCGGAAAGCGTGCCCCCCGATGACCAGGGGGCTTTCGTCCGGGATGGCAGGAGTTTTCATCGGGATCCGTCTTCTCCGGCAGGACATCCTATCCCCGCCCGGCCCCGGCGGCCTTTCCACGCCGGATTCATCCCCCGCCGACCAGCCGCACCACCTCCACCCGGTCCCCGGATTGAAGGACGGTGGCGGCATGCCGTTCTTTGGGGATGACGGCCCCGTTCCGCTCCACGGCCACCCCCCTGCCCCCCGAACCCAGATCGGCGAGCAGTTCCGCCACCGAAGTTCCGGGCCGACAGGGATGTTCGCGGCCGTTCAGCAGGATCGTGATCGTCTTTCCGGCGTTAGAGTGGGACGGTTCCTCCGCCATGACGCACTACCTTACGCCCCTGGGTCTGCTTCTCCTGGCGCTGCCTGCGGGATGCGGCGGATCCCCGCACGGGGGCCCTTCTGCGGCGGCCCCCGGCGCGGCCGTCTCCCCCGGGCAAAGCGAAGGGACCTGGACCACCGCCTTCTGGCCCGGCACCGACGAACGCTTCGGGGATCACCGGCGGGCCGAGTGGTTGTGGGAAGGCGAGGCCCGCCAGCCTCTCGAGCTGAGCCTCCTGGCCGGGGACAAGGTCTTGGTCCGCAAAACCCTCCCCGCGCCCCTCAAGCGGGTACGGGTGCGCCTGCTCGTCGAGGCGCCCGGGCCAAAGACCGCCGGCCGCGGCTGGCAGGTCCTGGCTGTCCTGGATTGGGAGCGGCCCCCGGCGCAGCCCGGGGAAAGCGCCCAGCCGCCCTCCGGCGAGCAGCCCCTGGGCCCTTTCCCGCTCCCCTTCCCGGCCGGGGACCGGGACTGGCTCCCGCTGCCCCTCCCGGACCAGGGCATCCTGGAGAGGGAAGACGGCCCGGCTCTCGATTGGAAGATCCTGGCGGGGTTCCCCAATCTCCGGATTCAGGCCGGTTTTCCCCCGTCCGGGGGGGGGTGAGGCCCCTGGCGGAGCCTGGGAGAATCCTTCCTTGGCCCCCCCGCCCCGGCGCGGTATCCTGTGGGTTGCCCATCTGACGTTGCAACCTCTGTTGTGGGGGGAGCAAACCGGCTTCGAACCGACCCGGAACCTGCGTTTCGACGCAGGCAATCGGGTGTGCGGGATTTTCCTGCACACCCGGTTTTTCATGGGGAGGAGAGGAGTCGGACGCGGCTCGGGCAAGGAGGAAGCGATGAAACCTGCCGATGTGCTCAGGATGATCGACGCGATCCACCGGGAACGGGGAGTGGATCGGGAAATCCTCTTTTCCGCTCTTGAAGAAGCCTTGAGCACGGCCACCCGCAAGAAGCTGGGGCTCGAGGAGGGAATCCGGTTCCAGATCGACCGGCGCAACGGCAAGGCCCGGATCCTGGCCGAGGGAGGAGACCTCCCTGCGAACCCGGACCAGTTGAACCCCGAAAAGCTGGGCCGCATCGGCGCCCAGACCGTCAAGCAGGTCTTCATGCAGAAGATCAGGGAAGCGGAACGGGACAAGGTCTACGGCACTTTCGAATCCCAGGTGGGCAACATCGTCCCCGGGGTGGTCCACAAGCTGGAAGGCCCCAACGTGATCATCAACCTGGGGGGCAAGACCGAGGCCCTGCTCCCCCGTTCGGAACGGATCGCATCCGAACGCCTCCACGTCAGCGACCGCGTCCGCCTGCTCATCAAGGAAGTCCGCAAGGAAGGGTCCCGGGTCACCATCATCGTCTCCCGCCGCGACGACGATTTCGTCAGCAAGCTCTTCGAAGTGGAGGTTCCGGAGATCGCCGAAGGCCTGGTCAAGGTCATGGCCGTGGCCCGGGATCCGGGCTACCGATGCAAGGTGGCGGTCTACTCCTTCGACGACCGCATCGATTCCATCGGCGCCTGCCTGGGGCTGCGCGGAACCCGCATCCGGAACATCAACGACGAACTGGGGGCCGAAAGGATCGACATCATCGGCTGGAGCGATTCTTTGGAAGAACTGGTCCAGAACGCCCTCAAGCCCGCCAAGAACATCCCCATCGACCACATCTTCCCAGACGAAGAGACCCAGTCGGTCTTCGTCCTGGTGGACGAAGACCAGAAGCCCCTGGCCATCGGCGTGGGGGGCCGCAACGTCCGTCTGGCTTCCCGGCTGGTCGGCTGGGACATCGAGATCAAGACCCCGGCAGAATACGAAGCCGAACTGATGGCCGCCGAGAAGCTGCCCGCGGAAGGCCAGCCGGCGGAAACCCAGCCCGAGAAAGAAAGCGGCGTGGCCAGTGCCGCTTCCGGGGACGATCAGGAAGAAAGCCCCGAAAACCGCTCGGAGCCGGGCGAAACAACCCCCCAGGAGGCATAGGAGGGATCCGAGTTGGCAGGGGACAAAGTCAAGGTTTTCACGCTTGCTAAGCGGTATGGTTTCAAGTCCGCCAAGTTCGTGAATGTTCTTCGGGATATCGGTTTCCCCGTGACTTCCTATCAGGCTTCAGTCGACGCTTGGGACGTCCCGGTGATCGAATCCAGGCTTCTTCGGGGAGGATTGATCGACCCCTCCCTGGCCACGGAAACCGATATGGCATCGGATGGCGGAGACCGGAAAACCGAATCCGCAGGCTGGAAGGTGGTCGTGGAACAGGCCCCGCCGGCATCGGAGGTTCCCCCGCCCCCCGCCGCGGAAGACGGACCGGAAGAAGCAGAAGATCACCCCTCGCCCGCGCCGGAAGAAGCGCAGGAACCCGAAGCCGGCCTACCGGCCTCCGCCGGGGAAGCGATCTCTCCCGAAGCTCCGGCGGAATCCAAGCCGGAAACGGAGCCCCCCCCCCCCCCCCCCCCCGGCCCCGGCCCCCGCACGCCCGCGAGCGTGCGACGCACGAGCCCCCCCCGCCCCCCCCCCC
>CAZQAP010000222.1:0-4292 GCA_964591365.1 uncultured Planctomycetales bacterium
TTTCGAAGATCGTCTTGCAGGCGCCCTTCTCGATCAGGCGGCCGCAGCCGTTGGTGGTCCAGAACACGCCCACGTGATCGGCGATGCGGCGCGCCTGGGCCAGGTTGTGGGTCACGATGACCAGCGTCAGCCGGCCGCGAAGGGCGCGGATGTGCTCCTCCACCACCTCGCTCGCCAGGGGATCGAGCGCGCTGCAGGGTTCGTCGAGGAGCAGCACCTCGGGCTCGAGGACCAGGGCGCGCGCCATGCAGAGCCGCTGCTGCTGGCCGCCCGAGAGCGAAAGCGCCGGGGCGTCGAGGCGCTCGCGGACCTCCTCCCAGAGGCCGACTTCCTCGAGCACCTTCCGCATGCGCCTCTCGCGCTCGCCGCGGCCGCGCACGCCCAGCTCGCGCAGGGGCAGATCGAGGTTGCGCCCGATCGAGAGCGGAAAGGGGTTCGGCTTCTGGAAGATCATGCCCACCTTGCGGCGAAGCGCGCGCAGATCGAGATCGGGCGCGAGGAGGTCGAGCCCGTCGAGCCGCGCGCGCCCGCAGACCGTGCAGCCCGCGATCATGTCGGTCAGGCGGTTGAGGCAGGTCAGGAAGCTCGTCTTGCCGCAGCCGGAAGGGCCGATCAGGGCGGTGATCTCCCCGCGCGGGATGGAGAGACCCAGCCCCTCGAAGGCGGGTTTGCCGTGGTAGCGCAGGGCGAGATCCTCGACCTCGATGCAGGGCGTTCCGTTCACGGTTCGAGGATCCTCCGTTTGAGCCAGCGTTCCCCCAGCCCGGAGGCCAGCGAGTTGATGACCAGAAGAATTCCCAGAAGCACCACGGCCGTCCCGTAGGCATTGGGTTCGCCGCCGGGGACGTTCATCGAGAGATCGAAGATGTGCACCGAGAGTGCGCGGCCGGAATCGAAGAGCGAACCCGGCATGCGCATGACCGCCCCGCTCGTGAAGAGGAGCGCTGCCGTCTCGGCCAGGGCGCGGCCCACGCCCAGAATGAGGCCCACCACCAGGCCGGGCGCCGCGGCGGGCAGAAGAAGATGAAAGAGCGTGCCCGCGCGCGAAAACCCGAGCGCGGCCGCCCCCAGCCGAAGATGTTCGGGGGCCGCACGGAAGCCCGCTTCCGTGGACCGGATCAGGATCGGCAGCACCATGCCGGCCAGCGTCAGCCCTCCCGAAAGGATCGAGAAGCCCATCCCGAGCGCGGTAGAGAAGAAGGCGTAGCCGAACAGCCCGAAAACGATCGAGGGGACTCCCGCGAGCACATCGAGGCTGGTGCGCACCAGCCGGCCGAAAAAACTTTCCCGGCGCGTGTATTCCGAGAGGAACACCGCCGTCCCGAGCCCGAGCGGCAGGGAGACACCCATGCAGACCGCCAGGATCGCGCCGGTGGAGACCAGGATCGGACCGATTCCGCCCGCGCGGCCGGCTTCCTCGGGGGCCGCGGTGAGGAAGGTCCAGGAGAGCTGCCCCAGCCCGTGGAAGAGAACCTCGCCCACGATCCAGAGGAACATCCCCGCCACCAGGAAGGCCGAGCCGCGGATCACCGCCGCCGGCAGGCACTCGCGGAGCATGGGGCCGCGCGGAAGACGGGGTGAGGCCGCGCCGGGAAGGGGGGAATCAGGCAAGCGCGCGCCTCCGTGACAGGATTCCGGCCGTGCCCACGAGGACACCCACCAGGGCGAGAAGCACGAGCCCGGTCACGAAGAGGGCCGCGCGATGGTCGCCCAGCGCGAAGGCCATCTCGAGCGCGATGTTGGCGGTGAGCGTGCGCAGGGGGTCGAAGAGGCTGCCGGGCGTCTGCACCACGTTGCCGCAGACCATCAAGACCGCCATCGTTTCGCCCAGGGCCCGGCCGGTCTCGAGCAGCACGCCGGTGGCCAGCCCGGTGCGCGCCGCGGGGAGCACCACCCCGTGGATCGTGCGCCAGCGCGAGAGCCCCAGCGCGGCCGCCCCGCGCAGGAGTTCCTTCGGCAGCGCGGCGAAGGCGGCGTCCGCGGTGAGCGCCACCGTGGGGAGGATCATCACCGCCAGAATCACGACGCCGGCCAGGAGGCTGGGGCCCGGCGGGTGCAGCCGCGCGATCCAGTGGATCAGGACCACGATGCCGAAGAACCCGTAGACCACCGAGGGGATCCCGGCCAGAAGCTCGATCAGGCGGCGGTGGATGCGCACGATGTACCGCGGGGCGTAGAAGTTGCCGTAGATCGCGGAAGCGATGCCGAGCGGGGTGGCCACGGCCACCGCCCCCGCGGTGACGAGGAGCGTCCCCCAGAGCATGGGCAGCAGGTTGAAGGTGCCGCGGGCCGCCTCGGCGGCCGGGTGCCAGGAGGGATCGCCGAGGAAACGCTGCGGGCCGACGTGCCGCAGCGCCGGCAAGGCTTCCAGCACCACGAAGCCGAAGATCAGAAGCAGGATCCCGCCGCAGAGCACGGCGCAGATCCGCACCGCGAGGCCCAGCAGGCGGTCACTTCGCGAGCGGGACAAAACCCTCTTTTTGGATCAGGTCGTCGGCGCGGCCCGAGCGGGAGAACTGGAAGAAGGCGCGCGCGGGGCCCTCCAGGTCTTGCGGGGAGACGAAGTTGAGCGTGCGCGACATGGGGAAGGATCCGTTGGCCACGTTGTCCGTCGTTGCGGCCACGCCGTCGAGCGGCAGGAGCTTGATGGCGACCCCGCGTTTGGCCTCGAAGGAGGCCGTGCCGATCGAGACGTAACCGATGGCATCCGGGTTGCCGGCCACCATCTTGATGGCCTGCTCGTTGTCGCCGATGATCACGTCGGCGTGGACGTCGCGGCTCTCGAGGTGGAAGTGGTTGAGGAAGACTTCCAGGGTGGCACGCCCCTCGGCCTTGTTGACTACCGTGATGGGGGCGTCGCGGCCGCCTACCTCGTTCCACTCGTGGATCTGGCCGGTGTAGACCGCCACGATCTCCTTTTCGGTGAGTTCGGCCACCGGATTCTTCGCGTTGACGATGATGCAGACCCCGTCGCGCGCCAGAGGAAAGGCGTGCAGATCGGATTCGGCCGGATCGAGGCTGCGCGAGACCATGCCGAGGGTGACGCGTCCCTGGCGGGCGTCGGCGATGCCGCGCGAGGAGCCGCCCATCTGCACGTCCACCCGCAGGCCGGGGTTCTCCTCTTCGAAGCGCTTGCCGATCTCGGCCACCATGGGGGCCATGGTGCTCGAGCCGGTGAAGATCAGGTGCGTGGCGGCATTGGGCCGCGAGCAGCCGGCGGCCAGGAGGGCGAGGACTGCGGGCAGCAGCGGAAGGAGGGAGGTTTGTTTCATGGGAAGGAGAGCAGGCAGCAGCCCAGGTCGAGGGCGCCGCGCCGGCGCGGCGCGCGGAAGCGGGGCGCGAGCGAGTAGAGGACCGCCTTGCCGTCGCGCTCGGCCACCACCAGCCCCGCCTCGCGCAGGACGCGCAGGTGGTGGGAGAGGAGGCTCTGCTCGAGGCCCAGGGGTTCGTTGATCTCGCCCACGTGGCGCGGGCCGTCCATGAGCTGGCGCAGGACCGCCAGACGGGTCTCGTCGGCGAGCACCTTGAGGAGTTCGGCGCAGGAGGCGGTGGCCATGGGAGGGGGTTTCGGGACCGGGGGCGGGGCGTGACGAAAGACTTGAAGAAATACTGATATAAGCCTTCGTTCAAATCAAGACCGTCCGGGGCGGGCCGCCACCGTCCAGGCCGGCTCGCGGCGGACCCAGGCCCCCGAGGGGGCCTGGAAGCGGGGTGCGGGCCCGGCGGGTTCGCCGGCGGCCCCTGCGGCCTCTGCCGCTGCGCGCGGGAACGACCCTTCCGCCTCGCGGTGGAGCGTGACCGTGCACCGCAGATAGGTGGCCGCCTGGCTGCTCCGGCTCACGATCGCGTCGTGGACCCCGCCCAGGAAGGCCCGGTAGCTCGGCTCGTCACTCCAGAGGGCCAGAATGCAGGCCCGGTTGGGCTCCTCTTCAAGCCAGCCGCCGATCTGGCCCAGGAAGCCCTCCACCCCCGAAAGGGCGTTCCAGGCTTCTTGGGCGCGGGAGAAGGCTTCCCGCAGGGCGGGGTCCACCTCGCAGAGGATCTCCTTCAGGATGCGGCCGGGGGGGGAAGGCATGGCGGGAAGGGGATCATTGTGGACCGGTTTTCGGGAAACTGTGCCGGATTCGGTTATAGGTGGGGGCATGCTCCTTCTGCTCGCCACCCTTCCCTTCCTGCAGGGGGCCGCTCTGGCCCCGAGGGCCGCGCCGGCCCCGGAGCGCGTCCTCATCGCGGTGACCCGCTCCGGGGTCCAGGTCGAGGCCGCCCGGCGCCCGGAGGCCGGCGCCCTGGAG
>CAZQAP010000223.1:0-4258 GCA_964591365.1 uncultured Planctomycetales bacterium
CGCCGACGTGGTAGTTGGCGGGGATGTAGTCCTCCCAGGGGTTCTTGGTGAGCTGTTTCATCCCCAGGGAAATGCGCTGCTTTTCCTTGTCGACGGCGAGGACCACGCACTGGATCCGGTCTCCCTTGCGGACGATCTCGCTGGGATGCTGGATCTTGCGGGTCCAGTGGAAATCGGTGTTGTGCAGGAGTCCGTCGATCCCCTCCTCGATCTCGACGAAGGAGCCGTAGCTGGCCAGGTTCTTCACCGTGGCTTCGATGACCGTGCCGGGTTCGTACTTCTCGGCGATCAGATCCCAGGGGTTCCCTTCGACTTCGCGGATCGAGAGGGACATCTCCTTCTTTTCCAGGTCGATGGCCTTGACGAAGACCTTGATCTCCTGGCCCTTCTCGAACTCCTGCTCGGGGTTGGGGTTCTGCCGCGTCCAGGAAAGTTCGCTGATGTGGGCAAGGCCCTCCACGCCCCCTTCCAATTCCACGAACATCCCGTAAGGAACAATGTTGGCGATCTTCCCGACTTGGATGGAGCCGATGGGATAGCGCTCCTGGATGTTTTCCCAGGGATCTTCCCGCAGGGCCTTCAGGGAAAGGGCGACGCGGTTGCGGTCGCGATCGATTTTGAGCACGAAGACCTCGATCTCGTCCCCGATCTTGACCATTTCGCGGGGATGCTTGATCCGTCCATAGGACATGTCGGTCACGTGCAGGAGGCCGTCCATGCCCCCCAGGTCGACGAACGCGCCGAAGTCGGCGATGTTCTTGACGACGCCCTTGCGGATCTGCCCTTCCTCCAGCTCCGCGAGGAGCTGCTCGCGGGCTTCGTGACGCTCCTCCTCCAGAAGCTGCCTGCGCGAGACAACGATGTTCTTGCGCTCCTCGTCGATCTTGACGATCTTGCAGCGGATGTGCTCCCCGATCAGGTCGCCAGGCTCCGAGATCCTCCGGAGGTCGATCTGAGAGGCGGGCAGAAAGACCAGCACGCCTTCCACGTCCACGAGAAGGCCTCCCTTGATCTTCTTCTTGACCTCCCCCTCGATGATGTTGCCGGGCTCGTATTTCCCCACCATCCGGGTCCAGGCCCGCTGCCAGTCGGCATCCTTCTTGGAAACGACCGGAACGTTGGTGGAACGGTCGTCCCCGCGGTAGAAGACTTCGAAGGTGTCCCCGATCTGGGGCAGGCCGTCTTCGAATTCAGAAGCGGAAATGGGGGCTTCGGCTTTGCCGCCGATATCCACGAGGACGAGGCCGGCCTCCTGGTTGAATCCGAGAACGCGGGCGGGAACGATGGAGTCGGGCTGGACGTTCCCGATGTCGTCGCTGATCAGTTCTTCGAGACCGGATTTCTCGCCGAGAATATTCTTGAGTTCCGCTTCGAGGGTCTCTTCGTCGATTTCGAAGCGTCGAATGACGTCTTTGGCTGCCATTTCGGGGTTGGGGGTGGGGTGGGGTTCCAGGGAACTCGGGAGGTCCGCCGGCTGTTCAACAGCCGCGTCGGACCGCTGCCTTCAAGGGAGCGGCCCAGGTGAGAAGGCGCCCGATCGCCTCCTCCACGGAAAGGTGGGTGTTGTCGAGGATCTTGCCTCCCGCAACGGGCCGCGGGGCGGATTCGCCCCGGGCGGCGTCCCGGGCATCGCGGGCCTCCAGATCATGGATGACCCGCTCGAGCTCGTGTTCATGCCCGGCCCGCCGGCGTTGTTCCAGCCGGCGGCGGGCACGCACATCGAGATCGGCGTCGACGAAGACCTTGAGGTCCGCGTCGGGAAAGATGCAGGTGGCCGCATCGCGCCCCTCGGCGACGATCCCGGCCACGTCTTCCTGTTCACGCAGCCCCCGCATCCGGCCGACCAGAACCCGCCGGACCGCGGCGTGGTCGGCCACGTCCGGAACGGCCCGGTCGATTTCAGGGGTGCGCAATTCTTCACGAAGAACCTTCCCGTCCACGGCGACGCTGCCGTCGGGACGGCCTTCGATCCGGATGCCAGAGAGCATGGCCATGACGGCTTGGGAAGAACCGGGATCCGCTCCCGCGCGCTTGCAGGCCCAGGCCAGAGCCCGGTACCAGGCACCCGAGTTGAGGTAGGCCCATTCCAGCCGCCGGGAAAGCTCCCGCGCCAAGGTGCTCTTTCCCGAACCGGAAAGTCCATCCAGGGCGATGACCGGAGCCCTTCCCGAAGGACTTTGTCTGGTCATGAAAACCGCATGATTCTAGAGATCGGCGGGAACCAGTCAACCTCGCTCCCAGCGGCCCTCCTTCACCGGAGGGGTTCCAGGCCTCCAGGCCGGCAGGATGCGCAGGCTCTTCCCCCCCGCCAGGGGGGCCTCCCGGGCCACGTGTAGATGCCCGATCAGGGCCCGTTCGGCCCCCTGCGCCTCCAGGGCGGCCGGGATCGCCCCCAACTCCAAGGCCAGGACATCGAGCGGTTTGCGGGCCACGGCCCGCCGGCTGGCGGCCCGCATCCTTCCGGCCCCCCACCGGCGAAGTGCATAGGGCAGGGCCCGGATCAGCCGCCGCAGCCACCCGCGCCGCAGCCAGCGGCGCAGGCGCTGATAGGGAGCATCTCGAAGGCAGTACTCGTCCCCGTGGGTGGCCAGGATCTTGCCGCCCGCGGTTTCCAGAAGAACTCCGTCGGCCACTTCCGCGCCGACCCGGCCCCCGTCCCGGTCTTCGAGCAGGACGTCGCGGTTCCCGCGCAGAAGAACCACCCGGACCCCCCGCCGGGCCAGGCCCGTCATGGCGCCGGCCAGCGGGCGGAAGGCGGCCTCTTGCCACTGGGCGGGGCCCACCCAGGTGTCGAAGAGATCCCCCATGACCACCAGGCATTCCAGCTCCGCCGGAGCTCCACGGAGGGTTCCCGCGAAAGCCTCCACCTCGCCGGGTTCCTCGGAGCGCAGATGGAGATCGGTGAAGAACCAGCAGCGGCGGCTCCCCAGTTCGACAGGGGGCGCTCCGGGCGCCGCCGGAATGGCCGCCGGTCCGCGGGGAGCCGGGTTCAAGAATCCTCCAATCCGAGTTCCTTGGCTTTCTGCCAGAGGGCCTTGCGGGAGATCCCGAGCAGTCGGGCGGCCTCCGCCCGGCGCCCCTCCGTCAGGGAGAGCGCGGCCCGGATCGCTTCCCGTTCCGCCCGCCGGATGCTCTCCCGCAGGGTGGGCACATCCTCCGGCCGCAACGTCGAAGCATGCACGGGACCGCCGGGCAGAAAATGCTGATAGCGCAGGACGGTGGCCCGCCCGCGCAGCGCCACCGCGCGCACGACGGCGTTCTCCAGCTCGCGCACGTTGCCGGGCCAGTCGTGGCTCCGCAGGCGGCCCAGGGTGTCGGCCCGCACTTCCAGCTTCCCTTCGGGGTCGAGCCGTTCCAGGAAGGCCGCCACCAGGGCGGGGATGTCTTCGCGGCGTTCCCGCAGGGGAGGCAGGGGCAGCGGCACCACGGCCAGGCGGTAGTAGAGATCCTCGCGGAAGGAGCCCGCGCGGACCCGTTCCGTCAGATCCACCTTGGTGGCCGCGACGAGCCGCGCGTGCCATTTCCGCGGCCGGCTGGCCCCAAGAGGCATGAATTCCCTTTCCTGAAGGGCGCGCAGCAGGCCCACCTGGACCCTGGCGGGGAGATCATCGACGTCGTCCAGGAAAAGGGTCCCTTCCCCCGCCAGCTCGAGGCGGCCGATGCGGTCCTCGACGGCCCCCGTGAAGGCCCCGCGCCGGAACCCGAACAGTTCCCCTTCCATGAGGGATTCGGGAATGGCGGCACAGGAAAGCGCATCGAACGGCTTCCCGGCGCGAGGACTGCACGCATGCAGCGCGCGCGCGACCCGTTCCTTGCCGGTCCCGCTCTCCCCGGTGATCAGAAGGGTGGCGGGACTTGCGGCCGCAGCCCGGATCCGGCTGCGGACCTCCTCCATGGCCCGGCTCACCCCGGTCAGGCCCAGATCCCCGCCCAGGCCCCCGCCGTCGCGCAGGCTCTGGAGTTCTTCGCGCATGCGCCGGCTCTCCGCCAGGCGCTCGATCTGCCCGAGGAGTTCGTCCACCTCGAACGGTTTCTGCAGGTAGCCGCTGGCGCCGGTGCGCATGGCGGCCACGGCCTGTTCCACCGTGGCATAGCCGGTCATCACGATCACGTCGGCGGGAGGATCGAGCAACCGCGCCTTTTCCAGGATGCGGATGCCGTCCGGACCGGGCAGGCGGACATCCGTCACCACCAGGTCGCAGCGCTTCCCTTCCAGCCAGGCCAGGGCCGAAGCCCCGTCGAAAAGGACGGTGACCCG
>CAZQAP010000224.1:0-4255 GCA_964591365.1 uncultured Planctomycetales bacterium
GGCCGCAAGGAGGACTGGAAGACCGCCATCCCGAGCTACGGGCGCATCGTCTACCGCGATCTTTGGCCGGGGATCGACCTGGTCTATTCGGGCTCGGTGAATGCCCTCAAGTACGAGTTCGTGGTCCATCCCGGCGCCGACCCGGCAGAGATCCGCCTGGCCTACCGCGGCGTTTCCGATCTCAAGACGACCGAGGCGGGCGCACTCCAGGTCCGCTCCCCCGCCAGCGGCTTCGAGGATGGGGTCCCCGTCGCGTGGCAGGAGATCCAGGGCGAGAAACGCCCGGTCTCCATGCGCTACGCACTCGGCAAGGCCACAGACGAGGGCGCCTTCGCCTACGGCTTCGAACTCGGAAGCTACGACCCCGCGGAGACCCTGGTCCTGGATCCGGTGATCCTGGTCTACTGCGGTTACATCGGTGGGAGTTATTTGGATGAGGCTTGGGGTATCGCTGTGGACGCCTCAGGACGCGCCTACCTGTCAGGGGCCACGTACTGTGACGAATCCAGTTTCCCCGTGACGGTGGGCCCTGACCTGACCTTCAATTCCCCCCCTAATAATGACGAAGATGCCTTCGTGGCCCGCGTCAACGTCCAGGGCACGGCACTCGACTACTGCGGCTACATCGGTGGAAGTTATAGTGATCGGGCCGAAGGCATTGCGGTGGACGGCTCGGGGAATGCCTATCTGGTCGGGGAGACCTCCTCTGACGGATCCAGCTTCCCGCTGACGGTAGGCCCGGATGTAACGTACAATGGGGGTTTTAATGATGCTTTTGTTGCTCGCGTCAACGCCCAGGGCACGGCCCTCCACTACTGCGGATATATTGGGGGCAGTGGCGTTGAAACTGCGTACAGGATCGCGGTGGACTCCGCCGGACGCGCCTACGTGACAGGGACCACGGACTCCGACGAATCCACCTTTCCAGTTACGGTGGGCCCGATGTGACGTTCAACGGAACGTTCAACGGAGGCGGGGATGCCTTCGTGGCGCGCGTCAATGCCCAGGGAACCGCCTTGGAATATTGCGGTTACATGGGAGGGAGTGGTGGTGATTATGGGGGCGGCATCGCAGTGGACGCCTCAGGACGAGCCTACGTGGCCGGGTACACCGACTCGGACGAGTCAACCTTCCCGGTAACCGGGGGCCCAGATCTGACGTCCAATGGCTTCCGGGATGCCTTCGTGGCCCGCGTCAACGCCCAAGGCACGTCGCTGGACTACTGCGGCTTCATCGGGGGTTTTTATAGTGATTATGCGTTTGACATCGGAGTGGACAGCTCGGGGAATACCTACGTGGCAGGCTACACTTTCTCCGACGAATCCAGCTTCCCGGTGACCGGCGGCCCGGATCTGTCTTTCAATGGGGGTTACTTCGATGCTTTCGTGGCCCGCGTCAACGCCCAGGGCACGGCACTCGACTACTGCGGGTTCATCGGGGGGATGAATCATGAATATGGTTACGGCATCGCAGTAGACGGCTCGGGAAATGCCTATATCGTCGGACAAACCGACTCTGACGAATCCAGCTTTCCGGTGACAGCGGGCCCGGACCTGTCTTTCAATGGGGGGCCCGATGTCTTCGTGGCCAAAATAGGGCCAATGCCCCCGATCCTCACCGCTTCGGGCGCGGTCCTCTCCTTCTCCTCGGGAGGGACCATCGACTACGCCATCGACTTCCCCGCCGTGGACGCGGGGGCCAGCTACAACATTCTCCTGTCGGCCCATGGGACCGGTCCCACCATTCTCAACGGTCTCTCCATCCCCCTGACCCAGGATGCTCTCTTCCAGGCCTCTCTGAACGGCCACGTCCCTTCGCTGATGACCGGCTTCCAGGGCACCCTGGACGCGAACGGAGATGCCTCCGCCCAGGTGGCGGCCCCCTCCCCCCTCTTTGCCCTGCCCCTCAAGCTGGCGGGGCATCCCGTTCTGATCTTCCTCGCGGCCATCAACGGCAACTTCGATTTGAGTTCGGACCCGGTTACCCTGCGTTTCACTCCGTAACCGAGGCCTCCGGGCCCGCCTCGGCTCCGGGGGGAAAGTACGCCCGAGGTCGGGTCAGGGGCCTCCATACCGGTTCAGCTTTCGAGGGCAATCCTCCGGCTTACGATCCTTCGCAGGCGGGCCAAAAGCAGGGACTTGATTTTGTAGACCATTGCCTTGGAGCAGCCACACCGGGAAGCAACTTCATCCACCGGAAGCCTTTCCAAAACATAGAGACTGAAGACGCGCATTTGGACCGAGGAGGTTTCCTTTCCAACCTGCTCCAAGGCGCTGCGAACCTGGTATCGCGCCCATTCTTTCTCCCATACCTGGTCCGGCCGTTGCGGACTCGCGAGGGACTCGGCGTGGAGGGGCAGAGGGCTTCTCTGCCGGCGTCTCTTCAGAGCCAGAGTCTGGTTGCGCACCACCCGCCAGAGATAGGCTCGGAAGCCACCCTTTCCTCGAACATACCGGAAACGCGGCAGGCGTTGCAGAAGGCCCAGGAAGACCTCCTGGAGAAGTTCGTCGTACTCGTCGGGCGGCAAACCCATCCGCAGGCAGTACTTGCGAATGAGAATCCCATATCGGCGGTCGAACTCCTCCCAGTTTCCACGCTCGGCAGCCGAGGTGATCCGCCGGATCACGATGGCCCGGGTCGATTGGTCGCTGGGCGTGGCCACTTGTTCCCGCAATCAGGACCAGGGTTTTCGGGTGGGATGGTGGCCTGGATCCAGAATACCAAATGAACTGAGGGGCGCAAGAGTCTCCTGAGCGGCCCTTCCGGGGAAGGTCCCGGGTGGGAAAAAGCCCCAGCCCCACACGGACTCCGTCTCCCCGGGGCTGGAAGGGGATTCGACTCCCTATCGGGGAGAATCAGGGATGGATCACGATGCGGGCGCCGTCGGGAAGCAGGGAGTAGAGTTCCTCGACATCCTTGTTGTGCATGCGGATGCAGCCCAGGGTTTCGAAACTGCCGATGGTGTCCTCGCTGTTGGTGCCGTGGAACCCGTAGGAGGTCTCCTCCTTGAACCCCAGCCAGCGCGTGCCGAGCGGGTTTTCGGGATGCCCGAAGGGGAGCGCGGGTGCGTCCTGCCGCCAGAAAACCGGTTCCGGTTCGTGGATCCCGAGGGTGAAGCTGCCCAGGGGAGTCTCCGCGTCGCGGGTCTGTTTGCCCACACTGACGCTGTAGAGCCGGACAGGCACTTCACCGGTGAAGACTCCGGCCACACGCGCATCCCGCCAGACCTCCACCCGCAGGGGAGTCGTGGGGATCTTGAGCTTTTCTTTCAGACGAATCGTGGTGCTGTGCTTGTGGTTGAAGAGCACCACCCACCCGGGCTGTAAACGAATGCCCCGGGCCAGGAACTTCTGCCGGATGCGGATCAAATTGTCGCCGGAAACCACCTCGTACTCCTCGTAGGGCAGGAAGTCTCGCGCGCGGTCGCCCAGTTCCGCGACCGCATCCTTCAATTCCAGGACCCGCTCGCGCTGGTAACCCGCAGCCAGCATGCCGGGGATCAGCCGGCCGTAGGAGCGCCCGGCCAGGGCGTAGGCCTGCTCGCGCAGGGCCCGTGCCGCCAGAGCCTCCTCCCAGACCCGCCAAGCAGGCCCCCGGTCGGGAGAACGGGAAAGGGCGCCGGCCAGCTCTTCCAGGCCGCCGTGAGCGAAAGCCTTGGCGAAATCCCGGAAGGCCGGCCCCAGGGCGGTGGGCGCCTCCAGCCGCAGGGAATCGGCGTAGGCCGCAGCCGAAGCGCTCCACATGCCGGAGAAACGATCCAGGGCGCTGGCCTCGGCGGGCTGAAGCCCCGCCAGGACGGTGGCCCGTTCCTCCGGAAGCGCGCGGTGCCAGGCGTCCAGGGTCTTGGCGCCCGGATCGGAAACCCGGCCGCCGGCTTCTTCCTGGACGGCTGCTTCGGCAGACGGGAGGGTACCGGCACGCGGGGCAGGAGTGACCTTGCGGGGTTCCGGGGACGAGGGCCGCGGAGAGGAAGGCGACTGGACCAGAAGCGCCGCCCGGGGCTGCGGCACCGCGGTCCTCGCGGCCGGCTCCGGGGCGCGGTCCCCCGCAGCACCCTCCGGCGCGGAAGAGAGAAGCCACCAGACAAACGCCGTTGCAGCAAGCAGCACCAGAGCGAAGGAAGCGGGCCGGTTCACGGCCGCATTCTGCCCAGGGGGAAGACCTGAAACAAGGCCCGCGCGCGCAAGGAACCGCGGAATAAAAACCGCCGGGCCAGAAGGCCCGGCAGAGAGGCAAGCCGGCGATCCAGGGGGAA
>CAZQAP010000225.1:0-4233 GCA_964591365.1 uncultured Planctomycetales bacterium
CTCCGCGCTCTCCGCGTCTCCGCGGTTTATCGTTCTTCTTTCTTCGAAGATCCTCGTCTCCCAAGGTTCCCCGGCATCGGCGAGACCTCTCCGACCCTCCACACGAAATCCTGAAGCCCCCCGAAAAATGGCCCGGACCCCCAGGTGGGATCCGGGCCGGCGCCGTTCCGCGGTTGCTGCTAGAAGGTCTGCTGGGAGCTTCCCAGGCTCTTTCCCTGGCGGATCTCCATCTCCGCGCGCTCCTCGTAGGAGATGCGTCCTTCCGACTCGGTCAGCATCTCCAGTTCCGCCTCCTGGCGGTTGCGGATCTGAGCGAGCCGTGCGGTCAAGCCGTCGAGGCTGCCCACCTCGAACTTGCTCATCTCGTCGATGGTCTTCTGGCGTTTGTTGAGGAGTTCGATGAGCCGGTCGTTGCGCGCGACGGCATCCACCTGCCGGTCGAGCTGCCAGAGCTGGCTCTGGAACTGGGCGCGCTCCCTTTCGAGCTTCACCTGGAGGTCCTCAAGCCGCTTGCGCTGTTTGTCCAGGTAGCCCAATTCCTTTTCCGCCTGGGCGGCCCGGTTGGAATAGGCCTGGATGGTGTTCTGGATCTGGGACGAGCGGACCTGGAACTGATGGGGATCGATGAAACGGCCATCGACCTTGCAGGCCCCGCTCAGGAAACTGGGGCCCGATTCCCGGGCCAGGGACACCTTCTTCAAGGTCGTCTCCACCCCGCCGAGATCCGCCTCCGCCAGGGCCACCACGCGTTCGGAGATGGCCTTCTCCCGTTCGGTCTGGCGGATCTGCTGGTTCAGCTCGGCCAGGTCCCCGCGGACCTGGGCGATGCGTTTGGGGTATTCCTTTTCCAGATCCCGCAACTGGGCGCGCAGGGCGACCGGATCGTCGATGTTGTCGTCGATGCACTTCTGGAGGTCGGTCTTCACCTGCTGGACGACGGCCTGCACCCTCTCGGGGCCGGCGAACACCATCGCCCCGACGCCCACGAGGGTGAGGATCACGCCGAGCCGGAGGAAGAATTTGAGGATGCTTGTCATGGTCTTGTCGGGTTCTGGTTTCTTGCCGGGGCCCGGGAGGACCCCTGGCGGACGATTCCTTCTTGGGAAGAGGAGGCGGGGGGTTTCACCGCGCAGGCCGGGGAAGGCCGAATAGGGGGAATCCCTGGGTCGTAGGAGGAGCGGAGGCCCTCCCCGAGCACCTCCGGCCACGGCGTAGAATCGAAGCGATGCTGACCCCTCTTTCCACCTCCTTCGTCGGCCGGCTCAAGGCCCGCGACCCGGCCGCCTGGTTCGAGCTCTGGGAGGTGTTCGGGCCCGTTCTGCGGGCCCAACTGACCCGCTGGGGGCGCGGGCGGATCGGCAGCCAGACGGTGAAGGACCTCTCCCAGGAGACCCTGGCGGCCCTTTCCGAGTCGATCGGCCGCCACGATCCCGCCAAGGGCGCCCGCTTCTCCACGTGGTTGTTGGCGATCGCCAAGCACGTCCTGGGCGGGGAGATGGACAAGCGCATGGCGCTCAAGCGGGGGGCGGGGCGGCGCCCCGCCTCGCTGGACGAGACCTGGGGCGGCGCCGCCTCATCCCCCCAGCCGGACGAGGAGTACGAACGGGCTGTCTTCGGGGCCAAGGTCGAGGCCGCCCTGCGGATGGTGGAGCGTGAGGCGGACTTCCTCGACTTCTCGATCTACCGCATGCGGGTGCTCGACGGCCGCAGCGGCCGGGAAGTGGCCGAGGCCGTCGGATTGAGCGAGCCGACCGTCAGCCGGCGGCTCGCCAAGGTCCGAGCCAGCCTCCTGGCGCACCTCAAGAACGTGATCGCCACCTACAGCTTCACCTCGGAGGAGCTGGAGGAAGCCTCCCGAAACGGCTTGAGGCTCGATCCCAAGAACACGGATGACGCCCTCTTCGACGGGGCGGTGGCCGACATCTACCGGCGGCAGATGGAGCTGCGCCGGCTCGATCCGGCCTTCGACGGCGGCTGAAACCCCGAGAACCATGGCGACCCCAGGAGGCAGCGAGGTGACCGAGCGATGAGCGGATTGGTCTGGATCCTTCCCCGGCTCATCCTCCTTCTCCTGGGGCTTCTGGGCGGCATCTTCCTGCTGGTGTTCTTCTTCCGCCTGGTGGGCGGGATCCTGCATGCCTTCGGCCGGGGCTGCGGCCGGATCTGCGGATTCGTGGGCGGGGAGATCCAGGACGCCCTGCGGTTCGTGGGCTCGGTCCCCACCAGCCTGGTTTTCGTGCCCCTGGTCATCGTGAACATCTTTCTGGGGCGCTGGTCGGCGGCGCGCCACTACGGCCGGGCCCTCCAGGAAGAGGTGACGGTCCTGGGGACCTCCCTCTACCGGGTGATCTTGGGGCATCCCGCGCGGCTGCTGGGACTCTCCCCCGTGCTCGAGGGCTTCGAACGGCGGGTCCCCGACGTGGTCGCCAAGGCGCCCGGGCCCGACCGGCCCTCCCGCAAGTCGGGCTCTTTCGAGGGCTACACCGTGATCGGCTCGCTGCCGGGGGGCGGGTCGGGAGCGCGGCTCTTCATCGCCCGCCCCGACAAGGAACGCCTGGCAGCCCTTGCCCGGGCCGGGCACTCCGGGGTGGGGGAGGTGGTCATCAAGTCGTTCTCCCTCTACGAGGGCTCGACCCTGCCCCAGATCCTGCGCGAGAACCGCGCCCTCGAGGCCGCGCGGCGTCTCGGGCTGGTCCTGGAACATCGCCAGGATCCCCACCGTTTCTACTACGTCATGCCGTACGTCCCGGGCGACGACCTCGCCACGGTGACCCGCCAGCTCCACAACCACAGCGGGAGCGAGGGGTTGCGCACGGTGGATCTTCGGCTGGTGCTCGGTTATCTCTGCGATCTGCTCCAGACCCTCGACCGCTATCACCAGGGCGGGCTGTGGCACAAGGACGTCAAGCCGGACAACATCATCATTTCGGACGGCCGGGCGCATCTGGTCGACCTGGGGCTGGTGACCCCCCTGCGCTCCGCCATGACCCTGACAACCCACGGAACGGAGTACTTCCGCGATCCCGAACTGGTCCGCATGGCGCTGCGGGGCGTCAAGGTGCAGGACGTGAACGGGGTCAAGTTCGATCTTTACAGCGTCGGCGCGGTGCTTTTCTCCGTGGTCGAAAATTCATTTCCGGCACATGGAAGCCTTTCGCGCATCACGCGACGCTGCCCGGAAGCCCTCAAGTGGATCGTGCGGCGCTCCATGGCCGAGATGGGGCGGCGCTACGGGAGTGCGCGCGAGGTCCTGGCGGATCTCCGGTTCGTCCTGGCCGCCCGCGATCCCTTTGCCATCAAGCCCGCCCATCTGCCTTCCTTCGCGCCCGGTTTCGCCGAAGCCCGAGAAGAGGGGCCCGAGTCCGCGCCGGTTCCCCCCTTCCCGGAGGCGCGGGCCCCGCTGGACGATCCCGCCGGAAGGGCCGCTGCCGCCGTAACCGCATCCTTTGCCGCCAGCAGAGCCTGGTCCAGCCGCCGTGCCGCCCGCCGGGCGCGCCGGGCGCGCCGCCATGCCGAACGCGCCTTCTCCCGCCGCCGCTATCAGTCGGCCCGCAGCAGGCCGGGCTTCGGCGTCGTTCTGGCGTTTCTGATCTTCTTCGGGGTGTCGTCGGTTCTTTTCCTTTCCACCTCCGCAAGGATTTCGAATTCACCGGTGATCCAGGTCCACGGTTTTGGGCCGTCGGCCGTGGTTCATCACCGCGGGTCTGCGGAGGGGGAGAACCTGCTGGTCGTGGCCGGCAAAACCCGCGGAACGATCCTGCTTTTGGACGGTTTCTCGCACGGTCTGCACGGCGGCGCCAAGGAGAAGCTGGACCGGGCCTCGCGTGCCTTGGCGAAGGCCGGTTATTCGCTTTTGGATTCCGGGGAACGCGCCGACTCCTGGGAAGCGGCCGTCCGCCGCCTGGCTGGCGTCATTCCGCCTTCGGACGCCGAGATGAACCTGCGCCTGCAGGAGCTTCTCAATCGGACGGAAGGCGCGCCGCAGGCGCTCCTCTGGATCTGGGACGGCCCCGTCGAGGGACAGACGATGCGAACGTTGATTCCCCGGGACGGATTCCGGGCCGAACCGGTGGAGCGGATCCTGACCGCGATCGGCCTCTGAATCTCCGTCCTTCTCCGGAAACCATGAAGAACAAGAAATAAACCGCGGAGACGCGGAGAACGCGGAGAAGAAAAAACGGGGCTTCGGGATTTCGTGTGCAAGGTTTTCATCACCGAGGGTAGAGGTCCAGA
>CAZQAP010000226.1:0-4225 GCA_964591365.1 uncultured Planctomycetales bacterium
GCTTCCCTTCCAGCCAGGCCAGGGCCGAAGCCCCGTCGAAAAGGACGGTGACCCGGTAGCCCGCATCCTGGAGGGCGTCGCCCAGCGGGATCGCGAGCGAGCGCTCGTCTTCGACCAGGAGGATGTCCATGCCGCTCAGCCCCGTGCAGGCCACCCGCGGGCGGACCGCTCCATGGAACGCAGGCCCACAAGAAGCATGCGGTGGGCCAGGCGGGCCGCCAGGAAGTCCGAAGCGTGCTGGCCGGGAAGGGGCAGCAGCTCCACCAGATCCCCTCCCAGGATCTGCCGGCCGGCCCGGTCGAGCCGCGCGAGGATCTCGCTCACCAGGAACCAGTCCGCCCCGCCGGGTTCGGGAGTCCCGGTGGCGGGGAGGATTCCGCTGTCGAGGCCGTCCAGGTCGAAGGAGAGCCAGAGAGGCCCCGGGGGAAGGTCCGCAAGCACCCGCTCCACCTGCTGCAGGGGGCCGAGGGCCAGGAGTTCGCGCGCGAGAACCGCCTGCGCCCGGGATTCCCGGGCATAGAACTGGCGTTCCTCCGGGGAAACGGCCCGGATGCCGAACGCGTGGATCCGGGCCCCGCATTCGAGCACGCGCCGCATCACGCAGCCGTGGCCGTACCTGGTGCCTTCATATTCGTCGCGCAGGTCGGGGTGGGCATCGAGATGCAGAACCACAAGATCGGGATGCTTCCGCGCGGCGGCCCGGATGGGCCCCAGGGAGAGGGAATGCTCGCCGCCCAGGATCAGGGGGAACCTCCCTGCGGCCAGATGCTCTGCGACCTCCTTTTCGAGCCGGGCAGCCAGGCCTTCCGGTGGGCCGTCGAACTCGAAGGGAGGCAGGGTCCGCACGCCGAATCGGCGGGCCTCGTCTTCGATCCACTCGTCGAAGAATTCGACCTGCCGGGAAGCATCCAGAATGGCGTCCGGCCCGCGGGAAGTCCCTTTCTTGTAGGTCGTCGTGGCTTCGTAGGGGACCGGAAGCACCACGCCCCGCGAATCTTCCCCGCAGGCACTCCCCTCGAGGCCCAGGAAAGCGCCGGTCATCAGCCGCAAAAAACCGCCGCCGCAATGACGGTGGTCCAAAGACCGTTCTGACCCTGGGCAGTCTGGACGACGTGGAAGCTGTCGTAGAGGTCCCCGGAAATCTTCCAGATTTCCCGCTTCTCGTCCCAGGTGGCGGAATTGTCGTAGCTCACTCCCAGGATGGTGCACAGCATCTCGACCGCCAGGTCCTCGACGTAGTCTCCGGCCTCCTTTTCCTTCATGCCGTGTCCATGGTGCTCGGAAAGATAGCCGAAGTGGTTCTTGTCCCGGGGAACCGCAACCCCGACGCCGGCGGTTGCCAGGCGCCGGTTTTCATGGACGTCGGAGCGGGCCATGACGCAGTAGAGGATCTGCCCGGGCGTGAGGCGGCTCAGGCCGACCGCCTTGGATACGCGTTTGCAGTGCGCCGGGTAGATCGAAGAGACTGTGACCAGGTTGAAGGAGGCGATCCCGGCCTTCCGCAGGGCCATTTCGAACGAGGAGAGCCGTTCCCGGTGGACACCGACTCCCCGGGTGAAGAAGACCTCCTTGGGTACGTAGCCGAACGCTTCCTTCATCTGCCTTTCCTTCCATCCGCCCGCACGGGGGGTGCGGAGACGGGAATGGCGCAGCTTTATACCCCCTCCCGGGGATCCAGGCGGGCGGCCGGGTCTTTTCAGGGCCAAAGAGGTAGAATTCCCTCCGCATGCGCCTGGAATTCCAACAGAACCTGCGGCTGGAACAGCGCCTGATCCAGTCTCCGCAGATGATCCAGGCGATGCAGATCCTGCAGCTCACCACGCCCGAGCTGCTCGAACGGATCGAGGCGGAACTGGAGGAAAACCCCTTTCTCGAGACCGGCGAGGAAGACGGCGCCGTGGAACGGGGTCCTGCCTCCGAGGAAGAGAAGCCGGAGGCTCCCGGCCGGGAAGAAAGCCCCGACTCCGGTCCCGACCTGGATGAACTGGGTGAGATCGACCGCCTCCTGGACGCTCCCGGCTCCACCCGCGGGGCATCCCGGGAGAGGGAGCGCACCTTCGATCCTGTGGAGCAGCTCGCCGCCCGCGACGAGGAGACCACGGACGGCATTCTGGCCGAACTCCGGGTCAACGAGGTTCCCCAGGAGGAGATCGACCTGGCCGAAACCATCCTCGGCTCCCTTGATCCGCGGGGTTTCCTTGAAGAGGGACCCGCAGAACTCGCCCGCAAGGAAGGGGTCCCCCTCGAAAAGCTCTGCAGCGTCCTCGAAAAACTGCGCTTCATCGCGCACCCCGGTCTGGGCGCCCGGGATCTGCGGGAGAATTTCCTGCTTCAGCTCCAGGCGCTTCCCGAACCGCATCCGATCGCCGAGGCCCTGGTGCGCGATCACTTCGACGACCTGCTCGGCAACCGCCTTCCACAGATCGCCCGCGATCTCCATGTGGGCATGGGCGAAATCCGTTCCGCCCTCGAGATCCTGCGCGAACTGGACGCCCGGCCGCTGGCCAGCCTGGAGCCGGACCACACCCTTCCGCTCCTGCCCGACATCCTCGTGGAGCCCTCTCCCAAGGGAGGTTATGAGGTCTCTCTCGTCCGCGACCACGTTCCGGAGGTCCACCTGAGCCGCAGCGCCCATGAAGCCCTGGAGCGCGCCAAGGGAGACCCGCGCATGATGGAGTTCCTGCTCAAGAAGATCGAGCGGGCCCGCTGGTTCCTGGATGCGGTCGCCCTCCGAAGGCAGACCTTGCTTAAGATCGCCCGGGCCCTGGCCGACCGCCAGTGGGAATTCCTCGATTACGGTCCCGAGCGCCTCCGGCCGCTGAAGATGCTCGAAATCGCCGAGGCCGTCGGCGTCCACATTTCCACGGTTTCACGGGCCATCCGCGGCAAATATGCCCAGACGCCGCAGGGGATTCTGGCGCTCAAGGATTTCTTCTCGGGAGGCCAGCGCACCAGCCGGGGGGGTCAGCGTTCGCGGGTCTCCATCCAGGAGCGGATCAAGGAGATCGTGGCCTCGGAGGACAAATCGGCCCCCTTGAGCGATCAGGAGATCGTGCGCATCCTCCGGGAACGGGACGGAGTCAAGGTGGCCCGGCGGACGGTCACCAAGTACAGGGTGGCCCTCGACATCCCCGCGTCCACGATCCGCCGGAACTACTGAAACCTCCCGCTTCCCCATGCGTCCCTCCGGGCGATGGGTCGCGGCACCATTCCTCCCGGAAGGGGGCGGCTCCGTTCCCGGCCGTGCCTGTTCCCGCTGGTTCTTTCGCTGGGAAGCCTGATCCTGGCCGCCGGGGGCCTGGTCCGGGCTCTCGATTTCTGGGCGGCCCGGGCGCCCCGGGACGGCCGCGCCAGCCTGACCATCGCGGATCTCTCCCCTTCCGGCGATGCAGCCCCGGCCGCCCTTCCGGCCACGCTCCGCAAGACGGCCGCCCTTCTTGGAGTGGAAAGCTTCCCCGTCCTGGCCTCGTCCATCCTGGCCGCTTTCTTCCTCTCTCCGCCGCAAGCCGTTATCCTTTCCTTGACGGCTGGATCCGGCCTGCTTCTTCAGGCGGGCGCTTTCTGGGCCGCCGGCCTCCCCGGCCTTGCAGCAGTTCTGCTTCTCTCCGGAGCCACCCTCGACTGGGGGGGTCTGCTCCTGATCCACCTGTTGCTTTTGTCCAGGTACTGGTCCCGCAGCTTCCCCTTCCCTCCCTCCAAACCCCATCCGACATGACCATCCGTGCCACCGAGATCCGCAAAGGGCAGGTTCTCGTCCTGGAAGGCGAGCTCTACCTCGTCACCGAACGCGAATACATCGCCCCCGGGAACTGGCGGGCCATGACCCAGGTGAAATGCCGCAACCTCGCCACGGGCGGCGTGAAGCAGATGCGCCTGGGGTCCTCCCAGACGGTCGAGGTGGCCTATCTCGAGAAACGCGCCTGCACCTATCTGTACCGGGAAAGCGACCACTTCGTCTTCATGGACTCGGAAAACTACGAGCAGTATCACCTGGAGGAAGCCCTGGTGGGCGAAGCGATGCAGTTCGTCAAGGAGAACCAGGAAGTCCAGCTCACGCTCTACGAAGGTCGTCCCCTCAACCTGGAAGTCCCTTCCACCGTCGTCCTCAAGGTCGCCGAAGCCGAAGTGGCGATCAAGGGCGACAGCGTGACCAACGACAAGAAGGGAGCAGTCCTGGAAACCGGTCTGAAGATCCGCGTTCCCATGTACATCCAGGCCGGCGAGT
>CAZQAP010000227.1:0-4142 GCA_964591365.1 uncultured Planctomycetales bacterium
GGGGGAAAACGAGAAGAATTAAACCGCGGAGACGCGGAGACGCGGAGAAGAAAAACCAAGAAAAGAAAACCTGCGAAGGGGGAATGCCGGTCCTCTTCTTGTCTTTTTCTTCTTCTTCTCCGCGTCTCCGCGTCTCCGCGGTTCATCTTTCTTCGGAGATCCTCGTCTCCGCTCGTTCCCCGGCGCCGGGGAGGCCCGGCTGGAGGGAGAGAGCCTCCCGGGGGAACCATCGCCCGGGGAATCCCGGGAGATCCCCTTTCCGGGCTTGATCCGGCCTCCGGCCGGGCGGTATCCTCTTCGCGGGAGAGCCTGCTTTCGTCGGATGCTTCGAAACCATGAACCCGCAACCGGAACGCTCCCGCAAGGAGAACCTGCTCCAACGGCTGTCCCACGACGTCCTGGTCCTCGACGGGGCGATGGGCACCCGGCTCTATGAACGCGGGCTCTCCTTCCAGGACTGCTTCGATGCGGCCAACCTGGAGCACCGGGACTGGGTGCTGGAGATCCACCGCTCCTACCTCGACGCCGGATCCCAGGGGATCCTGACCAACACCTTCGGTTCCAACCCCTTCCGGCTGGCGCGCCATCATCGGGAAGGGGATCTGGCGCGGATCCTGGAAGCCGGCGTGGAGGTGGCCCGCGAAGCCGCCGGCGATTCGCGCTACGTGCTCGGTTCCATCGGCCCTCTGGGAGAGGAGATCGAGCCCATCGGCCGCATCGCGACGGAGGAAGCCCGCGCCACCTTCCGCAAGGTGGCCGAAATCCTGGATCCGGGCGTGGACGCCTTCTCGCTCGAGACCTTCAGCAACGTGAAGGAGCTGGTCGAAGCGGTGCGCGGAGTCCGCGAGGTCAGCGGCAAACCGATCCTGGCCCACTTTACGGTAGGCCCCGGCGGCAAGACCCTGCGCGGCACCGAGCCGGAGGACGCCGCTCTGATGCTCGAGGAGGAGCCCGGCGTGGATGTCCTGGGGGTCAACTGCTCCATCGGCCCCCGCGCGGTCCTGGAAACGATGCTGCGCATCCAGAAGGTCACCGCCAAGCCGCTCGCCGCGCGCCCCAACGCGGGGCTCCCCCGCGAAGTGGAGGGCCGGGTCTTCTACGAGGGGAGTCCCGACTACTTCGCCCGCTTCGCGCGGCGGTTCCTGCAGGCGGGCGGGCGCGTGCTGGGCGGCTGCTGCGGCACCACGCCCGAGATCGTGCGCGCGATGGTGCGGGCCACGCGCGCGGTCGGCATCCAGGTGCGCACGCTGGGCGGAATGGAGCATGCCCGGCCTTCCCGGCACGCCAGCCGCCCCCACGAACCGGTCCCCCTGGCGGAGCGCTCCGCCCTGGGCCGGGCGCTGGCGGAAGGGGCCTGTCCGGTGAGCGTCGAGCTGCTCCCCCCGCGCACCCCCGACATGACCAAGGTCTGCGAGGCCGCGCGACGGATCCGCGACGCGGGCGCCACCCTGATCAACGTGCCCGACGGCCCGCGGGCCTCCGCGCGCATCAGCAACATGGCGGCCTGCGTGATCCTGGAGCGCGAGGTGGGCATCGAGACCCTGCCGCACTTCTGCTGCCGGGACCGCAACCTCCTCGGCATGCAGTCCGACATCATGGGCGCGGCGGCGCTTGGGATCCGCAACCTCCTCATCATCACCGGGGATCCCCCCTACCAGGGGAACTACCCCGACGTCACGGCGGTGTTCGACGTCGATTCCATCGGCCTCTGCCACATCGTGGACAACCTCAACCACGGGCTCGACCTGGGGGGCAACGAACTCGGAGCGCGCACCGACTTCTGCTTCGGGGCGGCGCTCAATCCGACCGCTTTGGACTGGGAGCGCGAACGCCAGCGCTTCCACTGGAAGAGCGAGGCAGGCATCGACTTCGCCATCACCCAGCCCGTGTTCGACCTGGAACGCTTCTTCGAGGCGCGAAGCGCCCTTCCGGAGGATGGTCCGCCCATTCTGGCCGGCATCTGGCCGCTGCGCAGCCTGCGCAACGCGGAGTTCCTGGCCTCCGAGGTGCCCGGCGTTTCGGTGCCCGCCAAGGTGCTCGAACGGATGCGCGCCGCCGACGCGCACGGAAAGGCGGCAGAAGAGGGACTTCGCATCGCGGTGGAGACCGCCGAAGCGCTGGCCGGCCAGGTGGCCGGATTCCAGCTCGCCGCGCCCTTCAACAAGCCCGAGTCCGCCCTGAAGGTGCTGGAGACCATCCGCGCGGCCGTCTGACCCGGACTCCCCGCATGCCCATCCGCCCCTCCGCCGAGAGCGTGCTCCCCGATCTTCTGCGCACGCGGATCCTGCTGCTCGACGGCGCCATGGGGACCATGCTGCAGTCGTACGACCTGGGGGAGGAGGACTATCGCGGCACCATCCTGACGGACCACCCCCGCGATCTGCGGGGAAACCACGACCTCCTCTCGCTGACCCGGCCCGACGTGGTGGAAGAAGTGCACCGCGCCTACCTGGAGGCCGGCGCGGACCTGATCGAAACGAACACCTTCAACGCCAACCGGATCTCCCAGAAGGATTACGGCACCGAGGGCCTGGTGCGAGAGCTCAACCTGGCCGCGGCCCGCATCGCGCGCGCCGCGGCGGACGACTTCACCCGCGCCGATCCCGGAAAACCGCGTTTCGTGGCCGGGGTCCTGGGCCCCACCAACAAGACTGCCTCGCTCTCCCCCGACGTGAACGATCCCGGATTCCGCGCGGTCACCTTCGCGGAACTCGCCGGGGCCTATGCCGAACAGGCCCGCGGCCTCGTCGAGGGCGGCGCGGACCTGCTCCTGGTTGAGACCGTCTTCGACACCCTCAACTGCAAGGCGGCGCTTTTCGGCCTGGCGGGCCTCTTCGAGGAACTGGGCCGCCGGGTTCCGGTCATGGTTTCGGGGACCATCACCGACCGCAGCGGGCGCACCCTCTCCGGGCAGACGGTCGAGGCCTTCTGGATCTCGATCTCCCACTTTCCGCTACTCGCCGTGGGGCTCAACTGCGCGCTGGGGGCGGCCCAGATGCGCCCCTTCCTGGAGGAACTCTGCGCAGCGGCCCCGATCCCCGCCGGCTGCCACCCCAACGCCGGCCTGCCCAACGAGCTGGGCGCCTACGACGAGACCCCCGAGCAGATGGCCGCCCTGCTGGGAGAATTCGCCCGCAGCGGGTTCCTCAACTTCGCGGGGGGCTGCTGCGGAACCACTCCGGAGCACGTCCGGCGGATCGGGGAGGCCGTGGCCGGCCTGGCCCCGCGCGTGCTGCCGGAACTCCCGCCCCACCCGCGCTTCAGCGGACTCGAGCCGCTGGTCCTGCGCCCCGACATGAACTTCGTGAACATCGGCGAGCGGACCAACGTGACCGGCTCGCCGCGCTTCTCCAAGGCGATCCTGGCGGGGGATTTCGAGGCCGGTGTCGCCATCGCCGCACAGCAGGTCGAGAACGGCGCCCAGATGATCGACGTCAATCTCGATGAGGGGATGCTCGACGGGGAGGCGGCCATGACCCGCTTCCTGAACCTGCTGGGCGCCGAACCCGGGATCACGCGCGTGCCGTTCGTGATCGATTCCTCGAAATGGTCGGTCCTGGAGGCGGGCCTGCGCTCCGTGCAGGGCAAGGCGGTGGTCAACTCCATCAGCCTGAAGGACGGCGAGGCCGCCTTCCGGGAGCGCGCCCGGCTTGTGCGGCGTTACGGAGCCGGGGTCATCGTCATGGCCTTCGACGAGGAGGGGCAGGCCACGACCCTGGAACGCCGGATGGCCATCTTCCGCCGCGCTTGGAAGATCCTGGTCGCGGAGACCGGATTTTCCCCCCAGGACGTCATCTTCGATCCCAACGTGCTCACCGTGGCCACCGGGATGGAGGAGCACGACCGCTACGCGCTCGATTTCCTCGAAGCGGTGAAGCGCGTGCGCGCGGAGTTCCCCGGCTGTTCGTGCAGCGGCGGCCTCAGCAATCTCTCCTTCTCGTTCCGCGGGAACAACGTCGTGCGCGAGGCGATGCACACCGCTTTCCTCTACCACGCCATCCGCGCCGGGCTGGTCATGGGCATCGTCAACGCCGGCCAGACCGGCGTCTACGACGAGATCCCTCCCGACCTGCTCGAACGGGTCGAAGACGTGATCCTCTGCCGCCGCCCCGACGCCACCGAACGCCTGATCGCCTTCGCCG
>CAZQAP010000228.1:0-4118 GCA_964591365.1 uncultured Planctomycetales bacterium
TTTCCGAGGAGGTTCCCCTCTGGGTTGGAAGGGGGGTCCAGAAGCCGCCGGGCGGTTCGGAGGGGTCTTCCCGGTTCCGGGGAATCCCGGGAGCGGAGGATCCTCCAAGAAAACCGCGGAGACGCGGAGAGAGCGGTGAAGAAAAAACCAAGAAAAGAAAACCAGCGAGGGCGAAGGGAGTGTCCCGGCCCCCGGGCCTTCCGACCGCTGGGACGGCCTCGTTACGATATTCATGAATCATCCTCGTTAGGATGGTGGATCGTCGCTGGAAGGGACGGCCACGAAAGGCATGGGAGACACACTCTTCCCCGAATCATGAACTTCCCGGTGGACCGGATTCTTTTGGTGGCAGGGTTCCTCCTCCCCCAGTCCCTCTCCTCACTTTCCCCCGTCCCTTTCGATGCGGTCAGGATCGAGGACTCGTTCTTCGCCCCGCGAATCCGCACCTTGCGGGCCGTGACTCTTCCCCTGGAACTCGAGCGCTGCGAGGAAACCGGGCGGCTGACCAACTTCCGCAGGGCGGCGGGGCTCGAACCCGGGCCCCACCAGGGGGCGCTCTACAACGACTCGGACGTCTACAAGATCCTCCAGGGAATCGCCGAAAGCCTGGCCTTGGAACCCGACCCTCCCCTCCGCAAGCGGGCCGAGAAGATCATCGGTTGGATCGCCGCAGCCCAGGAACCCGACGGTTACCTGGACACCTACAACCAGCTCGTCTTGAAGGGCGAACGCTGGAAGGACCTCCAGTTCGGTCATGAGCTTTACTGTGCTGGCCACCTGATCGAAGCGGCCATTGCCTGGCACCGCGCCACCGGCGAAGAAAACCTTCTTGGGGTTGCGCGCCGGCTTGCGGACCTCCTGGTCGCGACCTTCGGCGAGGGAAAGCGCCTGGCGGCCCCCGGCCATCAGGAAATCGAAATGGCCCTTCTCGCGCTTTCCTCCCACCTGGGGGAGCCGCGCTACGCGGACCTGGCCCGGCGTTTCCTTCTCGCCCGGGGCGACTCGGTCCACCGCACTCTTTACGGAGCCTATGCTCAGGATCTCCGTCCGGTTCTGGAAACCCGGGAGGTTTCCGGTCACGCAGTCCGCGCCACCTACCAGTTCTGCGCCATGGCCGACCTGGCCCGCCTTGAAGGGGGAGGAGCCTGGACCGCCGTTCTTCGTTCCCTGTGGAACGACGTCCGCAGCCGGAGGATGTACGTCACCGGGGGGATTGGAAGCACGGCTTCGAACGAAGGCTTCGGGGCCCCGTTCGAGCTGCCCAACCGGAACGCCTACTGCGAGACCTGCGCCTCCGTCGGCATGTCCCTCTGGGCCCGGCGGATGTTCCTGTTGACCGGGGAAGCCCCGTTCGTCGACGTATTGGAACGGGAACTCTACAACAACGTCCTGGCGGGGATTTCCCTCTCCGGAGACCGTTTCTTCTACGACAACCCCCTGGCTTCCCCGGGAGGCAAGGAACGCGTCCCCTGGTTCCAGACCTCCTGCTGTCCGACCAACCTGGCGCGCACCCTTCCCGCTCTGGGGGACAACCTCTATGCCCGCCGGGGCAGGGAGCTCTACCTGCTGCTCTACGTCTCCAGCCGTGTTGCCGCCGATCTGGAAGGGGGGCCCGTCCTGGTGCGGCAGGGTTCCGGACTGCCCTTCGAAGGGAAGGTCCGCATCACCCTCGACGCCCGGTCCTCCAGCGGTCTGACCCTCCGCCTGCGGCGCCCCGACTGGTGCCTCCAGGAACCCCGGATCGAGCTGGATGGAAAGCCATGGAGACCGGCCGGCGCCTCGGAGGGGCAGGGCTTCTCCCCGCCGGGATCCTTCCTTTCCCTCCCCCTCGAAGGAGGCCGGATCCACGAGGTGTTTCTCGAGCTGCCTCTGGAAGCCCGCCGTCTGCACGCCGACCCGCGAGTGGCTTCCGACCGGGGCCGGGTGGCCATTCAGCGAGGCCCGCTCATCTACTGTCTGGAAGGCCGGGACAATGGAGGGAGCGTTTCGGACGCAGTCCTCCCCCCGGACCGTCCCCTGGTCACCGGCTGGAATCCCCAACTCCTGGGGGGGATCGCCACCCTCAAGGCGAAAGGCCGGGCCGTTCTTCGTCGCGGAGGGAAACGGGTGGTGGTGGAGCGCAGCCTCGTTTTGATTCCCTACGCCCTGTGGGCCAATCGCGGCGCCGATCCGATGGAGGTCTGGATTCCCGAGCAGCCCTCCCTCGCGGTGCCGTCCGAGGAAGCCGGCGGCGAGCGGGTCGGGGACGTTCTCGTCACCGCCTCCTTCTGCAACGCCTCCGACAGCCTGGCGGCCGTGACCGACGGGATCCTTCCGAACTCCTCTTCCGACGAGTCGATCCCCCGGCAGACCTTCTGGAACCACCTGGGGACCCGCGAGTGGATCCAGTTCACTTTCGACGCCCCCCGGGTTCTTTCGGAAGCGAACGTCTATTGGTTCGACGACACGGGCCACGGCGGTTGCCGGCTGCCTGCCGAATGGAGTCTTTCCGTGCAGACGGACGAAGGGTGGCGACCGATCGAGCCCCTGGACGGAAGCTACCCGGTGGGTAAAAACCGGTTCGACCGTGTGCGTTTCGAAAAGGTGGAAACGGACGCAATCCGCCTGGAAGTCCAACTGCAGAAGGGATTCTCCGGCGGAATCCTGGAATGGACCTTGTCCGCCAAGAAAAAGAGGGCCCGTTGAAATCGATCACCTGGAACGTCAATTCCATCCGCACCCGCCTGGAGCGCACCCTGGCCCTTCTGCAGCGTCATGACCCCGACATCCTGTGCATCCAGGAGACCAAGGCTCCCGATGACCTGTTTCCTGCGGAATCCTTCCGAAGTCTGGGCTATCACACCGCGGTGCATGGCCAGAAGACCTACAACGGCGTGGCCATCCTTTCCAAGGAGCCTCCGGCCAATGTCCGGCCGGGTTTTCCGGGAGATCCGATTCCCGACCAGGCGCGCGTGATCTCGGCGGATTTCGGCACCTTCCAGGTCATCAACGCCTATGTGGTCAACGGCAAGGCGGTCGGGGATCCCAAGTACGATCTCAAAATGGCCTGGCTCTCCGCCCTCCAGGCCTGGATTGAAACCGCGTTCGACCCTTCCCGCCCGCTCCTTCTCCTTGGGGACTTCAACATCGCGCCCCAGGATCAGGATGTCCACGACCCCGAAAAATGGCGCGGGAAGATTCTTTGCAGCGGCCCGGAACGGGAACGGCTTGCGGCCCTTCTTTCCTGGGGCTTCGTGGACCTCTACCGCCGGTTTCCTTCCCGGGGAGATCCCTACACCTGGTGGGACTACCGCATGGGAGCCTTCCATCGCGGCTGGGGCCTGCGGATCGACCTGATCCTGGGAACACCGCCCATGGCGGAGGCATGCCGGAGCGTCGCCATCGACCGCGAGGAGCGCAAGGCCTCCAGCGGAGAGGGGAAGCCGAGCGACCACGCCCCGGTCCTGGCGACCTTCAGCCTTTGACCCGGACCGGTCCTGCCCGGTCCGACCCGGCCGGGGCGCCCGGAGGGTTTCTCCGTTCCTTCTCCGACCCCATCCAGGCGGGAATCAGGGCGAGGAGGAACGCCGGGACCAGTTCGTAGATCAGCCCCTTGAGTTCCGGCGTGAAGAACCAGACCACTGAAACCAGGAAACCCAGGCTCATGGAAGCCAGGGTGGGCCCGGATCGGACCGGCCCCCGCAAGCAGCGGACAAGGAGAAGCGGTCCGAAAGCCGCCCCCAGACCGCTCCAGGCGAAAAGGACCAGATTGAAAATGGATTCCCGCACGAAGAGGGCCGCCACGGCCGACAGGAGACAGAGGATCACCACCGAAAGGCGCCCCCTGCGAAGTCCGGCCCGGCCGGAAAGGCCTTTCCGGGGCAGATCGTGGGAAACCGTGGATCCGCAGACCAGAAGCTGGCTGTCGGCCGTCGACATGATGGCGCTCAAGACCGCGGCCACCAGGATCCCCGCCAGCGCCGGAGGAAAAAGCCGCCGGCTCAACTGCACCAGGACCTGCTCCGGATCCTGAACGGAGGCCTCCTGGAGAAGGACCCGGCCGCACCAGCCCGCGACCAGCATGCCCGAATAGGTCACCACCGCCCAGGTCATGGCGATCCGCCGCCCGCGCACGAGGG
>CAZQAP010000229.1:0-2016 GCA_964591365.1 uncultured Planctomycetales bacterium
TGGGGTCCTCCTTCCCGGCCGGGGCCGGAGGGCCGGGCCGGGAGCGGGTTCTGCCCGGAGGACGGCCTTCTGGGGCCTTGGTTACTTCTTTGCCTTTTTTCTGGTCCACTCTTGTGGGCCAGCTTCCGGGGTGGGGGCTAGAATCCCCCCCCGTGAAAAACCGGTCCAGACACCCTCTCCGCGAAAACATCGAAGTGATCGTCTTCGCGATCATCATGGCGCTGGGCCTCAAAGTCTTCGCCGTCGAGGCCTATCAGATCCCTACCGCGTCCATGATGCCCACACTCATGGGAACCGATCTTCTCGATCCCGCCCGGCAGGTCCCCAGCGGAGGCATTCACGATCGTGTCCTTGTAGACAAGCTCGTCTACCTCCTGCGCGACCCCGTCCGTTGGGAAGTTGTGGTCTTCCGCTATCCCTTGGTGACCCCCAACAACTACGTCAAGCGGCTGGTCGGAATGCCCGGAGAGGATCTCTGGATCCGCGAGGGCGACCTCTACGCACGAAAATCCGAAAAGGAGAAGTTCCAGATCCTGCGCAAGCCCACCGGGCTTCAGGAGACCCTCTGGAAACGGGTCTTCCCGCAGGCCAACCAGGAGGACAGTCTCTGGGCCGCCTGGGTCCTGGGCGGCGGGAGCCGGATCGCTTCTGATGGGGACGTGGAACTGGGCGATCAAGGGAGCGTCATCTACAACGCCCGAATCTTCGACGACTACCTGCACGGTTATCCGGAAGCCCTTTTCGGGCGCATCCCCGCAGCTGGGGCGGGGCTCCTGGCCCGCCACCTGGTGGGCGATTTGAAGCTGGAATTCGAAGCCCGTCCGGAGGATGCGGCCGGCCCGCTTTCGGTCAGCTTGAATTGCGGGCCCTGGTCCCTGGATCTCACCCTTCCCGGACCCGATTCAAAAGGGCTCCTGGAACTTCCTGGAGGCGGAAAGATCGACCTCGGTTTCCCCGTGAAGGCCGGTGAATCGCTCTCCGTGAGCCTGGCCTGGTGGGACCACCGCGCCCGGCTTGTCCTGGACGGCGGCGGTCATCACCAGGAGTTCTCCCAAGACGTGGATCTCGAGCCCAAGGCGATCACCAGCAACGGGGTCCGATTCTCCTCCCGGAAGGGCTCCTGGCGGCTCGCCCCCCCGAAGATCTTCCGCGACATCCACTACCTCCCCTCCCTGCACGGCAACCAGGCCCTCTTCAAGATCCCCGACGGCCAATACTTCATGATGGGCGACAACACCCACAACTCGCTCGACAGCCGCGACTGGGAAGCCCGGGAGATCGATGTCGATCCGCCCATCGATAACCGCTCCCATTTTCGGGGCGATTCGATGCGCAACGGGCCCGATCCCTTCTTCGACAACCCGCGCTGGAACCGGACCCGCACGGTGATGACCTTCCGCGACGAGTTCGGAGAGGTCTACACGATTCCGCGCGAGACCATCACCAAGGACACCCAGGATTCCGTCTCCACGGTTCCCCGGGCCTACCTCCTGGGCAAGGCCCTGGCGACCTTCCTGCCAGTGCCACCCTTCTCCCCCGTGGCGCGCATCGGCCTGGTCCATTGATCCGGCTCGTTCTTGAACCTTCCGGTTGGAGGACCCAGTGCACGGGTTTTCCACACCGAAAAGGGGCCCAGGCTCCAACGGCACACCGGGACGAGTTCATCCAGCTTCTGTTCCAACCGGGAACCGGGGCCCGATGGAGGCCAGGGGTTTTCTCTCAACCCCTTGTTGTTAAATGGTTTAGGGAAACCCCCCTGGGGTTTTTGGCTTCCCGGTCGCTGCCCTCCGTCCCTCTCAACTGAAACACAGGGACCATCGGCCAAGTTTTCCCCGAGTTTTCCACAATGGATCGTTCCCAGGCGCTGCTGCACACCCAAGGGCTCCAGAAGTCCTACCGAGGGCGCAAAGTCGTCGATGGCGTCGGCTTGGCCGTCGGCCAAGGGGAGATCGTTGGCCTCCTGGGCCCCAACGGGGCCGGCAAGACCACCACCTTCCGGATGTGCATGGGCATGGT
>CAZQAP010000229.1:2116-4103 GCA_964591365.1 uncultured Planctomycetales bacterium
ATCGCCATCCTGCTCACCGACCACAACGTCCGCGAGGCGCTCCACATCACCGACCGGGCCTATATCCTGGCCGAAGGGCGCGTCCTGGCGGAGGGCCGGGCCCGCGACCTGGTGGACGACCCCGAGGTCCGCAAGGTTTACCTGGGCAAACGCTTCGAGCTGGCTTAGTAACAAGGGAAACGCCTCGCGACCCTGACGGCGGAACGGGATCCAAGTATCCTGTCCCGCCCTTCCCTTCTGGAGAAACCCCGTGGAGAGCCTCGTCTGCGTCAAACGCGTCCCCGCCACCGATGCCCGCATCAAGATCGTGCCGGACGGCTCCGGCCTGGATCCCTCCGGCGTGGAGTACCTGCTCAACCCCTACGATGAATACGCGGTCGAGGAGGCCCTGAAGCAGAAGGAGAAGGCCGGCAGCGGAAGCGTGACGGCCTTCTGCTTCGGCCCCCAGGAGGCCCAGAAGGAACTCAAGGGGGTCCTGGCGATGGGCGCCGACAGCGCCCTTCTGCTCAAGAACCCGGCGGCAGGCGACTGCGACGGGGCCACCACCGCCCGCGTCCTGGCCGACGCGATCCGCGGCCGCAGCTTCGACCTGATCTTTTTCGGGAAACAGGCTGTCGACCGAGATCAACACGGCGTGGGCCCGATGACCGCCACCCTGCTGGGCATCCCGTGCATCAGCGAAGTCGTGAAACTTGAAGTCGCCGATGGGAAGGTGAGGGCCGAACGCGAAATCGAGGGCGGCCGGGAGATCGTGGAAGCTCCGCTGCCCTGCGCCATCACCTGCCACAAGGGACTCAACGAACCGCGCTACGCCACCCTGAAGGGGATCATGGCCGCCAAGAAGAAACCCCTCGAGCAGGTCGAAGTCGAGGTCGCCGATCCGGCCGTGACGCTCCTCTCCATGAGGCTGCCCGACCCCAAGGCACCGGGACGCATCGTTGGCGAGGGCCCCGACGCCGTTGCGGAACTGGTGCGCGCCCTGCGGGAAGAGGCCAAGATCCTTTGAGCCGCCGAACAAGAGGAAAGCTGGGAGTAGAACGATGACCGACGTCCTTGTGGTTCTGGAAATCCGCGACGGGCAGGTGCGGCCCGCCTCCCTGGAGGCCCTCGGGGCCGCCCGGCGCGTGGCCGACGAGAGCGGGGGCGGAACGGTCACCGCGCTGGCCCCCGAAACCGCGGCCCTCGATGCGGCCGTGCTGGGAGCCGCGGGGGCCGACAAGGCCCTCGCCGCCGCCGCGGAGAAGCACAGCCCTGACGCCGCCGCCGCCACTGCTGCCCGCGTCGCCCGGGAGAACGGGGCAGGGCTCGTCCTGCTGGCAGCCACCATCCGCGGCCGCGACCTGACCGGGCGCATCGCCGGACTCCTCGAAACCGGTTTCGCGGCCGACTGCACCGCGCTCGAGGTCGCGGGGGCGGAGATCCTCTTCACCCGTCCGATCTTCGCGGGCAAGGCCTTCGCGCAGGTCAAGGTGAACGGACCGGTCGCGGTGGCCTCCCTGCGCCCCAACTTCTTCGCCCCCGCCGGCCGGGAGGCGCAGGCCGAAACCGGGGAGGTCGCTGCCGAGACCGCCAAGGCGGTGGTCGTCGAGACGACCGGCAAGAAGGGCGGGCGCCCCGACGTGGCCGAGGCCCGCATCATCGTGAGCGGCGGGCGCGGCATGGGCGCCCCCGAGAACTGGCACCTGCTGGAGGAACTGGCCGATGCCCTTCCCGGAGCCGCCCTGGGCGCCTCGCGCGCGGTCGTGGATGCCGGCTGGCGCCCGCACGAGGAACAGGTCGGCCAGACCGGCAAGACCGTTTCGCCCGATCTCTACGTCGCCTGCGGCATCAGCGGCGCCATCCAGCACCTGGCCGGCATGACCACCTCCAAGGTGATCGTGGCGATCAACACCGACAAGGAGGCCCCCATCTTCCAGCACGCGACCTTCGGCCTCGTGGGCGACGCGATGGAGGTGCTCCCCCGGCTCACCGAGGCGCTGCGGAACTC
>CAZQAP010000230.1:0-4102 GCA_964591365.1 uncultured Planctomycetales bacterium
ATCTACCCCGGCCTGGGGGGGACGGCGCGCCTCCCCCGCCGGGTGGGGCTCCCCCTCGCGAAGTTCCTGGTATATACCGGCCAGATCCTCGACGCAGCCACGGCGCTGGCCTGGGGCCTCATCGACGAGGTCGCGCCCTTCGCCCGGCTCGATGAAGCCTGTGCCGGGCTGATCGCCCGGGGTCCCGTGGCCGAACGGAAGCCCCCTTCCGCCCCCCGGGACCCGGCCTGGCAGCCGGTCTGGGACTTCTTCGACACCTTCAGCGTGGACCAGATCTTGAGCGGGCAGGCGGACACTGGCGGGGATCCCCGCCTGGAAAAGGCCCGCAAGAAGTTGATGCGGAAATCTTCTCACGCTCTTCGGCTGGCCGAACGCCTCTTCCTCGAGGGAGCGGACGTGCCGCTTCCGGAGGCCCTCGACCTCGAACTCGCCTTGCTCGAGGAGGTCTTCAGCAACGCCGACGCCCTGGAGGGCCTGTGCAGCCTGCTGGAAGGGCGCGCGCCGGCCTTTGCTGGTGCGTAGGCCCCCTCGATGGGAAACCAGCCCCACCCGGATCTCCTGATCGCCGGCCGGATCGCCGAAGGGGATGAAAAGGCCGCCGAAGAGCTTTTCACGACCCTCAGCGGGGAGCTTTTCGGCTACGCCCAGCGTCTTCTCGGCGATCCCCAGATCACCGAGGACGTCCTCCAGGAGACCCTTTTCGGGGCCCTGAAAGCCATCCGGAGCTACGATGGCCGCATCGGCCTGCGATCCTGGGTTTTCGGGATCCTGCGCCACAAGGTCATCGATGCCCTGCGCCGGAGGAAACGGGAGGTCCACTTCACCAGCAGCAACCCGGAGCTGGACCTCTTCGATCAAGCCGGGAAATGGAAAAAAAATGTCACCATTTCCCCCTTCAACGAGAATGCCGAAATACTCGAAGTGGTCCACGGCTGCATGGAGGAGCTGCCCTTCCTCCAGCGCGAAGCCCTGACCCTGCGGGCCGTCAATGGGCTCACTTCCCAGGAAGCCGCCGACATCATGAAGCTCACCAACACCAACCTGCGCCAGATCCTCCACCGGGCCCGGCAGGCGGTGCGGCGCTGCGCGGAAGCCAAGCTTGGAGGCCCGGTATGACCTCCCTCACCCATTGCCAGAGCGTGATCGACGGCCTGAGCGACTTCCTCGAGGGCCGCATGAGCTTGTGGGACCGCCTCACCCTCAAGTTCCATTTCTGGATGTGCCCCAACTGCTCCAACTATTTCCTGCAGTTCAAGAAGATCTACGAGACCACGGAAAAGGTCACGCCCGCCGACCTGCCTCCCGATTTCGACCAGGTGCTGGGCCGGGTCCTCAAGCGCTGGCAAGAGGACCTGCCGCCCCGCTGACGGGGGCCGCGTCGCACAACCCGCGAAAACGGCAGTGCGGGCAGGCTTCGGGGGCCCCGGTCGGCCCCCAGTGCTCCATCACGGCTTCGTCCCGGTCGGGGTCGTAGTGGACCTCCATCATGGCCCGCACGCTCTCGGACATGCGGTCCTGGACCTCGGAAAGGTAGTAGGGGTCCACGGTCAGGGTCTCGACCTTTCCCGTCCCGAGGTAGACGGCATGCAGTTCGATGCTCTCGGGATCCGCGGCCCATTTCTCGCAGGCGTAAAGGGCGTATGTGTGGAGCTGGAAGCGGTCCTCTTCGCGCGGACGGCCGGTCTTCCAGTCGTAGATATGGATGCGCTCCCCTTCCTGCAGGGCGAAGTCGGGGATGGCATAGACCCGCGTTCCGAGAAACTGGTACGTGTCCATGGCCTCGACGGCAAGCCACTGTTCCGGGGCGCTGTTGCGAACGGATTCCAGCGCCGGCAGCTCGATGAAATTCCTCGCGCAGCGCTCCATGAGCACCCGGTAGGATTCCGTGCGTTCGCGGGGGATCTCCATTCCGTAGTGGTGCTCCTCGAGGTGGTTGCGGCGATTGGGGCGCTCTTTCCAACCGCCCCCCTGGGAGTCCCTCCAACCGGCGCGGAAGAGCTCCCGGGCCTCCTCGAACAGCTCGGCGGCGGTCATGCGGGTTCCGCCCCGCCGCAGTTCGAACCAGCGTTCCAGAGCCCGGTGAACGCAGTCGCCGGCGAAGGCGGCCAGCGAGGTCAGGTTCTTGTGAACCATGATCTCGTAACGCTTCCCCGGGGGTTTTTCCTTCCACCATCCCCAGCTCCCATAGCGGGCAAACCAGTTCTCCCGCCGGCAGCGTTCGAATTCCCGGGCGCGGCTGGCCGACCAGGAAAGCTCGCATTGGAACTCCGTGCTCGCCATCCGGGGAGTCTACCTGTTCCTTTATTGCAGGCCCAGAAAGGCGGCCAGCGCAGCAGCCGCTCCGGCGGCGACCAGAAGCAGGATCTTGACCCGGGAATAGGGCGCCTTTCCCGCCACCTGGCCGGTCTGCCCGTTCACGAGCACCGTGTAGGTCTTCTTGCGGAAGGAATACTGCAGGCTCCAAATGGGAAGAAGCACCAGCTTCCAGCGGGTTCCCGATACGAGGTTGTGGACGCGAAGGGCGCGGAAGGTGTCCCCGGGAACGTCTCCGCCGCAGCGGTCGCGCTGAATATGCACGATCTTCCCGCGTCCCTCCTTCCAGCCCTGTTCCAGGTCGACCTGGTATTCCTCCGCCCTCCATCCGGCCAGGTATTCGGGGCGGTACGGGACCAGGGCGGAGGTGTCGAAGCGGTCCATGCGGCCGGCGATTTCTTCGGGAAGACTGCGCGTTCCGGAGACCAGAAGGTCGTCATAGGCGTCGTCCCTCCGCCCCCAGGCGGGTTCCCACCGGATCCGGCGCACCTGGCGGGTGCGCACCTGCGGCCGGCCGTCGACGAAGACGGTGTAGGTCTCCGTGACCCAGTAGTAATAGCCCGCCTGGGCGGTCCATTCCGAGTGGACCTTGCAGTCGAAGGTCCAGAAGGGGACGTAGATGCCGGCCGCCTGGGCGATGCCGGTCTTGCGCAGGGCGTTCGGCCGGAACCAGAGTCCCTTGAGCCAGCGGCGGAAGCGTTTCTCGACCTCCCCGCGGCCCAGTTCGAGGGGGACCAGGGACTCGGGGCGCAAAGCGTTGCGATCGGCTTCCTGTGGAAGCACGTTGGGAGAACCGCAGTAGCTGCACGTCTTCGAGAGTGCGGCCCCCTCGAAGGCGATGCCCGCCCCGCACTCCTGACAGCGGGCGACGCGCAGCTCCAGACCAAGCCCGCGGGCCGCGGCGCCGGCCTCCTCCAGGCTGTGCTCCAGGATGAGGGTTCCGTCGTCGGGAACTTTCTCCTGGTGATTGCAGTAGGCGCAGACCAGGGCTTCCTCGGCCGGTTTCCAGCTCATGGGAGCCCCGCACCCGGGACAGGGGAATCCCAGCGACCCGGGGGCGGAGGAATGGGTCGCGGAAGCCGCGCTTTCAGCGGGTGTCCGGCCGGAATTCGGGCCCTGGTCGTTCATCGAAGACGAGCCTATCGTACGCGTACCATCCCCGAGGCCTTTCCGGCTTTGTGGAGGCAACGGAGGAAACCATGGGACTGATGGACTGGTTCAAGCGCGGCGTGGGCGAAATGATGGTCGCCCGCCCGGACGACGCGAAGTCGCAGGTCGTCTGGAAGCATCCCGACCCCACCATCCCGATGAAGTCCCAGCTCACGGTGGAGGCCGACGAGGTGGCGGTCTTCTTCCGCGACGGGAAGGTCGTCTCGGTGCTCCGGGCCGGCCGCCACACTCTCGACAGCGCCAACCTCCCCTTCCTCTCCAACCTGGTCGATTCGTTCACCGGGGGCAACGTCTTCCTCGCCGAGGTCTTCTTCGTCAGCATCCGCGAACACACCGGCATCAAGTTCGGCGGCCGCCTGGGACACGTGGAGGATCCCAAGAGCGGCATCCCGGTGGAGTGCATGGTGCACGGCGAGTTCTCCTTCCGGGTCTCGGACCCCGAGAAGCTCATCGTGGGGCTGGTCGGAATGGGACGCGCCCAGAGCTTCCAGGTACGTTCCTGGATGAAGGAGCAGGTGCTCAAGGTCATCCGCGACCGCATCGCCGAGCTGTTCGTCAAGAATCACTGGCCGCTGCTCGACGTGACTTCGGGCGCCTACACCGAAGAGGTCGAGAAGGA
>CAZQAP010000231.1:0-4090 GCA_964591365.1 uncultured Planctomycetales bacterium
TACTCCGCATAACCCAGTTCCCTGAATGCCTCCCGCTGGGACTCCGTGGCCCCTCCGGCGGCCATGGCGTGCCGGTCTCGGGAAAGGGCTTTCTGAACAATCGTTCCCAGATCGGGGGGGGGGGCCTCTCCCGCCATGATGTTGCGGGCTTCCCGGGGATCCTCCCTCAAGCGGAAGAGGCCCAGGCCCTCCAGCTCCTCGGAATCCTTTCCGGTCCAGGTGCCGATCCATTTCAAACCGTTTCTCCTCAAGGAGAAGAAGTGGTTGTCCGCGGCCAGGTGCACCCGGCCTGGAGGGATCCCCTTGAGGACGGAGAGCCCGTCCCCTTCCCCGCGAGGAAGCCCCGCCAGGGAGAGCAGGGTGGGCACCACGTCTTCGAGATGGGGGGGCTCCGGGAGGGTCTTTCCGTGAGGAACTCCGGGGCCCCAGAGGATGAAGGGGACCCGCAGGAGTTCCTCGTAGAGGGAGTTGGCGTGCTTCATGAGACCGTGCTCGCCGAAATGCTCCCCGTGGTCCCCGGTGAAGAGGATGACCGTCGGCCGCCCCGACTTTTCGACGCGCGCGAGGATCTCGCCCACACAGTGGTCCACGAAAGCCACTTCCTCCAGATCCACCAGGCGGATGAACCGTGCCGCCTCCAAGGCTTCGGGATTCCCCGGCTTGAGGTCTTCCTCCACCTTCTCGATCTGCTTGTCGCTGATGAGGTTCTTCGGATACCGCGGAACGTAGGCCTTCACCCCGGGCGTAACCTCGCTGGTGAGCATCCCCCGGAAAGGAGCGGGCGCTCCGTAGGGGTCGTGGGGGTCCATGTAGTGGAGGAAGAAAAAGTAGGGGAACTTCTGCTGCAGAAGCTGGTCCAGAAGCGGCAGCGCGCGACTGTTGGTGAGAGCGGCACGCCCCGTCCGCCGGGCCTGGGCCCGGATCCGGTTCCTGAGCTCCTGGTGGAGAAGGGTCCGGTCAAAGAGTTCGATGATCCCCACTTCCGCCCTTTCCGTGCCGAAGACGGCCTGGGCAAGCCAGCCCGGCCAGGAGCGGAGAAGGAAAGCCTCGCCAAGGGTGCGGACGTGGAGTCTGCTGGGGACCGTGACGTCGTCGTAGACCTCGAATCCTCGGGAGAACCCGAGTTCCCCTGAAATCTGGGCGTTGGAGATCACGCCCACGGTGCGCCAGCCCGCCTTCGAAAAAGTTTCCGCCACCATGGGGACCTCGCTGGGAAGGTGGTCCAGGTTGAACCGGACGCCGTGGTCCATGGCATCCAGGCCGCTGAGCATGGTTACGTGGCCGGGGAGGGTCTGGCTGCTGGGTGCCAGGGCGTAAGCAGCCGACAGACCCTCCCGCCGGAGACGGTCGAGGGTCGGCAGGCTGTAACCCTCCGGCCTCGGGCCGGTCACCGCGTCGGCCCGCAGGGTATCCACCGAGATCAGGATCAGGTCCGGACCCGAAGGAGGGGGAGTCGACGGAGGAGGGGGAAGCTTCAAGGGGCCGCCCTCCCGCGGCCCCAGGGGGAACAAGGAGAGGAGCAGAAGGACCAGGGTCAAAGTTCCGCCCAGCACAGTGGAGGTGGCCGCCAGGCGGCCCGGATCCGGGAGTCCTCGGAGGAAGAGGCAAACGACGAGGAGCAGCCCCGTCATTCCCAGGACGGGGCCATGAGGAAGGAGGCTCCCCAGGAGAGGCAGGAGCCCCAGGACGCAGCCCATCCAGAAAGCGGAGGCGGGCAGGCTCCGGAGCCGGGAGCGGACCATCGCCAGGAGGAGAGCCAGGGGCAGGGCCACGGACCAGGCACTCGCCAGGCCCAGGATCAGCCGTTCCTGCCAGCTGCCCGCTCCCAGGAAAAACAAACCCGCGGGCATGCCCACGAGAGCGGAACCACCCAGGGTCCGGCCCAGGATTCCACGGGTGGAGGCCGCCATGTCCCGATTCTAGCCGGTCAGTTCTTCGTACCTTGCTCCGGCGGGGCTTGAAGCCGCATGCCGATCAAGATCGCGGCCGGACCGGCCAGGTGCAGGAGCAGGCGCTCGGGAATGCCGGTGGTGTGCAGGCGTCCCAGGCTCCAGGGCGTCACCAGCATGACCAGGGCGTAGAGCAGCAGGCCGCCCAGGACCAGCAGCGCCAGCCAGCGGAACTCGGGGTCGCGGAAGATGCGGGTGCTCGGAAGGCACCCCCAGAAGAGGAGCCACAACAAACCCCAGTTGAAGGCATTGACGAATTCGATCCCCAGGTACTCTCCGATCCGGGGCAGCCGCATGGTGGTGGCCTCGGCCTTCTTGGCCGTCCTCATCGCGTCCAGGGTGGTCACAAGGGTCTCCTCCGGCTGGGTGAGGAATTCGTGCATCCGTTCCAGTGTGAACTGGTGCGCGTAGTCCTCGTCGATGACCGGAAGGGCGCGGCGGTGCTCCAGCCAGGGGACCGACAGGAGGATCCCGGCCAGCGCCGCGAGCGCGGTCACCTTCCAGGCCCGCCGCCCGCAGAACGGCGCCCCCAGAATCAGGGCGGCCAGCAGAACCCCGAAAAGCCCCAGGCCCTCGTTCTTGGTCAGGACCGCACCGGCCAGGAAGATTCCCGCCAGCGCCCCGGCGGACAGAGGCCCCTTCCGCCGCGCGCGCAAAAGAAGCGCGCAGGCGGCGGTCAGGAAACAGGCCAGCGGCAGATCGCCCGTGCCCGGGAGCAGCAAGGGATTCATCCCCCCGACCTCCAGGTCCGCCAGCCCGTCGGTCAGGAAGAAATTGCGGGTGTAGAGCATGGGGACCGCAGCCGCCAGGAGCGCCCCGCGGACGGCGGCCTGCGGGGAGACGGTGCGCAGCCCGAGCGCCACCACGGCGGGCAGACACGCGGCCCAGAAGGCCAGCGGAATCTGGACCCAGCGTTCGTCCCAGGCCCCGCCCGCGTGAGCCGCGAAGGCTTCCAGGAAAGGGATCCCCAGGGGATAGTTGGGGTGCGTGATGATGCGCCCGAAGCGCCCCAGCGGTTCGGTGAAGGCCGGGTCGAGGGGATTCCCGGTGTAGAAGAGGATCTTGGCCTTGTAGGCGAAGTGATAGAGAGCATCGAACTGGACCAGGGGGAAGGCGAGAGCGGCGGCCACCGAACCCGCCCCGAGAAAGACGAGCAGCAGCCGGGCTCCGCGGCCCAGGGGAAGCGGGCTCAGCGCCTGCCCCGAACGACGGTCGCGCCGCAGACGGACCGCGCCGGCCGCCGCGGAAAGCCCCAGAAGGGTCCAGGCCAGCGGGGCGTCGAAGCGCAGTCCGGCCCAGGTCAGGGCCATGGCCGCAAGCGGCAGGGCCGCCGCCCCGAGCAGCCAGGCCAGGCACTGCTCCTCCCACAGGCTGCGCGCCAGGGAATGCCGCGAAGGAAGCAGCGCACGGCCCAGCAGCCAGCAGCAGGCCGCCACGACACATCCGCCGGCGAAGGTCATCGGGAATCGGGTTCGGGTTTCGGGGCCGGCACCTCCCCAACGCTTTCCAGGGCGCAATCCTGGATCCGGAAATCGACCCACAAACTGAAACCGAGGATCCAGGCGGCCCCGACCTCGCCGGCGGCCTCGCGAGAATCGAACTCCCGGTTGGAGGCATCCAGGGTCCACTTGCGGAACTCCGGGTTGGTTCCGCCGGCATGGGCCGCATCCGACAGATAGAGCTTGCGCGGATAGAGGAGGTAGTTGAGCGGGAGGAACCAGCGGCCCAGAAGGAGGGGCATGGGACTCGCCCGGGGGACCAGGAGAATGGAGCCTTCTTCGGGAACCCGGCGGGCGACCTCCTCGGCGAAACGGTGCAGCTCAGGATCGAGGTAGGTGGGCCAGGAACGCGGTGCGGAGATCCAGTAATCGGGGAAAAGTTCCATCCCGGAAAGCCGGGTGTCGATCCCGCTGCGGGCATCGAGGAGCACCTTCTTTTTCATGATCTTCGCCAGGCGAAAGAGATCCGGCCGGCGGTATTCCTCGCGGGTTCCCAGGATGACCAGCAGGTCCGCGCCCTTCGCTGCGGCGTAGGGTCCCTCCACGGGGAAGACTCTCCTGGGAAGGGAGCTGCGCCGGGCCTCGGACATCCCGCTTGCGTCGACCTGGACCCGGGTCCCGGGCTTGGCGAGTTTCCCCAGG
>CAZQAP010000232.1:0-4062 GCA_964591365.1 uncultured Planctomycetales bacterium
GTTCTCGCGGTCGCCGAAGGAGCGCGCCATGGTGGGGTGCAGGATCACCGGGACGCCGGCTTTCTTGATCGGCTCGACGAGCAGATAGGCTTCGGCGGCGCTGTCGAGCCAGAGCCGGAAACCGAACTCCCTGGCCAGCCGCAGGGCGTTTTCGATGTCCTGGGCACGGTCGGCGGTGATCATGAGGGGGATCTTCTTCTGCAGGACCTTGGCGAGGTTTTCGAGCTTCAGATCACGCGCGGGTTTCTTCTCCCCTTCCTCCGTTTCGCGCTTGCGCAGGTATTCCTGCGCCTTGACGAGCTCCTGCCGCAGCATGGCCATCATCTTGGCGCGCGTGCCCGGGGACTTCTTGTCGCTCTTGCGCGCCGACTGGGCCAGGGTGACCGCCAAGGCGGCCTCGGAAACGCGCACGGCCTCCCCGACGCTGTTCCCGGTGGTCTTGGCGATCATGGTCTGGCCGGAGATCAGCTCCCCAGGCGCGTGTCCGGTGTGCACGGTGGTCACGCCGAACCCCCGCACCCAGGGGATGAGTTCGTCCTGGGGGTTGTAGGCGTCGACCGCCCGAAGATCGGGCTGGAGGGGCGCGGAATGCTCGAGCTGATCCTGGTCCTGCTTCTGGTTGAGGATCCCGGAAAGCCCCAGCACGGTGTGGGCGTCGATCAGGCCAGGAGTGACCACCTTGGCTTTCAGGATCTTGAAGCCGGCCGGAATGGCGACCTCCGCGGCCGGCCCGACGGCCGTGATCTTTCCGTCCACCACCAGGACGACGCCGTCCTTCAGCGGCGGTCCGGCCATGGTGTAGACCGTCTCGCCGCGGACCGCCACCTGGGCGGAAAGGGCGGGCAGGGGGAGAAACGAAGCGAGAACGAATGCGAGGAGCAGCCGGCGCATCAGTTTCCCTCCCCGGCAAGGCTCGCGGAAGGCGGGCTGATGTCCTTGCCGGCGCCATATCCCCCTTCGGCGTGCAGACGATCCTCGGGGAGGCTCCGGTCGAACACTTTGTTGCCCTCCACCCAGGTTTCAAGCACCTTCGTGTAGACGCTGAAGGGATCGCCGTCGAGCACGATGAAATCTGCGTCCTTTCCCGGCTTGAGCGACCCGACACGGTCGTCCAGGTCGAGGATCTTCGCCCCGGCAAGGGTCAGGGCTTCCAGCCCCTTCTGGCGCGACATCCCCGCCCGCACGGCCAGGGCCGCGCTGCGCAGGAAAAGACGCGAATCCGTGATCGGATCGTCGGTGTGGAAAGCGGTCAGGATGCCAGCTTGGGAGCACATTTTCCCGTTGTCGTAGGAGAACTCCGCCGCTTCGAGCTTGCCGCCCGGGCTGTCGATCATGATCAGGGAGACCGGAACGCCCGAGACGGCGATCTCGGGAACCACCTTCCAGGCCTCGCTCACGTGGTGCAGGACGACGCGGTAGCCGAACTCCTTGGCGATCCGCAGCACGGTGAGGATGTCATCGCTGCGGTGGGTGTGGTGCTGGACGATCCGCTTCCCGTCCAGGACCTCGACCAGGGCCTCCATGGCCAGATTCCGCGCAGGCATCTTGGAGGGATCGCCGGCAGCGGCTTCGATCTTGCGCTTGTATTCCTGCGCCTTGATGAACTGTTCGCGCACCAGCGCGGCGGATTTTGCGCGCGTGCCGGGGAAGGGCGGATCCCGGCGGGAGTTTGTGCCGTTGGCCATCTTCATCCCCCCCAGGATGCCCCCGTCCGAGTCGCGCCAGGCAAGATCTTCGATCGAGGCTGCGCGGCGCAGATGGACGTAAAGAGTCTGGCCGCTCATGAGGTGCCCCGAACCCGGCATGATGTTCAGGGTGGTCAGACCGCCGGCCACCGCCCGGCGGAAGCTCGCGCTCCAGGGGTCGATCGAGTCGAGCACGCGGGCATCCGGCTGGATCGGAGCACTCCCGTCCCCGCCGGCCGGGCCGCCCACATGAGTGTGGGAATCGACCAGGCCCGCCATGACGACCATTCCGGTGAGGTCGCGCTTCCTGGCTCCGGGCGGAACGACAACCATGCGCTCCGAACCTACGGCCAGGATGCGCCCGTTCTGGAAGACGAGAACCCCGTGAGGAATCTCCGCTCCTTCGATCGGGATGATGCGGGCTCCGACGATGGCCTGGGGAGTTTCCTGGGCCAAGGCGGCGCCGCCAAAGACCAGGAACGAGAAAAGAATGCTGGTGGCTTTGCGATGCACCGCGGGATGATAGCAGCCCTCCTCCATGAGGAAAGCGCACCGGGCCGGCCGGAGGGCCGACTATCATTGGCCCCACGAAATCGGCAGCGCACATGAACCCCCTCCTCGTCTCCCTCCCGCTGGCCCTTTTCGGCCTGCTTCCGCAATCGCCGGCGACTTCCGGCATGGCCGCCGAGATCCGCCGCTTCCAGACGGATCACGAAGCCCTCTCCCGGTTCTACGACATCCGCCTTTCGAGTGAACGCAACCTGCGTTTGGAATCCTTCCTGGGGGACTGGTCCGCCCGGCTCGACGGGATCGACTTCGATTCCCTCGACCGGGAAGGGAAGGTGGATTTCGTGCTGCTCCGCAACCACGTCCGTCACGAGCGGCAGGAGCTGGTCCACCAGAAGGCCCGCGACGAGGAGACCCGCAAGCTGCTGCCCTTCGCCGGCACCCTCATCCGGCTCGAGGAGGAGCGCCGGCATATGAAGTTCCCCGACCCGCGGAAATCCGCGGATCTCGTGAACGGAATGGACGAAGCCGTCCGGGCCGTCCGCAAATCGCTGGAGGAGAAGAAGAAGGACGGCGAAGGAGAAGATGCCCCGGCGGTTTCCCCCGTCGCGGCCCGCCGGGCGGCCGGCGCCCTGGACGCCCTGCGCGAGACCTTCCAGAACTGGTTCCGCCAGAACGACGGCTATCAGCCCGAATTCGGCTGGTGGGTGCGCGAACCCTACCGGAAGACCGTCAAGGATCTCCAGGACTACGCCGGGTTCCTGCGCAAGGATCTGGCCGGCATCAAGGGCGAGGACGACGATCCGCTCATCGGCGATCCCATCGGCCGGGAAGCGCTGCTCGACGATCTCGAGGCGGAGATGATCCCCTACTCCCCGGAAGAACTCATCGCCATCGGCGAGGAACAGTTCGCCTGGTGCGAGGACCGCATGAAGGAGGCCTCCGCCGAACTCGGCTTCGGGGACGACTGGCACAAGGCCCTGGCGCACGTCAAGGATCTCTACGTCGCCCCAGGGAAACAGGAAGACCTGATTCTCGGACAGGCCCGCTTCGTCATCGACTTCCTGGACAAACGCGATCTCGTCACCATCCCGCCTCTGTGCCGGGAGACCTGGCGTCTGGACATGCTCTCCGCCGACCGCCAGCGCTTCCTGCCCTTCGCTGCCTACGGAGGTCAGAAGATGCTGGTCGCCTATCCGCTGGAAACGATGGACTACGACCGGAAACTCATGAGCATGCGCGGGAACAACATCCACTTCACGCGCATCGTGACGCCCCACGAACTCATCCCCGGCCACCACTTGCAGGGATTCATGGCCGCGCGCTACCGCCCCTACCGGCGGATCTTCTCGACGCCCTTCCTCGGGGAAGGCTGGGCGCTCTACTGGGAGATGCTCCTCTGGGACCTGAACTACGCCCGCGGGCCGGAAGACCGCATCGGGATGCTCTTCTGGCGCATGCACCGCTGCGCCCGCATCCTCGTCTCGCTGCGCTTCCACCTCGGCGGAATGACCCCGGACGAGATGATCGACTTCCTGGTGGACCGCGTCGGGCACGAACGCGACGGGGCCACCGCGGAAGTGCGCCGCTACATCAGCGGAGGCTACGGACCGCTCTACCAGTGCGCCTACATGATCGGCGGGCTCCAGCTCCGGGCCCTTCACAAAGAGCTGGTGGGCGGCGGCAGCATGAGCGATCGTGAATTCCACGATGCGGTGCTGCACCAGAACTCCATCCCGGTCGAGATGATCCGCGCGGCCCTCACGGATGCCCCGCTGCCGCGCGACCATCGGGCCGACTGGAAGTTCGCCGGCGAGCATCCCGGCCGTTGAAGGGCGGCCCGCCTTTCGGTGGAGGACGCCCCGGTGCC
>CAZQAP010000233.1:0-2095 GCA_964591365.1 uncultured Planctomycetales bacterium
GCCTGCCATTTCTGGGAGAGGAGGATGCAGGCCAGGGCCCGGCCCGTGCGGCTGGCGGGATCGCAGACCAGGGTCTGCACGCTGGAGGGGTCCTCCAGGCCGGGCCGGAGGAAGAGGAGCACGGAACGGATGGGGCCCCGGCAGGCGATGAGCGGTCCTTCTTCCCAGAGCCGGTGGGCGGGCTGCTCGATGGACAGGATGGAGGAGGCCAGGGCCAGGTCGAGGCGCCCGGCCCGAAGAAGCATCACAAGTTCAGCGGGTGGAGCGACGGTGAGCGCCACCCCCTTCTCCGTCCCCAGGCCTTCGATGAGCGGCCGGGCCACCAGGAAGGGGACCGTTCCGACGCGCAGCAAGGTTTTCAGAGGGGGGCTGGAAGGGGGACTCCCTCCCGGATGGCCTGCGCCGGAAGGGGGACTTCGTCGAACGTGCGCAGGGTGTGGTAGAGGGTGTCCCGTTCCACGGGCCGCAGGCCCGCTTCCCGGATCAGGGCATGGATCCGCCCACGGTCGAGAGACTCGGGGGTCTCCGCGCCCGCGTCGTGGTAGATGTTCTCCTGGCTGACGGTGCCGTCGAAATCGTCGGCGCCCATGTTCAGGGCCAGCTGGGCCACCGGGATCCCGAGCATGATCCAGTAGGCCTTGACGTGCTCCACGTTGTCGAGGAAGAGCCGGCCGACGGCGATGGAGCGCAGGCGTTCCGCTGCACTGGGGAAGGGGAGGTGGGCCAGGCCGGTGTGGGCAGGGTGGAAGGCCAGCGGGACGTAGGTCTGGAACCCGCCGGTCTCGTCCTGGAGGTCGCGCAGGCAAGCGAGGTGGTGGACGCGCTCGTCCAGGGTCTCGGTCATGCCGTAGAGCATGGTGCAGTTGGTGCGGAAACCCATGCGATGGATGGCGCGGGCCATCTCCAGCCAGCGCTCCGCGCCCATCTTGAGGGGGTAGAGATCCCGGCGCACCCGCTCGCTGAAGATCTCCGCCCCGCCGCCCGGCATGCTGTCGAGTCCGGCCGCGCGCAGTTCCTCGAGGACCTCCTCGATCGGCTTGGCGGCCGTCTTCACGATCTGCTCGATCTCGACCATCGTGAACGCCTTCACGTGGATGTCCGGGCGCGCGGCCTTGGCGGCCCGGCAGATGTCGAGGAAGTACGAGTAGGGGAGCGCGGGCCAGACGCCGGCCACCATGTGGACCTCGGTCGCCTCGGGATTGGCCTTGCGGAGGGACCCCTCGATCTGCTCGGGGGTCATGCACCAGGCCCCCTCCTCCCCCGGCCGCCGCTGGAAGGCGCAGAATTCGCAGAACTTGTTGCACCAGTTGGTGTAATCGATGTGGATGTTGACGTTGTAGAAGACGCGGTCCCCGTGGCGCCGTCTCCGGGCGTGGTGCGCCAGTAGCCCGATGAGCGCCAGATCGTCGCTCCGGTAGAGGGCCAGGCAGTCGTCGGTGGTCAGGCGTTCGCCGGCGAGGACCTTGGACGGAATGCCCATCAAGCCGCTTCGTGCGGCCCGGGATTCGAGGGCTTTCCGGGTCAGGATCATGGCCTGGGAGTTTAACCCGGATCAACCCCCCAGGGCCCGGTCCATCTCCCTGCGGATGGAGCCGACCACGGCCGCGGGATCGAGATCGAGGCCCGCGGGGTCGACGTCCTTGCGGGCGCGGGCCACCGATCGGAGCACGAGGGCGGCGATCGAGGCCAGACCTTCCAGGGTGGGATGGAGCTGGTCCGCCTGGAGCAGGCGGGGGTCATTGACGTGGGGTTCGCCAGGACCGCCCGGCCGGGAGAGCAGGGCGGCCAGGGGGAGGAGGATGACGTTCTTGCGCCCCGCCGCCCAGGCCCGGATCCTTCGGTTGAGCCGGTCCAGTTCCTGCGGGGCCGGGATCTGCTCCGGCCGCAGCATGCGGCCCACGGCCGCTTTCATGTCGGGGATCTCCGCGATCACCACCGGGCAGGAGAACTCCTCCAGGAAGCGGAGGCCCGTTTCCAGGCTTTCGAGACGTGCCGGGGCGTCGGGCTGGTCCCCGTAGCCGAACCAGAAGAGGAAGTCGAAGGCCACCACCAGGGTCGGGGAGAAGGCCTCCCCCTTGCGGATCGCCCGCCGCGT
>CAZQAP010000233.1:2195-4053 GCA_964591365.1 uncultured Planctomycetales bacterium
CAGCAGCAGGGCCCCTGGAAGACGAAGCTCTGGCAAGACGAGCCTGGCGCGAGGAATCGGAATCATGGCGTTCAACGCCGATAGTATGATCGCCGCCTTCATGAAAGGGATCTGGACCGCGGTCTCCATACTGGCGGCCTGTTCCGCCGCCTGTTCCCGGGCGGAGGAAGGCGGCGAGGTTCTTTCGTCCTCTCCGAAGGACGGGCCCCCCGACATCCTGCTCATCGTCGCGGACGATCTCGGATGGGGGGACGTCGGCTTTCGCCAGGGGGGCATCGACACTCCCAACATCGACCGACTGGCGCGCGAAGGGACCACTCTGGACCGGTTCTACGCCTTTCCGGTCTGTTCCCCGTCCCGGGCCGCGCTCCTGACCGGGCGTTCCCCCATGCGCTACGGCTTTCTCCAGGGCCCGATCAAGGACTGGAACAAGCGCCGCAACCTGCCCCTGGACGAAGTGCTCCTGCCGGAACTCCTCCATCGTGCGGGATACGCCACGTCCATGATCGGCAAGTGGCACCTGGGCACCCTGAAGGACTGGTGGCCGCAGGCGCGCGGGTTCGATCACTTCTACGGCCATCTCAACGGCATGATCGACTACTACACGCATGAATTCGAGGGCGGGCTCGACTGGCAGCGGGACGGGATCTCCGTGCGCGAAAAAGGCTATTCCACCGATCTCATGGGTGCGGAGGCCGTCCGAATCCTCGAGAACCGCGACAAGGAAAAACCGCTTTTCCTCTATCTCTCCTTCAATGCCCCCCATTTTCCACTCCAGGCTCCCGAGGATCTGATCCAGAAGTATGCCGGGGTGGAGGACGAAAACCGGCGGGTCTACTGCGCCAAGGTGGAAGCGATGGACCGTGCCATCGGCAGGGTGCTCGACGCCCTGGAGGAGCAGGGGATGGACCGGGAAACCCTGGTGATCTTTTTGAGCGACAACGGCGCTTCCCAGGTGCAGGGCGGCAGCAACGGCTCGCTCCACTCGGGCAAGTTCACGGTCTACGAGGGAGGAATCCGCGTGCCGGCCATCCTCCGCTGGCCGGGAAGGATTCCCGCCGGGCGCGTATCCGAGCAGCTGACCATCTTGATGGACATCCTTCCGACCCTGGCCTCCGTGGCGCACTTCACGCCGCAGGAAGACCGTCCGCTCGATGGGGTCGACATCCTGCCCTTCCTGCAAGAGGAGCGGACGGAGCGGCGAAAACCATTCCTCTTCGCCCAGCAGAAGGTGGTGAAGACCCTGGAGGCCCTTCTCGACTGGCCGTGGAAGCTCCTGAAGCGCATCTCCCGGGAAGACCGGTCCGTGGAGACCTACCTTTTCCGCCTGGATCAGGATCCCAGCGAGGAGGACGACCTTGCGGGGGCCAACAAGGACCGGGTGAAGCAGTACGAGAAGATCCTGGATGACTGGGTCCCCTACGACCCCCATCAGCCCTGGCACTTTGGAGGCCGTCCGCCCGCGTGGTTTCCGCCCAAGGACTGGACCCGGATCCCCGGCAATTGACCCCCCGATGCTGGCCCACAAGAGTGGACCGGAAAGAAGGCTCAAGGCGTAACCGGAGGCTCCCAAAGCCGTCTTCCGTGCCGAACCCGAACACGGCCTCGGCCCCCGGTTCCCCTCGCTAGCCGTTCGTGCCCGGGAAGGAGGATCCCATGCACTTCCGGCCACCCTTCTGTCCCCGCTCCGACTGCCCTTCCCGCCGGGGCCGCGTCCCCTTCCGCTGCCACCGCAAGGGCCTCTATCGCCGCAGCTGCGATGGCCGCACCGTCCAGCGCTTCCTCTGTCTGGCCTGCCGGCGACGCTTCTCCACCCAGGCCTTCCGCCTGGACTACCGCCTCAAGCTCCCCTCCCTCT
>CAZQAP010000234.1:0-4039 GCA_964591365.1 uncultured Planctomycetales bacterium
CCCGCTGGCTGTGGCCGCTGGTGTAGCGGTCCTTGGCCTCCACCGTCCGGGTCAGGGCCAGCGCCGTCTCGATATAGGCCTCCTGGACCCGCACGGAGGATTTTTCCAGCGAATCGAGCGCTTCGTTCGCGGCGGCCGCGATGGCGCGGAGCTCCGCGCATCCCGAAACCGAGGCCCGGTGCCAGAACTCCTCCTTGGCAACCTTTCTCAGCGTCTTCAACACGGCTTTGGTGGAACGAAGACTGTAGGCCAGGAAGAGCCCGTACAGGATGAAAACCAATCCGGAGGCCCCGCCGGCAAGAAAGGGGATGTCCCCCGCCCAAATCGGAGGCGAGAGACGGGCCCGCACGAGGATCGAACCCAGCGGGGCCAGCTCGCCGGGCACTTCCCTGTAAAGCTGGACCACACGCTGGTTCCCAAGCCGCCCCGAAAGGACCCCGGACGCGATCGGCATCAGGCCCTGGAGCTGGTCGCGCGGGGAGGAAGCCTCCCGCCCTCCCTGGGCGAGAAGTTTTCCGTCCGGCCCCGTCATGCTGGCGCTCAGCCCTTCCTCCGCCCCCAGGAGGCGCGCGACCCCGGTCTGCAGGCCGGCCCAGTTGCCCTCGTTCACCCCGTCGTGGAGCAGTTTTTCCAGGCCGGCGGCCACGCTCTGCACCCGGGCCACAAGGCCGGCGGCCTGGGCGTTCTCCTCCCGGAACTCCAGGAAGAGACCTGTGCCGAAAACGGCCTCCCCGGCGAAAAGGGCCGCCAGCAGGGCCCCGCGAAGGCGAAGGGAGCGGAAAAAGCCGCCCGAGGCCCTCGGCCGGCGGCTGGAGGTCTTGTTCCCAAAAGAGGAGGGCATTTCCTCCCTATCGGGGGAAATGCCCTCCAATCTGAACCCTTTCCGAGGCCGGAAAGGGCCTCCAGCCGGCCCTATTGGACCGTGCCGGTGAAGACTCCGCTCTTGGCCGAATCCACTCCGCCGACTCCGCGCTCCTCCACGACCTGGAAGTAGAGCAGAGTGCCGGGGGCGAGGCTTTTCGGAACATGGACCCGCTTCCGGGCGCTGCCGCTGGCCTTGAAGTTGGCCTTGCCGAACTTGATCTCGTTGAGGATGTCCAGGGTAAGACCGCCGAACTGGGCAAAGGTCGTCCCTACGCCGGTCCCCGTGAGGCTGGCGAAGAAGTGGGCCGGGTCGCCCTGGAAACCGCCGCTGGCGCGGAAGTTTGCGAACCGGCCGCGCTTAAGCCTGCGGAACACCAGCGTCAGGGTCTTGTTGGACAGGACCGAGACCGTGTCGTTGTCGCGGTTGGCGGTCACGAGATCGACCCGCTGGTCACCGTTGACGTCCACCGGAAGGATGGTGTTCATGGGGCTCACGCCGCCGACCGTCACTGCGGTGGCAGCGCCGAACCCTCCGGCCCCATCGCCCAGCAGGACGGACACCAGGTTGGTGGTCTCATTGATGACCACCAGGTCGAAATTCCCGTCCAGATCGACGTCCGTCGTCACGACGTCGCGCGGGGTGACGCCGGCGGGGAAGGCGCTGGAGGCGGGGAAGCCGCCGGCCCCGTCGTTCAGGTAGACCGTGACGTCGCTGGACACCCGGTTCGCGGTCACCAGGTCGAGGGCCCCGTCCGCGTCCACGTCGCTGAAGATCACCGAGCGGGGATTGGTGCCGACCGCAAGAATGGTGGCAACGGCGAAGAGGCCGGCCCCGTTGTTCTGCAGCAGGACCACGTCATTGCTCTCGAAACCCGAAACGGCGATGTCGGGGCCGTTCTGCAGGTCGAAATCGCCGACCGCCAGGGAACGGGGGTTCAGGACGCCGGTGGGAAAGTCGATCCGGCCGATGAAGCTTCCGGGATTGAGCGGGTCGTTGAAGTAGACCGTGACCGTCTCGCTGGACCGGTTGGCCACAACCCAGTCGGTGAGGCCGTCTTGGTTGAAGTCCGCGCAATGCAGCGAGATGGGACGCACACCGACCGGCAGGGCCACGCCGGCCCCGAAACTGCCCGCACCATTGTTCAGCAGAACGGTGACGGTGTCGTCGAAGAGGTCGGCCACCAGGAGGTCGGGGCCGTTGACACCGTCGAGATCGGCGGAATCAATGTCCAGGGGCTGGCTGCCGACGCCGAACGTCCCCAGGCTGGTGTAGCCGCCCAAACCGTCGTTGAGCATGACGTTGACCTGATTGGTGCCGCGCAGGGCGATGCCTAGATCGGTGAAGCCGTCCTGGTCGAAATCCGCGGCAACGATGGAATGGGGTCCGCTTCCCGAGGGAAAGTTGACCGGGGTATCGAAGCGGACCTGGGCCGGGGCGGCCGAGGCTGTCAGCAGGAAGGCCGACAAGAGGCCCCCCGCGCTGAGCAGGATGCTGTTGGGGTGGATGTGCATGGTTCGATCTGCGAAGGGTTTGCTGAGAGGGAGGGGCCGACAGGGAAGGGACCTCTCCTATCCCGGGATACCAATATCCTACCCCAAAAAGGAGAAGTGGGTGACTTTAGTCCTTTTTCCCTAAACTTCCCGAAAGAAAGGATTTACGATATCCTAATCAGGCCTGGAACCGGCCAGGATGGGGCCCTTCAGGGCTCGAATAGAATGAATCTCAGGCCCTCATCGGGATGCGCATCGACATCAAGACCGCCAGGATCCTGACCTCCGAGGAGGCCCGGGAGACCCTGCTCCTTTTCCGCAACCAGCGGGACGATCCGCTGGCCATCCAGGAGAGCTTCCGGGGCATGTTCCCCAAGAAGACCGCCGAGGCCCTGGGAGAACTCCGCGCGCTGCGCCGCCGTGCGGTCCAGAAATTCGCGCAGGGGCTCGACATGTTCTTCACCAAGGAACAGCTCGAGCAGGCTTCCAGCGAAGACGTGGCCCGCTACCGGGCGGAACGCTTCCGCAAGGCGGGTTTCTCCCGGGTCCACGACGTCTGCTGCGGCATCGGTTCCGACTCCATCGCCCTGGCCCGCGCCGGCCTGAAGGTCTTCGCGGTCGACAAGGAACCGAGCGCGGTCCATTTCGGCGCGGTCAACGCCGAGGTCTGCGGCGTCGAAGGGATCGAGTTCCTGCTGGCCGACGTCAACGAAGCCTCGCCGGAAGCGGGGCCGATCTTCCTCGATCCGTCCCGCCGGCGCGGGAGCCGCCGCATCATGAGCCCCGACGACTGGTCCCCCGCCCCGGCCCGCGTGGCCGAACTCCTTGAGGGGCGCCCGGGGGCCGGCATCAAGCTCTCCCCGGCCGTCCACGTGGAGGAACTCCTGGAGAAGTTCCCCGCCCCCGACGAGATCGAGGTGATCTCGCTGCACGGCGAGGCCAAGGAGACCGTCTTCTGGTACGGCAAGCTCGCCAGCGGGGTGGAACGCCGCGCCACCTCGCTGCCGGCGGAAGAGTCGTTCGCCGGCAGCCCCAACGGCCAGGCCAAGGTGGGCGAACTGGACGAGTTCCTCTACGACCCCGATCCCTCCCTGATCGTGGCCGGGCTCCTGGGCGCCTTCGCCAGCGAAAACCGGCTCACCGCCCTCGACCCGGAGATCGGGTATCTCACCGGCGCCAAGAAGGTCGAGTCCGCCTTCGTGGACCGCTTCAAGGTGCTGGCCTGCGAGACCCTCGACCCGCGCAAGCTCAAGGCGGTTCTGCGCGGCCTCAAGGTGGGCCGCTTGCAGATCCGCAAGCGCGGGATCGCGGAGCGGCCGGCCACCCTGGAACAGCGCTTCCTGCCCAAGCCGTTCGGAAAGCGCGAGGTCACCCTGCTCGCCACGCGCATCGGCGACCGGCACCTGGGGATCGTGGCCGAACCCGCGGAGTGACCCTTGGCGTCCGGACTCCTCGCGGCCCTGTTCCTGGCGACACCGCTCCCCTTCCAGGAGGCGCCCGGGCTCCCGCCCCCCCCCCGGCCGCAGGTCGGGCATTTCGCCATGCAGGCGGCCATGCGGAGTTTCGATCCGGTCCAGGCGGACTGGTCCTTCAACCAGGTGATCCAGGAGCAGGTCTACGAGGGGCTGGTCGAGTACGAATACAAGACGGGGCCGGTGGGCGTTCAGCCGCTTCTGGCGGAATC
>CAZQAP010000235.1:0-4018 GCA_964591365.1 uncultured Planctomycetales bacterium
CCGTCCCCTTCCACGCCCCGGATCTCCTCCCGTTGCTGGCCTTGATCCTGCTGGCGGGCCTGTTCGACGTGCGTTTCAACCTGGGCAGGATCGCCATGTACACCCTTCCGCTCTACCTTCCCGCCGTGGCCCTGCTTTTCGCTCCCCCCCTTCCGCAACCGGGTCCTCCGCTTTCCACCCCTGGATGAGGGGCTCCTTCAGCCGGAGACCCCGTTCTCGATCAGCTCGCACCAGAGGTGGCCGAAGAGGAGGTGCACCTCCTGGGTGCGCGGGGTGTCCTCGGTCGGGGCGCACACGGAGAGATCGCAGAGGGGCGCGAGCGCGCCGCCGTCCCGGCCGGTCACCCCGAGGACGCGCGCACCCAGCTCGCGCGCGGCACGCGCGGCACGCAGGATGTTCTCGCTCCGTCCCGAGGTGCTGATCGCCACGAAGAGATCGCCGGACTTGACGTGGGCGCGCACCTGGCGCTCGAAGAGCGCCTCCGGCGGATAGTCGTTCACCAGCGCGGTGACGGCGCTGCTGTTGACCGTCAGGGCCTGGACGTCGAGCGGCCGGCGGTCCTTGAGGTAGCGGCCCACCAGTTCGGCGGCCCAGTGCTGGGCGTCGGCGGCGCTGCCTCCGTTGCCCGCCAGGAAGATCCCGCCCCCCGCGCGCAGGGTCTTCAAGGCCATTTCGGCCGCGCGCTCCACGGCCCCCAGGAACCCGGGCCCCAGCGCCGCGTAGGCCGCCTGAGCCTCGGCCAGGCGGCGGGAAAGGAGCGTTGCGGCGGTTTCGGGCATGGCGCGGGCGGCGGGCCGCCCCGATGATGGACGGCCGATGGTACTGGCCGCAAGCGGACTCCGGGCCGGCTATCCCCGCCGCGGGGAGGTCCTGCGGGGCATCGATCTCGAACTCCCTCCGGGCCGTTTCTCCTGCCTTCTGGGGCCCAACGGCGCCGGAAAGAGCACGCTTTTACGCGCCTTCGCCGGCCTGATCCCTCCCTCGGGGGGAGGGATCGAGCTGGACGCCCGCCCCCTCTCCCGCTTCTCCCCGCGGGCGCGGGCGCGGCGCATCGGCTTTTTGCCCCAGGAGGTCCAGCCGGCCTTCCCCTTCCTGGTCGAGGAGGCCGTGGCCCTCGGCGCGCGGGTGGCCGGCCACGGTTCGTGGTTCGAGACCCGGCTCTCCCCGGCGGCCCGCCATGCGGTGGAAGAGGCCCTGGCTGCGGTCGAGGCGGGACCCCTCGCCGGCCGCCGCCTGGAGGAGCTTTCCGGCGGCGAGAGCCGCCGTGTCCTCGTGGCCGGCGTCCTGGCCCAGGAGCCCGACTACCTGCTGCTCGACGAGCCGGCCTCCATGCTCGACCTGCACCACCAGGCGGCCCTCTTCGGGCTCCTCCAGCGACTGGCGGCGGGAGGACTCGGCATCCTCTGCGTCACCCACGACTTCAACCTCGCGGCCGCCTTCGCCGGCGAGCTGGTCCTCCTGGCCGAGGGCCGGATCCGGGCCCGCGGCCCCGCGGCGCAGGTGCTCGACGAGAAGCACCTGCGCCCGCTCTACGGCGATCGCTTCGAGCTGCTTCCCCGCTCCGGCGGCCCCCCGGCCGTGCTGCCCCGATGAGCGGTCCCCGGCTCCCCGCGGCCGCGCTCCTCGGCGCCCTGGCGCTCTTCTCCCTGACGGCGGCCGCCTTGGCGCCCTTCTTCGGCCTCGAGCCCCTGACGAACCCGGGAGCCTGGCACGAGCTGTTCGACCTGCCCCGCACAGCCTGGAGCGCGGACGCGCGCATCCTCTCGCTGCGGCTTCCCCGTGTCCTTCTGGCCTGGCTGGCCGGCGGGACCCTGGCGGCCTGCGGCGCGGTGCTCCAAACCCTCTTGCGCAACGGGCTCGCCACCCCCTACACCCTGGGGGTCTCCTCGGCGGGGGCTTTCGGCGCATTCCTCTTCCTGGCCTTCCCCGCGCTCACCGTCTGGGGCGATCCCTTCACGCCGCGGCTGGGAAGCTTCGTCTTCGCCATGGCGGAAACCGCGCTGGTGCTCTGGGTCGCGGGCCGCGCGCGGCGCGCGGACGGATTGATCCTGGCCGGGGTCACGCTCAACTTCCTCTTCGCCGCCGCCATGATGCTTGTGCGCTACCTGGCCGATCCCTATCGCCTGGCCAGCATGGACCGCTGGCTCATGGGCTCGCTCGATGCGGTCGGCTTCGCCACCCCGCTCTCCCTGATCCCCTGGCTCGCCGTGGCGGCCCTGCCGCTCGTCCTGCGGGCGCGCGCCCTCGACTTCCTGGCCTTCGATGCGGAGATGGCCGCAGCCCGCGGGGTCAAGGTGAAGCGGGCCCGCCGGGATCTTCTGGTCGGGACCGGGCTCGCCACCGCCGCGGTTGTGGCCCACACCGGCCCGATCGGCTTCCTCGGCCTGCTGATCCCGCACGCGGTCCGCCCGTTCACCGGCATGCGCCATGGGGTCCTGCTCCCGGCCTGTTTCCTGGCAGGCAGCGGATTCCTGGTCCTGGCCGACCTCCTGGCGCGCTCGCTGCCCATCCTGGGCCGCCACAGCGAACTTCCCGTGGGTATATTGACGGCACTTCTCGGGGCGCCCTTCTTCCTGGTGCTCCTTCTCCGCGCCCGGCGCTGATTGCCAATGTCGTCTTCCGCTTCCACATCCTCCCGACCCGCACGGGCCCTGGCTCTCGCGGCCCTGGCCCTGCTCCTTTCCCAATGCGAAGACGCAGGCGAGGCGGCCCACGTCTGTGGCGACCTCCGCCGCCTCGGATGCCAGTTCCAGCACGAGGGGCACCCCTTCACGGGGGAGGAGATGGCCGCCTTCTGGGGACAGTGCCCCGACCTCCATTTCCCGCTCGCTCCCCACCTCGACTGGAACATCCGGCTGGTGGCCTGGGAGGAAGTCTTCCCGCCCGGTGAAGCCTCCCGGGTGCGCGAACTCTTCCAACAGGTGGAGCGGGAGATGCGGGAGGAACAGCACAGCGACAAGATCCACTTGCGGGTCGAGGCGGTGCCGGCCGATTACACGCCCGCGAAGGGCGACTGGCTCATCGTCCCCGTATCCCCGCTCGAACCGGGTCCGGAATTCAAGCTGCAGGCCCTCCCAGCCCAGGTCCTGGACCGGAACGGCCTCCCGGCCGTGATGGGCCCCTTCGCGGGCGAGTACCACCACCTCCTCACGGCCCTTCCCGGCGGCACGGATTGGACGCCTGTCCTTGTGCACAACCTGGTCCACGAGATCCTCCTCGCGCCGCGCTACGAAGAGGACGAGATGCGGCTCTCCGCGGAGGAGCCGGTCCGCAAGGAGGAAGCGCTCCGCTGGATGGTGGGGGAGGCCGATTTCAGCTACCGGGTTCCCGGCGCCCTGATGCAGCTCGACTGTGCGGACTCCTTCCCGGCCCGCAAACTTCGCGTCCCCCTGGACGGGCCGGCCGTCTCCGAGGACGAACTGGCCGAGAGCGTGATCGCGCTCTCCCCGTTCCTGACAGCCGACGGGCTCTGCATGCCGGGAGGCCCAGGCGGCATCGTCCAGCTCGAGACCTGGCTGCGAAGCATCGGGATCCGGAATCCGGGACTTGGGCGCCGCATCCTCGCCCGGGCTCCGGGCCGGCCCCTCGCCAACACCAGGAACCTGGTCCGGCTCGGTTTCGGGCAGCCCGCTCCGGAACGGCTGCCGGGCGGGCCCTCTCCGGAAAGCTTCGGGGCCCCTTCTCCGCCCTTCACCGGCTTCGCGAGGATCCCGAGCCTGCGGGCCTGGCAAGCGGCCTGGGGGCTCGAAGGGGACGAGGTCTTCGCCCTTCTCCCAGTCGCGTTTCCCGCCAGCCAGCTCGAGAACGCGCGCCGCGCAGTGCGCGCGGTGGCGCAGGGGCTGCGCGCGGCCCGCTGAACCGGCCCCCGGGGAGCAAGGGGCGCGCGCCGTTCAGGGCGCGGGGGTCTCGCGGGTCTCGAAATCCTCGTCGTAGTAGTCGAGCTGGTCGATCGGCACCACGATGGAGGTGATGATGTTCACCAGGTGGGCCACCACCCGCTTGTAGTAGCGGTAGGCCA
>CAZQAP010000236.1:0-3929 GCA_964591365.1 uncultured Planctomycetales bacterium
TGCACCTGGCCACGCACGGCTACTTCGAGCCGGACGATCTGCCCTCGCTGATGGCAAACGGGCGCAAGACGGGCCCGCAGGCGCTTGGCGAGGAGCGCCGCGCGGTGGGGCTGCTCCCCGGCCTCCTTTCCGGCCTGGTCCTGGCCGGCGTGAACGGCAAGCCGGACCCGAGCCGCGACGACGGCTACCTTTCGGCAGAGGAGATCCAGTACCTGGATCTTTCGGCCTGCGACCTGGCGGTGCTCTCGGCCTGCGAGACGGCGCTGGGGAGCAAGCGCGCGGGCGAGGGCCTCCAGAGCCTGCGGCGGGGCTTCGCCGTGGCGGGGGCCAAGACGGTGGTCAGTTCCCTCTGGAAGGTGGACGACCGCGCCACGGCCACCTTGATGCGCCACTTCTACGAAAACTACTGGCAGAAGGGGATGGAGAAGCTGGAGGCCCTGCACCAGGCCCGCCTGCGGATGCTCAACCAGAACCGCGCCGACACCGGGGGCGACGCGCGCCCCTCCACCTGGGGCGCCTTCGTCTTGTCAGGCGACTGGAGATGAATCGGAAAACAGCATGAACACCACCCTCACACTCCTTCTTCTCATCCTCCAGACCCCCGCTGATCCGGCAACCCTGAAACCGGGCGTGCCCGTGAAGGGCGAGATCACCGAAGAGTCGGAAAGGTTCGATGCGGGTTCCTTCAAGGAAGAACATCCGGACCGATTCCTTCGTGGAAACAAGTTCAAGGTCAAGGTGGAGGAGGGCGGGCCCTACTACCTTGAGCTGTCGTCCTACGTCTATGACACCTGTCTGGTGTTGCGCGACGAAGGGGGGACGATTCTCGCGGAGGATCATGACGGCCTGTACGGCCGCCATTCCCGGATCGTTCTGGAGGAACTGGAGCCGGACAGGGCCTACTTCGTCCTGGCGTGCTCGCGTTCGGCCGGCCTGGGCCCCTTCGAGCTGCATCTCGAGCGCGGGAGACCCCCGGCCCTGACCGGCAAGGAACAGCAGGAGTGGATTCTCGACGACCGGCGGAGGCAGATCGCCGCGGTCGAAAAGTACGAAGGAAAGGAGTCCGCCCATCTCCCCAGTCTCCTGGCTTTCCTTGCGATTCACCTGAATGGCCTGGGCCGCTACCAGGAAGCCCTCCAACATCTTGAACGCGCCCTGGCCCTTTCCCGCAAGATCAACGGGCCCGAAGCGGACGTCACCGGCCGGATCCATGTCGAAATCGGCACCACGCTTCAGGGGCTCAACCGTTACCCGGAAGCAGAGGCGAGTTTTCTCCGGGGAGTGGAGATCAGCCGGACGGCGAACGGCGGCGAACACCTCGAAACCTCACGCGCTCTCACTTCACTCGGCTCCTTCTACTCCGCTCTGGGCCGCTATGGGGAGGCGTTCCGCCCCATGGAGGAGGCCCTGGCGATCAACGAGAAGATCCTGGGCCGGGAGAGCGGGTCCACCGCAAGCGTGCTCAACGCCATCGGCGCCCTTTTCTACCGTCAGGGCCGCTATGAGGAAGCACGGAAATATTTCGAGGAAACCCTTGCCATCCGAACGTCCGTTCTCGGGGAGCGCGACCAGGCGACCGTCACCAGTCTGAACAATCTGGCAACGCTCTACTTCAAGCTCGGCCTCTATGCCGAGGCCCGGCCGCTCTATGAGAAGGCCGCCGAGATCTACGAAGCCGTTCTGGGGGAGAAGCATCCCCTCACCGCGCTGGCTCAGAACAACCTGGGCATCCTTCTGGAGGAATTGCGGCTGTTCCCGGATGCCGAGGTGCATATACGCAAGGCGCTCGAGATCCGCCGGGCGATCTACGGAGACGACCATCCCGAAACCGCCCTCCTCTGGAACAATCTCGGAACCCTCAACCAGGCCCAAGGGTTCTATGAGAAGGCCGTTCCCCTCTTTGAGAAGGCTTTGGCTTCCTGGGAAAAGAACCTGGGGCCCAGCCACCCCCAGACCGCCAAGGGCCAGAACAACCTCGCCAGCAGTCTGGAAAAGCTTGGGAAGTATGAGCGGGCGGAGACGCTCTACGAACGATCTTTGAAGACGAGGATGGGGACCTTGGGGGCACACCACCCGGGCACGGCGGAAAGCCATCACAACCTCGCCGGTCTTTACCGAAAAATGGGCCGCGGAGAGGAAGCCGTCGGAATGTACCGCAAGGCCCTGGAGATCAACCGCGAGATCCTGGGAGAAAGCCACCCTCGGACAATCAGCAGTCTGAGCAACCTGGCCTTCCTCTACTGGGATCTCGGCCGGCCGAAACTCTCCTGGCAGATGGCGCTGGAAGCCTGGCCGAACCTGAAGAAGCATCTTCAGTCGGTCTCCTGGTCGTTGTCCGAAGCCGAACGATTCCAGACACGGAATCTCGGTCAGGATCTCCTCCGTCTCATGATCCAGGTGGCAGCTTCATCGGAGGAATCCAGGATAGCCTATGAAGCGGTTCTTTCATGGAAAGGACAGATCTCGAGGGCCACATTCCTGACGCGGGAAGCTGCAACCGCCAGGCTGGGAGAAAAGGCGGCCGGGCTGCTGGGAGATCTTCAGTCCGCCCAGTCGCGGCTTTCCTCCTTGATCCACCAGAAACAGGCCGGAGACTTCTCGAAGCATGCCGGCAAGGTGGAAGAAGCCCGTGCGGAACGCAATCGTCTCGAGATCGAGCTGAACCGGCTTCTTGGACCGCGTGGAGCCGAAGAAGACATCGGTTTCCCCGCGCTCCAGGCCGCCCTTCCGCCCGGAAGCGTGCTGCTCGATTTTCTCCGCCGCCCGGTCTACTTCCCGGCCGGAAATGGGCCCGCGGAAGGGAAAGCCGAAGGGGGATGGGACGAGGACGTCCTGAGCGTCTTCATCACCCGGAAAGACCGTGCAGAACCCGTTCGGGTGGATCTGGGGACCGCCTCGGAAGTCGAGGCCGAGCTGCGCGGCTTCCTGGAATCTGCCGTGTTGCGGGAGCGGGGTGCCTTCCGGGGAGGCCGGGGTCTGGCGCCCCCCGTGCGGGAATTCCCTGCTGCGGCCGCAAGACTGCGCGGGAGGATCTGGGACCCTCTCCGCAGGTACCTGGACGATGTGGAGATGATCTTCGTTTCCCCGGACTCCTTCCTGGGATCCCTGCCCTTCGAGATCCTTTTGGAAGAAGACGGCACTTATCTCATCGAGAAACACCGTTTCGTCTATCTCCAGGATCCGCACGACCTGACCCGGCCGATCAGAAGGAGCGCTCCCTCGGCTCCCGGCCGGTTGCTGGCAGTCGGAGACGTCGACTACGGCAACAGCGGCTGGCAGGCCCTTCCGGCGACGGGGGTGGAGGCGAAAGCGGTCCTGCAACTGCACGAGTCCCGCTCCGGAAGGAAAGGACGCGGGGAGCTTCTTCTCGGGCGGGCCGGGTCGGAGCAGGCGCTCAAGAGCAGGATGCCCGGGTGCCGGACGATCCATCTTGCGACCCACGGATTCTTTCAGGGCCGCGAAGGGGGAGCCGTCCATCCGGGTTCCGATTTGGACCCGGCCGTCCGCTCGGCCCCGGGTCTGCTTTCCGGGCTCGTTTGCGCAGAAGTCGGGGACCCCGGGATCCGGGCCGGGGAGGATGGCGTCCTCACCGCCGAGGAGGTCTGCTGGTTGGATCTCTCCCGTTCCGATCTGGTCGTCCTGTCAGCTTGTGAAACCGCTCTGGGCCGGGAGGAGGCCGCCGAGGGGATGCTCGGTCTGCGCCGGGCCTTCCGCATCGCGGGCACCCGCACGGTGATCAGTTCCCTTTGGTCGGTGGAGGACCGGGCCACACGGGAACTGATGGATTCCTTCTACCGCAATCTCTGGAGGAAGGGCCAGGGCAAACTGGAGGCCCTGCGCAACGCGCAGCTCGAGATGCTCCGCAAGAACCGCCGGGAGCACCAGGGCCGCGCCCTTCCCAGCACCTGGGGGGCGTTCGTCCTCTCGGG
>CAZQAP010000237.1:0-3921 GCA_964591365.1 uncultured Planctomycetales bacterium
GCCGTCTTCCTCTTCGCCTACTCGACCATCATCTCCTGGTCGTATTACGGGGAACGCTGCTGGGCCTACCTGTTCGGAGACCGGTCCTCGATCATCTACCGCTTCATCGCCGTGATCTTCGTCTTCCTCGGCTCGATCATCACGGCCAGCAACGTCCTCGAATTCGGCGACATGATGATCTTCGCGATGGCCTTCCCGAACATCCTGGGCCTGCTCCTTTTGAACGGAAAGGTCCGCCGCAGCCTGGACGAATACTGGGGCAAGTTGAAATCGGGTCAGTTGAAACGCTACAAGTAGCCGCGTGGGCCCCCCCCCGCTTGCATTCCTGCTGGCCGCCTCCGCCGCGGAAGTCCTGGAACCGGCCTCCCAGGGGACGCCGCTGAACTCCCTCGGCAGCCTGTTCACGGCCGGGAGCTGGATCCTGCTCCTGGCCCTGAACCTCTGGACCCTGCGCAAGCTGCTACGGCCTTCGTCCGTAACTGCCCGCACCAAAAAGACTTAGGGGATTCTGGTTTTTCTCTCAAGAGGGCCCCTTCCGGGGCCGCAAAGGGTCCGATGGACCCTTTGGGCCCTTTTTGAGCCCCCCCTGCGGAGGAAACCACTTTGTCTGCTCCCCACGATCTTCAACCGCTCGATTCCGCCAAACTCGAGGAACTGCGCGACCTTTTCGGTGACGAGGCCGAAGTTCAGGACCTCTTCCTGGAATATTTTCAGGAGCTTCCCGAACGCCTGGACTCGATCCGAGAAGGCATTGCCGAAGCCTGCTGCGAAAAGATCCATCGGGCCGCCCATGCCCTGAAGGGATCGAGCAGCAGCCTGGGCGCGGTGCCGGTCCAGGAGATCTCGCGCCACCTGGAAGAATCGGCCCGCGCTGGATCCCTGGAGGGGGCCGAAGACATGCTCCAGCGGCTGGAGGAAGAACTCGGCCGGCTGCGGTCCTGGCTGCAAGAAGCCCGGCTGGTGGACTGATTCCCGGGCGGGATGGCCCGCCACGCAGGAACGACTAGGTTTCAGGCCGAGCTGCCGGCCCGTTCCAGGATCCGGGCCAAAGCTGCCACGACCTCCCGGCGGCCGGCGTCGGTCACCCCCGGGTGGATGGGAAGCGCCAGGACCCGGCCGGCGGCCCGTTCGCAAACGGGCAGGTCGCCCTCGCGGCCGCCCAGGCGGGCAAAACAGGGCTGCAGATGGAGCGGGAGCGGGTAGTAGACCGCGGTGCCGATGCCGACCTCCTGCAGGGCGGCGCGCAGGACCCCCCGTCCTTCCACCTGGACCACGAACTGGTGGTAGACGTGGCCGGGATGGGCCCGCAGGGGAACGACGGTCTCCAGGAGCCCCGCCTCGGCCAGAAGCTCACGGTAACGCGCAGCACCCACCTGGCGGGCCGCATTCCAGGCCAGAAGCTGCGGCAGCCGCTCCAGCAGGACCGCCGCCTGGAGGCTGTCCATGCGGGCGTTGCGGCCCACCTCGGCATGGCGGTAGGACCCGTCCTGGCCATGTTCCCGCAGGCGCCGCACCCGCCCGGCAAGATCCCCGTCGCGGGTGGAGACGAATCCGGCGTCCCCCAGGGCGGAAAGGTTCTTGGTGGGAAAGCAGGAGAAACCGGCGGCAAGCCCCATGCCCCCGCAGGGGCCCTCCTTCGCCGCAGCGCCAACAGCCTGGGCAGCATCCTCAAGAACCGGAATCTGCCTTCCAGCGGCCTCCCCCACAGCGCGCCGGATCTCCCCCACCGGGGCGGGGCAGCCGAAAAGGTGGACGGCCAGCACGGCGGCGGTCCGCGAAGTGACCTTGGCAGCGGCGGCTTCCGCCGAGAGGTTCAGGGTCCCGGGATCGACGTCGGCGAAGACCGGAACGGCCCCCACGCGCGCCACGGCCCCCGCGCTGGCGAAGAAGGTGAACGCCGGCACGATCACTTCGTCGCCCGGGCCGATCCCGGCCGCCTGGAGGCAGAGGACCAGGGCGTCCGAGCCGTTGGAACAGGCGACCACGTGTTCCACGCCCAGGAATGCGGCCATGCGGGACTCGAATTCCTCCACCTCGGGACCGTGCAGGAAGCGCCCGTGTTCCAGCACGGTCTGCCAGCGCGCCAGGATGGCCTCCTTGTCGCGAGGCCCCAGAGTGGCGTGGATGTCGAAGAAGGGGACCGGCATCGGAGTGTCATTCTATCCCCTTCCCGCCCGGGTTTCCGGGCTTGAACACGAAGCGCGGAGGACTATACTTCGTTGATTGGCGAAGTGACGAAGAGTCTTCTGCCCCCCTTCCTGGCCCTGAGCCAGGCGCTCGGCGAGGAAACCCGCCTGCGGGCCCTGGCCGCCCTCCAGGAGGGGGAACTCTGCCTCTGCCAGATCATCGAGCTGCTCGGACGCTCGCCCTCCACGGTCTCCAAGCACATGACCGTCCTCCAGCAGGCCGGCCTGGTGGAGTGCCGCCGGGAAGGGCGCTGGCGTTACTACCGGCTTGCCGCCCGGGGCGCCCCCGGCCCGGTGCGGGCCGCGCTGCGCTGGGCTTTCGCCAGCCTGGGTGGCGATTCCCGCCTCGCGGCCGACCGCAAGCGCCTGCAGGCCATCCGCAAGAAGGACCTCACCGAAGTGGGCCGCTGCTACAACCGATGACGAAACGCCTTTCCACGATCGACCGTTTCCTGACGCTCTGGATCTTCCTGGCGATGGGGATCGGCGTGGCCCTGGGTTCGCTCTTCCCGGGAATCCAGGGGTTCCTGGGACACTTCCAGGTGGGAACCACCAATCTCCCGATCGCCGCCGGGCTGATCCTGATGATGTTCCCCCCGCTGGCCAAGGTGCGCTACGAAGAGCTGGGCGACGTCTTCCGCAACCGCCGCGTGCTTGGCGTCTCACTGCTCCAGAACTGGGTCATCGGGCCGCTGCTCATGTTCCTCCTGGCGATCGTCTTCCTGCGCGACCGCCCGGAGTACATGACCGGCCTGATCCTGATCGGGCTGGCTCGCTGCATCGCCATGGTGATCGTCTGGAACGACCTCGCCGAGGGAGATCCCGAATACGCCGCCGGTCTGGTGGCCTTCAACAGCATCTTCCAGGTGCTCTTCTACAGCCTCTACGCCTGGTTCTTCCTGACGCTGCTCCCGCCCATCTTCGGCCTGGAAGGCGCCGTGGTGCAGGTGAGCATGGGGCAGATCGCCGAAAGCGTGCTGATCTACCTGGGAATCCCCTTCTTCGCCGGCATGCTCACCCGTTTCCTGCTCATCCGCCGAAGGGGGCGCACCTGGTACGAATCGGTCTTCGTTCCCCGGATCAGTCCCATCACGCTCATTGCACTGCTCTTCACCATCACCGTGATGTTCAGTCTGAAGGGGGAAAAGATCGTGAGCATCCCCCTGGACGTATTGCGCATCGCCCTGCCGCTCTTCATCTACTTCGTGGTGATGTTCCTGGTCAGCTTCTTCATGGGACGCCGGATCGGGGCGGGTTACCCCCAAACCGCTTCCCTTTCCTTCACTGCGGCCAGCAACAATTTCGAACTTGCCATCGCCGTCGCGGTTGCGGTTTTCGGGATCCACTCCGGGGAAGCCTTCGCTGCGGTGATCGGTCCGCTGGTCGAGGTGCCGGTCCTGATCGGGCTGGTTCAGGTGGCGCTCTTCTTCCGCAGGAAGATGTCCTTTTTCTGCGCCGAAGGCCCCGCAGAAGCCCCTGGAACCGGCTAGAACCCCCCGCGGGGTGAAAGGGCTTGAGGTGCGGATTTCCAAGAAAACAGGAAAAATAAACCGCGGAGACGCGGAGAAGAAAGAGCAAGAGCACCATCCGAAAAACCAGGCCGTCGCCGGGCGCAGCCGTCTTCGGGGTGGGGCCTGCATCGGCCCGAGGTCAAGATCCCTCTTCTCTTCTTCTTCTCCGCGTCTCCGCGTCTCCGCGGTTTATTTCTTCTTCTTCGGAGATCCTCGTCTCCCAG
>CAZQAP010000238.1:0-3887 GCA_964591365.1 uncultured Planctomycetales bacterium
GGGGGGGGGGGGGGGGGAGGGCGGGAGTGGGGTGCGCGGGTTGCAGCGGCGGCAGGGGGGGCGGCCCAGAACAGGGAGACCTTCGGGGGGGGGGGCGGTCGGCAGGTGGAGCTCCCCCCGCCCGCCGCGCAGTTCCGCCCCCCCCCCCGCGAGAAAGAAGGGGACGTCGCTGCCGGTCTCCAGGGCCACCCGGCCGCAGGTCGCCGGCCCCAGCGGCCGGCGCGCCAGGACCTCCAGGCAGCGCAAGGCCCCCGCGGCGTCGCTGCTCCCGCCCCCCAGGCCCGCACCAGCCGGGATGCGCTTCTCCAGTTCCCAGGAGATCGGGGGCGCCTCACCCCCCGCACGCCGCCAGGCCTCTTCAGCAAGAAGGACCAGATTGCGGGCATCCGGGCCCGCTTCTTCCGCGCCGGGACCCGTGACGACCAGAGTGGAAGCGTCCTGCCCGAGAGCGGGACGGGCCTCAAGACAGTCCGAAAGACCGACGGCCACGAACCAGGAGCGGAGTTCATGGAAGCCGTCGGGGCGCCTGCCGAGCACCCGCAGGTTCCAGTTCACCTTTGCGGGCAGCGGGAGGATCAAGCCGGTTCTCCGAGAGGAAGGTTGTCGATCAGGCGGATTCCTCCGAGGGTTGCAGCGGTCACCGCTCTGAGGGGAACCGTGCTCCCCTCCCGGGCGGGAAGAAAACGGTCGTCGTCCACAACCGCAGCGTATTCCGGTTCCAGTCCTTCTTCACGAAAGACTGTCCGCATGGCCTCCTCCAGGCGGCGCGGGGACCGTTCTCCCCGCTGGAAAGCCTCACGGGCGGCCCGGCAGGCCCGCTGCAGGACGGGCGCCCGCCGCCGGGCTTCGGGATCGAGCCTGCGGTTGCGGCTCGAAAGTGCCAGACCGTCCTCCTCCCGCAACGTGGGACAGGCCACGATGCGGACCGGAAGGTCGAGATCGGCGGCCATCCGGCGGACAAGAAAGAGCTGTTGGGCATCCTTTTCTCCGAAATAGGCCCGCTGGGGCTGCACCCGCTGGAAAAGCTTGCAGACCACGGTCAGCACGCCCTCGAAGTGCCCCGGCCGGAACCGGCCTTCAAACCCCTCCCCCGCCTTCCCAGGCCGGATGCGGGTGCTGAATCCGGGAGGATAGAGGTCGTCTTCCCCCGGAAGATAGACCGCCGTGACCCCCAGCCGCTCCAGCAGCCGGCAATCCCCTTCCAGGTCCCGCGGATAATTCTGCAGATCTTCGGGACGATCGAACTGGATGGGGTTGATGAAGATGGAAACCACGCTGCAGGAACATTCGCTCACGCAGCGGCGCACGAGAGCCTCGTGGCCGGCATGCAAAGCCCCCATGGTGGGCACGAATCCCACGCTTTCCCTAGCGGGAATCGAACTGCGCCAGGAATCCAGGGCCGCATGGTCGGCAAGCCGTTCCATCAGGTGCACAGGGCCCGCAGGCTTTCCCTGGGAGTGCGGCCGCTGGGAAGGCGCAAGGTGGGGGCGATTTCGGCCAGGGGTTCCAGGACGAAGACGCGTTCCTCGAGCCGCGGGTGGGGAAGGGTCAGCTCCTCGTCGGCGAACGCCGCGCTGCCGAAAAGAAGCAGGTCGAGGTCGAGAGTCCGCGGGCCGTTGACCACCCCCCGCCGCCTTCCGCGCCGCCATTCCAGCAGCTGCAGCCGCCGGAGAAGCCCGTGCGGAGGAAGGTTGGTTTCCAGATGAGCCGCTGCATTCAGGAAAGCGGGCTGGGGAGGACCGCCGACGGGGTCAGTGGGGAAAAAAGAACTCACCCCGCGTAGATGGATGCCGGGCTCCCGCTCCAGGCCGGAAAAGGCGAAGCGGAGGTTGGCGCTCCGGTCTCCAAGGTTGGAACCGAACCCCACCAGAAGGTCAGTCATGCAGTTCCGGTTCCATTCCAGCGGAGCGGCCGCGGAACAACCTCAGCGCTGCCGGGAACAGGGGCAGAAGCGTGAAGCCCAGGGCGGCCAGAACCAGGGCAAGTTCGGGTTCGACCAGAAGCAGCCCCACCGTGATCACGACCTCCGCCATCAGGGGGAAGGGACGCCGCGCGCGCGACAGCCATCCCATCAAGTGGGGAAAGGGGACCCGGGAGACCATCAAGGCCCCAAGACCGATGAGGAGAAAAGGCATGCTGCGCAGGATGACCGCCCGCACGGCCTCCACGCCGGCGGCCCCAAGGGGAAGCAGGAAACTCGGATCGCCGACTGCAAAATAGAAGAGGGTCAGGGCCATCGGCAAGGCCGCCGCCGCGGGGGTGGGGATTCCCGCGAAGTGGAGCCGGTCGCGTCGCGGGTCTTCGCCGGCGTGCTCCAGATTGAAGCGCGCCAGCCGCAGCACGGCGCAGGCGGCGAACAGGATCGGCGCGACGAAGAGCAGGCGCGGATGCATGCGGATCCCGATGGAGGGGCCTTCCAGAAGGACCAGCGTGCGGCCCAGGACCGCCGGCACCAGGCCGAAGGTGACTCCGTCGGAAAGGCTGTCGAGCTGCGCGCCCAGATCGCTGGTTTCGCGGGTCAGGCGGGCGATCTTGCCGTCCATTCCATCGAAGATCATGGCCAGAAGGATCAGCCAGCCGGCCAGGGCCAGCCGCCCCGGATCGCCGGTCCGGGCGGCTTCCAGGATCCAGAGCAGTGCCGCCACCCCGCAGGCGAGGTTGCCCAGGGTGATCAGGCTGGGGAGCAGCGAGACGGGACGGAGCCGGCTTCCAGAGGCCATGGAGGAGGGATTCTAACCCGGAGCCGCCCTGAGCCCCCCCCGGCAGATCTCGAGCAGATTCGCGGCCGTGCCGGAGAACTGCGCAGCCGCCGGGCGCGACCCGCCGCACGGTTCGCCGGTCAGGGGGTTGTAGCACTCGTAAAGCGTGGCGGACTTGTCAAGAGCTTCCAGAAGACGCCGGGCGAACGGTTCCCCCTCGTCGCCCAGAAGCGCCAGCGCCATGGCGGCGTGGTCGAGCCAGACCCCCCCGTTCCAGGGCTCTTCGGGATGAAAGCCCTCTTCGGAACCCGCCAGCGAAGGGAAGGGAAAAGGAGTGGCGAACCGACCCGGGTCGAGGAGGAGATCCCGAAGTTGTGCCAGCTCCCCTGGACCGGCCGCTCCAGCCCAGGCGGGTGCCCAGGATGCCGCGCAGAGAATCCCCGTGCTGCCGCCCGTGGAAGCCCGGTGATCGCAGTAGGCACCCAGCCGGTCATCCCACAAGCGGGCGCGAATCTCCCTTTCCAGGTCCCCGGTCCCGGCCTCGAGACCGGGGGCGGCAAGGCCGGATTCCCGAGCAAGACGCAGGAGTGCTCGGCGTTCTACGAGCAGGAAGCTGTTGAGGTCCGGCTGCCAGAGATCGAAGACCTTCCAGGAGCCATGGCCTTGAAGGGGAATGCCTTGAAAACGAACCGAATCGTCCCAGCCGCTTTCCCAGGCCGCGGTGCGGCGATTCACCCCCCCGCAGCGGTAGAGAAGCTCCCCTTCCCTGCGGCGCGCGTTCTCCCACCAGCGGACCCAGCCGAGAACCGGGCCGCGGGCTTCCTCGAGAAGAGCCGCATCCCGGGTCTGGCGCCAGACCGCCTCGAACGCCCAGACGGCCAGAGAAGGCTTGGCATTGCGCCAGTTGGTTTCGGCCGCCCGGGCCATGGCAGTGTCCGGCACCATTCCATCCGCGGCCTGGAGTGAAAAGAGGGCGCGCAGTTGTTCCAGCGCGAGTCCGGGATCGATCTCCGCCAGGGCATGGGAATGCTTCCAGGAGTCCCACGACCAGAAGCCCCGGAACCCGAAAGGAGTGGGAAGGATGCCGCCGTAGGAGAGGTCGCCCCGGGGCACCTTCCGATTCCAGTAAAGGGTCGTGACGGCGCGGGCGAGCACACGGTCGGCCACGTCCCAGCCGGAAAAGGAGTG
>CAZQAP010000239.1:0-3886 GCA_964591365.1 uncultured Planctomycetales bacterium
GGCCCCGGGTTTTCCCAGGCCTCCCTTCCCGGTCCCCCGGCGTCTCCCCACGAAGCGGCACCGCGCGGCGACCGGGTGCTTGGAATCGACGTCACGATTCCCGAAGACAACGATTTCGACCGCGCCTTCCGGCGCGCCTTCCGAACCGGAGCCCGGGAAGCCGGGCTGACCCTGAACTGGGCCGATCTCGAAACCGCACCCGGAGTCTACAACCCGGATCCGAACTGGCTGCAGATCGCCAATCTCTTCTATCCCCCGCAAGGAGAGAGGGTCTCCCTGATCATCAAGCCGATCGACATCAACCAGCTTCGCATGCCCCCGGACCTGGCGGGAAAAGCCTTCGACGATCCCGCGGTCATCCAACGCTTCGACAGTCTTCTCGACTGGGTCTTCACCCAGATACCCGACCTCGACCTGACCTGTCTTTCCATCGGCAACGAAGTCGACATCTACCTTGGCACCGATCCGGTGCTCTGGAACCAGTACCAGAACTTCTTCCAGGCGACCGCGGCACACGCCCGCACCCTGCGGGCCGGCATGCCCGTGGGCGTCAAGGCCACCCTCGCCGGCCTGACCGGAGCCTCGCAAGTCCAGCTGCAGGCCCTGAACGCGTTCAGCGACGTCATTCTCGTCACCTACTATCCGCTCTTCCCGGACTTCACCGTCCGGCCGCCGAAGGTGGTTTCTTCCGACTTCGATGCCCTGCTCGCCGCCGTACCTCCCCGGCCGGTCTTCTTCCTGGAAGCCGGTTATCCCTCCAGCGCGGTCTGCAACAGCTCGGAGGAGAAGCAGGCTCGCTTCGTGGCAGAGGTCTTCCGGGCCTGGGACGCCCGCTCCTCCCGGATCAAGATCCTTTCCTTCACATGGCTCCACGACCTTTCCCAGGCCGATGCGGATGCCATCGCCAGCGAACTCGGGATCCCGGACCCGATCTTCATCGAGTACCTGCGGACCCTCGGCTTCCGCACCTGGCCGGCCAGCGGGCAGCCCAAAAAGGCCTTCCGTCAGCTCCGGCTCGAAACCGGCCTGCGCGGCTGGTAGTTCCGCCCGCACCACGGGGAAGGGAATCAGCGGGGAAGTGGTCTGCGGGCGCGAAGACGCTTCAATCGGACGAAGTCCACGAAAGGGGGCGCCACCTCCACCTGAAGGTCCGCGTGGTTCGCATCGAGGATGCCGGAGCGGACGGGCACGTCTTCGTGGCCGCCGTCGATCCTGCGGATCTCGTAAAGCCAGCGAGAGCGTCCGGTGATCCCCGCGAAATGGACCCGGTATCCGGAGGCCGAGGAGCGGGCATCCGAGACGAGGAGCTGCACCTCCCCCCCGCCGGAGGAACGGCCGGCCAGCAGGGTGCTGCCGAGTTGGTCTCCGCCCGTGACGGGAATTCGAGCCGGAGTCCTGCGGAACCGTCCCATGTCGCGAAAGACCTGCCCCGAATAGGAGAAGTCGCCGTTGTCGCGGAAAAGGCCGAACCAGAATTCATCGGTCCGGTAGCGGAAAGCGCGGCCGAGCCCGGAATCCTGGGAGTAGGTCAGGGTTGCGGCGGTCATTGCGGCGTTCAAGGGGTCGTCCCGGGTCAGCTCCGCAAGGACCTGGGGATCGAACGAGTAGTTGTTCCACTCGGTGAGGAAGGTGGGCACGGCGGGGAAACCGTGCCCGGTGAGGAGTTCGCGGGCGCGGGCCTCGGCGCGCGCATAGAACCAGGGATTCACGGAGGAATAGAAGTGGTAGGAGAAGAAGTCGAGCGGGGCTCCCGAGGCGGCGACGGTCGTCAGGAAGGTGTCCAGAAAGCCTTCGCTGGCCAGGTTCGCCAGGGCCGGCCCCCCCACCTGCAGCGTGGGGTCGAACTGCTTGAGTTTCGCGGCGGTGATGCGGTAGAGGTCGGCGTACTGAGCCGCGGTTCCCGCCCAGAACTGGGCGATGTCGGGTTCGTTCCAGATCTCCCAGTAGCGGATCCCGTCGAAGAAACCCTGGTTCCAGCCAGCGTTGTAGTGCTTGACGATCTGCACGCACACCTGGGCCCACTTGTTGAAATCCGCCGGCGGCTGGTTGTGGACCGGATTGGCCTCGAAGCTCTCTCCCAGACGGAAGAAGACCCCGCTGCCCGCGTCCAGAATGGCGGCGACTACCGCGTCGGAGGAGGCGAAATCGTAGGCCGCCGGATCGAGGGGGTCGGCGTTGAAGTCCGGAAAGATCACGTGCACGTCGCAGGGGCCGAAGAAGTCGTGCGTGCGCACGAGATCGACGCCCATCTTGCGGAACCCCGCAGTCATGTCGTTCGGATTTCCCGGCCAGCGCGGGCCCACGTTGGTGCCGGCGAACCGTTCGATCGGTCCGAGAGCGGCCGCCCCCAGATCCACGCTGAAATCCGTGGGCGCCGGATCGGTCAGCTCCGTCAGGCGAACGGCATCGAACCAGGCCGTGCCCTCGGTTCCGTAGAGAAGCAGGAACAGGTCCAGGGTCTGGACTCCGGCGGGAATGGTGATCCGGGAATGGAACACCTCCCAGTCGCGGGTGCCGGAGGAGGGGAAGAGGGACTGCGTGAAGACGACGGAATCCGAAGAATCGAGATAGTTGAGGAATGGAAACGCCATCAGGTCGGTCACGGCAGTCTTGACGGCGTAGGACAGGAGATAGTGGCGGCCGGGCTGGACCGGAACCGGCTGGAGCCAGCCGGCGGCAACCGGGGCAGTCTGACCCGTGATCTTCGCCTGCGCGCTGAAGCTGCCGGCCTGGCTCGTGGTTCCGTCGATCGTGGCGGAAGTGCCTGGATCGGCCGCCAGGGGGATCCAGAAGTTGGATCCATTCTCGAACCCGCCGTTCTTGACCAGGTTGGGGCCCTGCTGGAATCCGAGCGCCGGGAGGGGAGAAGCGGGAAGGGGCAGCAGGCCGAGGAAGAGGGCGAGGAGGCTCACCCGTCCATTTTAGGGGAGGGCTATTCCCACTCGATGGTCCCGGGCGGCTTGCTGGTCACGTCCAGGACCACACGGTTGATGCCCCTGACCTCGTTGATGATGCGGCCGGACACCGCCTGCAAGAGTTCCCGGGAGGGATAGACCCAGTCGGCGGTCATGCCGTCGCGGCTCTCCACGGCGCGAAGAACGCAGGCCTCCTCGTAAGTGCGCCGGTCCCCCATCACGCCCACCGAACGCACGGGCAGGAGCACGGCGAAATACTGCCAGACCCCCCGGTGTTCGCCGCGGCCCTCGAACTCCTCCCGCACGATCCGGTCGGCGCGCCGCAGGATTCCGATGCGCTCGGGAGTGCACTCCCCCAGACAGCGCACCGCCAGCCCGGGGCCCGGGAAGGGCTGGCGTTCGATCAGTTCGCGCGGCAGCCCCAGGGCGAGCCCGAGCTGGCGCACTTCGTCCTTGAAGAGGAACCGGAGGGGTTCCACCAGTTCCATCTCCAGGTCGTCGGGCAGGCCGCCCACGTTGTGGTGGGATTTGATCGTGGCGGTGGGGCCGCCGTGGGCCGCCACGCTCTCGATCACGTCGGGGTAGAGGGTGCCCTGTCCGAGAAAGTGCGCCCGCGGGAACCGGCGCGCCTGCTCCCGGAAGACCTCCACGAACTCGCGCCCGATGATCTTGCGCTTGCGTTCCGGATCGGATTCTCCAGCCAGCCTGCCCAGGAAGCGGTCGCCGCCATCCACCACCGTGAGGTCGAGGGGGAAGTTCCCGCGGAAGGTCTCCTCGACCTGGGCGCGTTCGCCGGATCGCAGGAGCCCGTTGTCGACGAAGATGGCGTGGCAGCGGTCACCCAGGGCTTCCTGGCCGATGCGCGCCACCACCGAGGAGTCCACTCCGCCGCTCAGGCCGAGGATCATCTCGCCGGAATCCCCGACCTGGCTGCGGACGGCCTCGATCCGTTCCCGGGCCAGATCCCGCGG
>CAZQAP010000240.1:0-3823 GCA_964591365.1 uncultured Planctomycetales bacterium
CGCGTCGCTTCCAGGGAGCCCCAGGTGTCCCCGATCCGCGAGCGGCTGTGCGAGGCGGCCATCGCCAGCGCCGGGCCGGCTTCCTGCTCCTCACGCCGGTAGTAGTTCACGTCGCCCACCGCCAGCACGCTCCCCTCCCGGTCCTTTGCCGGGCCGTCCTCGACCACCAGCCGCGTCGCGTCCGAAAGGTAGGCGAAGCGGTGCTTCTCGATCAGGAAATGTCCCTCCCCGTCGGGGAGGACCCCGAGGGGCAGCTCACCCAGGAAGCCGTCCGGACTTATGAGCACCGCGCCCGCATCCCCCACCAGCGCCGCCAGCGGCTTCCAGAGAAGTTCCGCGTACTTCATCCCAGGATCCGGGCCTTCCGCCTCCAGGGCCGCCGCCCCCCGCACCCCCGTCCGGCGCAGGAAGGCCTCCTGGGCTTCCCGCAGAAGTTTCGCCTTCCCAAGAGGGATCAGGGTCGGCCGGCCTTCGTGGTGGAGCACCCAGACGAAGACCTGCTTGTCCACGTAGAAGTCGAGCAGCACGGAATCCTTGGGCAGGGCCGCCTGGATCTCAGCCACCGAAGGCGTCGCCATAACCTTGTCGAGCCCCAGGTCGCGGTTGAGGGAGCGTTCGAGGTCCAGCCGCTTCTTGCGCAGCGCCGCCACCCGCTCCTCGTGATCCACGCCCCGCTCGCTATCCGGCAGGAACACAAGGGTGGAAAGTTCCTTGTCGAGCCCTTGAAGCTCCCCGACCCGCCGCACGACCCCCGGCGATCTCTCCTCCTCGGCCAGCTTGCGCCCAGCCGCCTGCAGCCGCGTGGCCTTGCCTTTCCACTGGAGGCAGAGATTGAGGAGGTCCCCATCGGCCCCCCTTTCGAGCCTGCTCGAGTTCTCGAGCAAAAAGTCCGGTCCGGTCGAGACCGCCAGGAGCTGGAAACGGTCGGCCTCACTCAGGACCGGCAGTTCTCGATCGAGGCGGCCGAGGCTGCACTGGAGGGCCTGGATGTAAAGCGGCTGGGCCTCTTCGTGGCGGCCCTGGGCCTGGTATAGCCTGGCGAAGTTATGGAGGCCCAGGGCCACCAGAGGATGCTCCAGCCCCAGCCCCTTCTCCCAGATCGCCAGCGCGCGCTTGTAGAGCGGTTCTGCCTCTTCGTAGCGGCCCTGGACCAGGTAGAGCGAGGCGAGGTTGTTGAGGGTCGTTGCCACATCCGGATGCTCCGGCCCCTGAACCTTTTCCCGGATCGCCATTGCGCGCTTGTAGAGCGGTTCTGCCTCTTCGTAACGGCCCTGGTCGTCATAGAGCACGGCGAGGTTGCTGAGGATCGTTGCCACGTCCGAATGCTCCGGCCCCAGCGCCTTCTCCCGGATCGCCAGCGCGCGCTTGAGCAAGGGCTCCGCTTCTTCGGAACGGCCCTGGTCCTTGTAGAGCAAGGCCAGGTTGTTAAGGATCGCTGCCATTTCCGCCGGATTCCCCGGCCCCAGGACTCTCTTCCGGATCGCCAGCGCGCGCTTGAGCAAGGGCTCCGCTTCTTCGTAGCGGTCCTGGTCCTTGTAGAGCAAGGCGAGGTTGTTGAGGATCGTTGCCACGTCCGGATGCTCCGGACCCTGGATTTTCTCCCGGATCGCCAGCGCGCGCTTGTCCAAATCCTCCGCCTCCCGATAACGGCCCTGGCGCTGCAAAAAGATTGCCAACACATTCAGGGCCAAGGCGGTCTCGAGGCTTTCCGCACCCCTGGCAGTTTCCGTGGCCTTCACGCGGTCACGGGCATCAGCGAGATCCGCCTCGGCCTTTTCGCGGGGGGAAAGGGGAACCGGCTTGCCTGAAGAGAGGGTTAGTTCGAAGCCTCCACGCCCGCCGTGGAGCGCGCAGACCGTCACGCGACACTCACGACCGACCTCGAGGTCGGCCACGATCCGGGATTGGGTTCCGATCAGCCCGTCGTCGTCCTCGGCGAGGAGGCCGCCTTCGCTTTCCCGCAGCACCAGGTAGGCGTCGAAGAAGTAACTGCGAAGATCGAGGTGCCAGGGCCCGGATTCGGGCACCTGCAAGGTGTAGGTCTCGCCCACGACGGGAGCGTCGGCGTAGCTTTTCTTCAGGGTCGGGGTTTCCACCGGCGGGCTATGGTCGGTGACCTCGCCCTTGAGGGGCTGGCCGGGCTGCAGATGAGGAAGGCCCTGCGGGCTCTGGAGGGAAAGAAGCAGGAGGAGGAGGGTGTTCATCGTGTTTTCCGATTCATCTCCAGTCGCCCGAGAGCACGAAGGCGCCCCAGGTGGCGGGGCGGGCATCCCCCTGGTAGTCGGCGCGGTTTTGACGGAGCATCTGGAGCTTCGCCGCGTGCAGGGCCTCGAGCTTCTCCATGCCCTTCTGCCAGTAGTTCTCGTAGAAGTGGCGCATGAGGGTGGCCGTGGCGCGATCGTCCACCTTCCACAGGGAGGAGACCACCGTCTTGGCGCCCGCCACCGCGAAGCTCCGCCGCAGGCTCTGGAGCCCCTCGCCGGCCCGCTTGCTCCCCAGCGCCGTCTCGCAAGCCGAAAGCACCGCAAGATCGCAGGCCGAGAGATCGAGGAACTGGATCTCCTCCGCCGAGAGGTAGCCGTCGTCGCGCGCGGGATCGGGCTTGGCGTTGACTCCGGCAAAGACCAGGCCGGAGAGGAGGCCGGGAAGAAGCCCCACGGCGCGCCGCTCCTCGCCGAGGGGTTGCGGTCCGGCCTTGCGCGCGCTCGCCATCAGGGAGGGTAGCTCGTCGGGCTCGAAGTAGCCGTGGGTCGCAAGGTGCAGGTAGCGGTGCCCGGGGAGCGCCGCGCGCACCGCCTCCTCCGTGGCCCCTTTGCCGTCGAGCTGGTCGAAGGGGCTCTTCCACTCAAGCACCAGGCCGTGAAGGTCGCGCAGGCCGCGCAGCTCCTCCCGTGTAGCTTCCAGGGAGGGCCATGTGTCCCCGATCCGCGAGCGGCTGTGCGAGGCGGCCATCGCCAGCGCCTGCCCGGCTTCCCAATCCTGCCGCTTGTAATAGTTCACGTCCCCCACCGCCAGCACGCTTCCCTCCCGTGCGCCCGCCGGCCCGTCCTGCTCCACAAGCCGCGTGGCATCCGAAAGGTAGGCGAAGCGGTGCTTTTCGATCAGAAAATGTCCCTCCCCGTCGGGGAGGATCTCGAGGGGCAGCTCACCCAGGAAGCCGTCCGGACTCACGAGCACCGTGCCCGAATCCCCCACCAGCGCCGCCAGCGGCTTCCAGAGAAGTCCGGCGTACTTCATCCCCGGATCCGGGCCTTCCGCCTCCAGGGCCGCCGCCCCGCGCACCCCCGTCCGGCGCAGGAAAGCCGCCTGCACTTGGGCAAGGGTCTCCGCCTTGCCGAGAGGCACCAGCTCCGGAGAGCCCTCGTGCTTCAGCACCCAGGCGAACACCTCCGCGCCGACGTAGAAATCGAGCAGCACGGCATCCGCGGGAAGGGCGGCCTGGACCTCCTTGCTCGCCGGCGTGGCCAGCACCTCCTCGAGCCCCAGGTCGCGGTTGAGGGCACCCTCCAGTTCCAGGCGTTCCTTCCGCAAGGCCGCCACCCTGCGCTCGTGATCCTCCCCCCATTGATCCAAAGGCAGGAATATGAGCGCTGAGAGTTCCTTCCCAATCGCCTGGATTTCTCCTTTTCGCCGCCGAAGATCCGGGGTTTCCTTCTTGCGGGCCAAACCCATCTCGGCCGCCTGCAGCCGGGTGGCCTTGCCCTTCCATCGCAAGCAAAGGTCAACCAGGGTTCTGTCCGGTGCGGCATCCAGGTGAACTGCGCTTTCTAGGAGGCGCTCAGGGCCTTTCGAAACTCCCAGGAGCCGGAAACGTTCACCTTCA
>CAZQAP010000241.1:0-1635 GCA_964591365.1 uncultured Planctomycetales bacterium
AAAAAATGGCGAGGGTGACGGGACTCGAACCCGCAACCACCAGATCGACAGTCTGGTACGCTAACCAATTGCGCCACACCCTCGCCGATGGAGGGGAAAGTATAGGCAGCCACCCCCGGGGCGGCAAGACGGGCTAGTCGGCGGGTGGCGGGGCGGCGGCGGCCTCGGGGGGCGCGTCCTCGCGGGCCTTGGCGGCTTCCCACAAGGCGTCCATCTCCTCGAGGGTGGCGGAGGCCAGGGGTTTTCCCAGGCGGCTTTCGAGGAAGCGGAAGCGGGCCGTGAAGCGTTCCACGGTTCCGCGCAGAGCCAGCTCGGGATCGATGTCCATCTTGCGGGCCACGTTGACGAGTGCGAAGAGCAGGTCGCCCAGCTCGCGGGCGGCGGCCTCCTTGCGGCCGCGCGCGACCTCCTCCTGGAACTCGGCCCACTCCTCCTCGACCTTCTCGCGGGGGCCGTCGAGGTCGGGCCAGTCGAAGCCGGCGTTGGAGGCCTTCTCCCCCACCCGCAAGGCCCGCAGAAGCGCCGGCAGCGAGCGCGGCACCCCCGACAGCGCCGAGGTGTCGCTCTTCCCGGCGGCGAGCTTCTCCTCCTTCTTGATCGACTCCCAATTGCGCAGCACCTCGCCGGCCCCGCCTACCCGCGTGGCGCCGTAGACGTGCGGGTGGCGCCGGATCAGCTTGGCGGTGATTCGCCCGGCCACGTCGGCCAGGTCGAAGCGATCCTCCTCGGAGGCCACTCGCGACATCATCACGACCCCCATGAGGAGGTCGCCGAGTTCCTCGCAGGTGTCGTCGCCGGAGCCGCGCGCCACGGCGTCGGCGGCCTCGTGGGCCTCCTCGATGAGGTGCGGGGCGAGGGTCTCGAGCGTCTGGCCCGCATCCCAGGGGCAGCCGCCGGGCGAGCGCAGGGTGTCGACCACCTGCACCAGGCGTTCCAGGGCGGCGAGCCAGGCGGCGGGGACCGGCCTCTCGCGGGGCGGGTCGGGCGGGGCAGGGGGCGGATTCATTGCGCGTTCAGGGTCCAATCATAGGGGATGAACTCGAAGGCGTAATCCTCGGGGACCGGCTTGCCGCGGTAGCGGTTGACGTAGGCCAGAAGGCTGGGGGCCTCCTTGAGGAAGTCCTCGGTGTAGAAGTCCATGATCTGGGAGAGGCGCACGCGCCGGTCCTCGGGAAAGACGATCACGTTGAGGGGGTTGTCGAAGAACTCGCGCGCGGCATCTTCGAGCTGTTCGTCGAGCTTGTCGGGCGTGAAGGGGACCTGAGGCAGGCGCGGGCAGGAACGCGACATGCAGTTGAGCGCGAAGTGGACGCGCGGCTCGCCCAGTGGGCGAATGATGTCGCGCTCGAACTCGTAGAGGTTGAAGGAAGTGCCGCCCACGAGGAATTCGTTGATCCAGAAGAAGCGCGCGTTGGCGGCCGGCTCGACGCCCGAGCGGATCACGTTGTACATGGCGAGCGCGTTGTAGGTGTTGATGTAGTAGGCGACGATCTCTTCGCGGCGGCGGAAGCGCTGCGGGGCGTTTTCGGGGCTCGTTGCCGCGATCCAGGCCACGGTGGTCTCGAGGTCGGCGGGGTCCTCCTTCAGGCCGGCGAAGTCGATCCGGCCGCGGGCGTCCACGAAGCGCGCCAGCAC
>CAZQAP010000241.1:1735-3750 GCA_964591365.1 uncultured Planctomycetales bacterium
CCCCATGACGATGCGGTTGCAGTCGGGGTGGCCGAAGACCAGGCGGCCGCGTTCGAGAAGCTCGCGGGGGTCCCGGGCCCCTTCCGGGGGGCCGGGGGCCCCATCGCCGGGGCCGATCCCTTCCGCGATCCGTTCCCAGAGGGCTTCGCGTCCGATGCCGCCGCCGAGCCCCGCCTGCGTGCGGCCGACCGGAGCGACGGGCTGGAAGCTCAGCACCCGGAAGGCGTCCGGGTTCTTCAAGCACCAGCGCACGATGGCGGGGACGCCGGCCAGGTTTTCGGGGGTCACGGTGACGCTCATCGCGGCGTTCAGCTTGACGCCGGTGCGGCGGCGCACTTCACGCAGCATCGCGGCGAACTCGTCGCGCAGCGGGTCGAGATCCTCTTCGCAAAGCCCGGGGTGAAAGCGGAAGCCGCTCCGCCCGCGCTGGGTGGTGTCGATGTGGATGCTGACCTCGCGAAGCCCCCCCTCCTCGACCAGGCGCGCGAGCAGCTCCGGCCGGCGGCGGAAGGTGTCGCCGTGCGACATGAGCATGGGGAGCAGCTCAAGGCGCCGCGCCATTTTCAGAAGCGCCACCAGGTCCTCGGCGGGGCGCAGGGTGATCTCGCCATCGGTGATCTGGAGATTTCCCCACGGGCCGATCCGTTCGCGCAGAACCCGCATCTGTCCTTCGAGTTCGGCCAGCGGGGCGGCGGGCACGCGGTTGGCGCCGGCGCCGAGGTAGCAGCCGGTGCAGGCGAAGTCGCAGCGCGGCATGGCGCCCAGGGTGGCGCCGCAGCCGGCGAACTGCAGCCCGTACATCTGGCCGGGGATCGCGGCCCAGTCCCCCGCGCGCCGGCGGGCCGCGGCCAGGACCTGGCGCGTCTCGGAGGGCACAGGCCGGCGCAGGATCTGCACGACCCCGCCCCGTCTCGGACGGCGGCAGCTTCCCCCCACGAGTGGAAAATGCAAGGTGGCGATTCTTCGGAGTTCCCGGAAACGGAGCGTTTCCGCGAGGGGGGTGCCCGCAATTGTAGGCCTTTCCCGCGGCGGGATCGAAGGATCTTCGGCTGGGACCTCCGGCTCCGATTTCCTATGCTGGCTCCGATGCGGGCGGCGGCTTGGGTGTTCCTGGCGGCAGGTCTGGGATCTCTGGGCTCGTGCGCCAAGGATCGCGACCTGGCCGCGGCGGCGATCGAGGCCCCCCGTGCGGCGGTGCTGCCGGCCACCGAGGAGCGCCCGGATCTCTTCATCGTCAAGGCCCGCACGGAGCGGGGCGCGGTGCTGCGCCTTCTCGTGGACACCGCGGCCAAGGTCACGGTGATCAGCCCCAAGGCCGCCCGCCGCGCCGAGCTGGACGATTTCCCCCTGCGGCCCCCCCATCATGTGCACAGCAGCGAGGGGACCACGCGGGTGGTCTTGCGCGGGGTCCATGTGGACACCCTCTCCCTCGGCCCGGTGAGCTTACGCGGCCTCGAGGCGCTCGAGGTCCGTCTGGGGGGGCTGCCGTTCTCGATCGACGGGATCCTCGGCTGGGACGTCCTCTCGCGCCTGCGGGTGCTCTTCGATCCCGCGCGCCGCGAGCTGCACCTCCTTCCGGACGATTCCGCCTCCGAGCAGGGCCTCGCGGCCTATCTCGACGCGCAGGCCGACCTCCCCGGGAAATGGCAGCGGCTCAAGGTGACGGCCGACGGCTTCGGCCCCTCGTTCGGCTTCGAGTTCAGCGACGGCACGCGCGTGCCGATGTTCATCGACACGGGCGCGGCCCAGACCAGTTTCCCCGAGGACGTGCTGGTGCGCATCGGCGACCAGGCCGGCGTGAAACCCCTGGGCACCACCACGGCGGTCGGGGTGCACGGCAAGCCCCATCGCGCCCCGCGCTACCACATGGACCGCCTCGACATCGGCACCTACCGCCTGGCCCTCTCGGTCTCGGGCGTCCCGCGCAACTTCGCCCTGCTGGGCATGGACGTCCTCTCCCGCTTCTACTTCCTCGTGGACGGCCCCGGCCGCGAACTCTGGTTCGCCCTGCGCAC
>CAZQAP010000242.1:0-3717 GCA_964591365.1 uncultured Planctomycetales bacterium
CCAGGTGGGATCTTCCGCCTCCGGCAGAAGCCGCACGCGTGCGGAGGCGAGCGGTCGGCCGGCAAGGTTCCTCACGGTTCCCGAGACCTGGAACCCCAGGGAAAAGCGCAGCTCGCCCAGTTCGCGCGTGCGTCCCGGCTGGGTGGCCAGGTTCACGACCTGAAGGGGCGGCAGACCCTCGGCTGCGGCCCGCAGGAGAAAGCGGAGATCGTCGTCGGGGGCTTCCGGAAAGTGGAAGGTCCCGTCCGGAGCGGCGCGGGTTTCCCACTCCACGCGCGGACGGATGCCGGGATCCGAAGGGTCCAGGTTGTAGGCCACACCCAGGAGCCCCCAGGCGCGCACAGAGGCACCCGAAGCGGGAGAGCCGTCGGGCCGAAGAAGCCTCCCCCGGAAGGAGGGGATGCCGGCTTCGGTCTCGAGGGAGCCGGGGCCGGGGGAGCGGTCCAGACCGGAGCGGCCTTGGGGTATCCCCGAATCCTGGGGGAGGGGGGCCCCCTCGGAAACGAGGGGACGGCTCCCCCCCCCGTCTTCCCCGGGCCGGTTTTCCACCCGCGAGAAGGGAGGTCCCGTCAGGAAGAGCAGACCCGCCAGGGCGGCACCCAACAGAAGGAGCAGAATGGCCGGAAGGGTCCTTCGGGACATGGTTCCTCCAGATGCTACCCGGGAGAGCCCTTTGCAGGGCTAGAATCCCCGGCCCGCATGAGACTCTCCCGGCTCCTTTTCGTCACGCTTCGGGCCGATCCGGCCGATGCGGAGGTTCGTTCGCATGCCCTCATGGCCCGGGCCGGATTTCTCCAGAAGGTTTCCGCCGGGATCTACGTGTACGGCCCCATGCTTTGGCGTGTTCTGCGCAAGATCGAAGCCATTGTGCGCGAGGAGCACGACGCGGCGGGGTGTCAGGAAGTGCTCCTGCCCGCCCTGCAGCCCCGGGAACTCTGGGAGGAGAGCGGGCGCTGGGAGCGCTACGTCCAGGACGGCATCCTTTTTCATCTCCAGGATCGCAAGGCGAGTGAACTCTGCCTGGGCCCGACCCACGAAGAGATCATCACGAACTTCCTGCGCCACCAGATCCAGTCCTACAAGCAGCTTCCCCAGATCCTCTACCAGATCCAGACCAAGTTCCGGGACGAGATCCGGCCGCGCTTCGGGCTCATGCGCGGGCGCGAGTTCATCATGAAGGACGCCTACTCCTTCGATGCCTCCGAAGAGGGCATGAAGGCGTCCTATCAGGTGCTGCGCGGCGTCTACACCCGCATCTTCACCCGCTGCGGGTTGCGCTTCACCACCGTCGAAGCCGACCCCGGGGCCATCGGCGGCTCGGGCAGCGAGGAGTTCATGGTCGACGCCCGCACCGGCGAGGACGCCATCGCGGTCTGCCGGGAGACGGGCTATTCCGCCAACGTGGAGAAGGCCGGCAGCCGGATCCCCGCGCCCCCCGCTGCGTCCTCCAAGGTCCCCATGCACAAAGAACCCACCCCCGGGGCGCGGTCGGTGGAGGACCTGCAAGCCTTGTTCCCCGATCTTCCGCGCGAACGCATGCTCAAGACCGTGCTCTACCGGGCCGCCTATCCCGATCGGGAGGAGACCGTGGCCGTGATGGCGCGCGGCGACCGCGAGATCAACGAAGTCAAGCTGCTCAACCACCTCGGGGCCCTGGCCCTGGAGCTGGCCGATGAGGAGCGGGTTCGCCAGGCCACTGGAGCCGACCCTGGCTTTGCGGGGCCGCTCGGGCTCCACGAAGGGGTGCGGCTTCTTGCGGACCGCTCCGTCGAAGGCGTCCAGGGGTTCCTCTGCGGCGGCAACGAGACCGGCACCCACTACCTGGACGTCTGGTTCGGCCGCGATCTCCCTCAGCCGGAAACCGGGGATTTCAACCTCGTCCAGGCCGGAGACGCGGCTCCGGGCGGCGGGGGGACGCTCGAGATCACCCGCGGGATCGAGGTCGGACACATCTTCCAGCTCGGCACGAAATACTCGCTTGCCATGAAGGCCTTCTTCGCGGACGAAAACCAGGAGAACCAGCCGCTCTGGATGGGCTGCTACGGCATCGGGATCAGCCGCATCGCCGCTGCCGCCATCGAGCAGAACCACGATGAAGCCGGAATGATCTGGCCGCTTCCCATCGCTCCCTACAGCGTGCTCCTGATCCAGATGCGGCCGGGCGACGAGGCCCAGGATCGCCTCGCCGCCGAACTGCACGAATCCCTGGAGCGGGAAGGGGTCGACGTTCTCTGGGATGAGCGGCCCAAGGTCAGCCCGGGCATCAAGTTCAAGGACGCCGACCTGATCGGGATTCCGCTGCGGATCGTGGTCGGACGCGATGCGGCCCAGGGGATCGTGGAATGGAAGCCCCGCCTGGCGGGGGAAGTTGAGAAAATTTCCGCACCTGAGGCCCGGAAACGCGTCGGAAAGGCCCTCCGGCAAGCGGTCGGCGCAACCGCGAAATAATTCCCTCTTGCCGGTTTCGGCCCCCAAGGGTTATCTTGGAGGTGAATTGGGATTCTCCGCCGCAAGGATTGCGATGCTTGTGGTTGGGGGATACGGATTCATCCAAGCCGGTCCGGCGCTCTTCATGGTGGCGTGAGCGTCGGCCGGCGCTTTCTATACTCGCTCCGTGGCCGCCCTTCTGCTCCTATTCCTGGTCTGCCAGGCTCCTGCAGCCTCCCCGAAGGGGACGTTCCCGTCCCGTCCTCTCCGCATTGTCACCTGGAACCTGAACAATTTCTTCGACTCTTTCGACGATCCCTGGAGAAGGGACGAAAAGACCCGCCCCGCTTCGGTTTCCAAAGCCCGCCAGGAACGGGTGGCTGCAGTCCTGCGCAGCCTGGACGCGGACGTGGTCTTCCTTCAAGAGGTCGAAAACCGGTTCTTCCTGGAACGCTTCGTCCGCGAACGGCTGGGTTCCGAGGGCTACGAAGTCGTGCTTCTGGAGGGGAACGACGGCCGGGGCATCGACGTGGCCCTGTTGAGCCGTTTTCCCGTGGGGGCCGTGACGTCCTATCGGCACATTCGTTTTCCGGACGCGGGAGGGCACCAGCAGCGATTCCAGCGCGATCTCCTGCGGGTTCACCTGGGCCCGCCTCTCGATGCGGAGGTCTTCGTGGTCCACTTCCGCTCCCAGCTCGGAGGCGAGGAGTCGGATCGGATCCGCCTTGCCGAAGCCCGCGCCGCCGCTGGAGTGATCCAGGAACTTCGCCGGGCAAACCCTCGCTACCGGGCGATCCTGGCCGGGGATCTCAACGACACGCCGGACAGTCCCACCTTGGCGGTCTTCCGCAAGGCAGGCTTGATCGATGCCTGTGCGGGCTCCACTGTCCCCTCCTATAACCGGAAGCCCTACCGCTCCCGGATCGATTATCTGCTCTTGTCCCCGGCCCTGGCGCACGTGCGCCCCGAGTGCAAGGTCCTGGAGACCAAAGCCACCCAGGCGGCCTCCGACCACAATCCCGTCCTTCTGATCCTCCCCCGGGATCCTTGAGCCGGATCACCCGCAGGGTCCCTGGTCGTCCGGGTCTGGCCGAAGCTGGGCCTGCAAGCCCCGGTCAGTTCCAGGGAGCGGACTCTTCGCGGTCCCCGGAGAGCTTCAGGCTCTTCCGGCGGGCGTGGATTTCCTTCAGATGGGCCAGGACCCGCTTGGCGCGCTCGGAGACTTCGAGGATGGCGAAGATCTCCTGGCGGATCTGGATATCGAGCGGCAGGGCCACCGTCAGGATGTCG
>CAZQAP010000243.1:0-3698 GCA_964591365.1 uncultured Planctomycetales bacterium
GGTCGATCAATTCGATCACCACTCCCCAGGCCATGCCCTCCAGCGGGCCCCTGACGCGCATGAAGGACGCCGTGCAGGGCCTGGTGGGAAGCATTCTGGGAACCGGGAAGCCCGCGGACCAATAGGCCCGGATCCCGGAGAACATCCGAAGAAAGAAGAACGATAAACCGCGGTTGATCTCTTGTTCTTCCCGCTTTCCGGAGAGTGGCTGGCAGGAGAAGCGGAAACCGATCGTGGGGAAGGGAGGAAAACCCGCCGGAGACCCAGGTCCTGACCGGGGAGAGAGGAACCCACACGAAACCCGGAAGCCCCAACAAAAAAAGGGAGATGCCGAAGCATCTCCCTCAAGTTGGTCCCCCCGTACCCCGGAACACCGGAGTCGGGCTTTTCGGACGCGTCAGAATTCCCAGAATTCAACGTCCAGGCGGGCATCCCTCGCCTGGAGGATCGCCTTTCCCGGGCCTTCCGGGAAAGCTGCGTAGAGCCGTGCTGCGGGGAGGCTGACGCCCGCAAGGAGGGCCGCCTCGCTAATAAGCAAAGAACCGGGGCCGGAGGGATTCCGGACATCTTGCATCCCGCTGGTTTCTGATTCTTGGTCTCCCCCCAACCGCCGGTCCTGTGCACACGTGGAGGCCGGCTGAGCGGTCGCTCCCGAGTGCCATGCCGGGTGGGGCCTGTTGCTACTCTTCGCACAAGGACATTCCTTTCCTTCCTGAGCGAACCCTTCCACGGCCGGGGGTAACCGCCATCCCATGGGAACCGGGCTCAGGCCGAGGGGGGGAAGAAGAAGCAGGGCAACCATCACGACGCTTCCCCTACTGGAAATGGCGTGCCAACCTGGGCCCGGAAAGGGCCGATTTTCGCAACCACTTGATTCACAAGTGGTTAGGGCCGCTATCCGGGTTTTCGGGGAGCGTCGGAGGGCCGTCCAAGTGTGCAATTCCTGCACACTTGGTCCGACCGTCAGTCCTCCAGGGCCTTCAGGCGGTTGTAGAGGGTGCGGCGCGAGATCCCCAGCCGGCGGGCAGCTTCGGCCTTGTTGCCGGCGGCCTCCTCGAGGGCTTCCCGGATGCGGGCATCGGTGACGGCCTGGAGCGTGGAGGGCCGGGTCTCCTCGCCCCCTCCCAGCCGCTCCCACTCCTCCAATGGGAGCCGGCCTCCGTGAGCCGCCCAGAGGGTTGCGAAGTTGGCCAGTTCCCTCACATTGCCCGGCCACGGGGCCTGCTCAATCTTCTGGAGTTCCTCGCCTTCCGGGAAGGGGATCTCCACCCCCATGCGTTCCGCTTCCCGGGCCAGAAAATGCCGCAGGAGAAGCTTCCGGTCGCCGGCCCGCTGCCGCAGCGGAGGAAGGACGATCTCCACCACGCGCACCCGGTAGTAGAGGTCCTCCCGGAAGGATCCATCCCGCACTTTCTCGGCAAGGTCCTCGCGGGAGGCGACGACAATCCTCGCCCGGCAGGACTGCTCCTCACCGCCTCCCACCCGCCGGAAGGTGCCATCTTCCAAAATGCGGAGGAGCTTGGGCTGCATTTCGCGCGGAAGGGAGTCGAGGCCGTCCAGGAAAAGAGTTCCCCCGCCCGCGGATGCGAGCAGCCCTTCCCGCTCCTCCGCCCCGGTGAAAGCGCCGCGCAGGACCCCGAAGAGTTCCACTTCCAGGAGGGCCGGGTTGAGGCCCGCCAGCCCCACGGGCACGAAAGGTTCCCCGGCACGTGCGGAGGCGCGGTGCAGGGCTCGGGCGGCAAGGTCCTTGCCGGTCCCCGATTCTCCGCTCAAAAGCACGGGGAAGTCGCCCCGTGCGGCCCGCTCGAGTTCCCCGAGAACCTGGATCAGGGCGGGGCTGCGCCCCAGGATCTCGGGGAAGGGATCGGTGCGGCCGGAACCTGGGCCGTGGCGGGCCTGGCCCTCGAGCCTGGCGACCTCCTCGGTGCGGTCGCGCAAGCGCGCATCGAGGTCGCGGTTGGCGTGCGATAGGGCCGCGACCGTCCGCGAGAGCTCCCGCTGCAGGCGCGCATGCCGCAGGATCATGGCCACCGGACCCGCAAAGGCATTCAGGAGGCGCAGCGTGGCGGCGTTGAACACCCCGGCGGCGAAGCGGTTGTCGAGGTAGAAGACCCCCCATTCCCCCCGCAGGCGGAAAGGCGTGCACAGGACAGCCCGAAGCCGCATCTCGTTGACCGAAGGGGCCCCCTGGAGCCCGGCATCCTGACGGGCCTCGTCCACGCAGAGGGGCCGCTCCTCCCGCACGGAACGCTCCACGATGGTGCGGGAGATCTTGTCCAGGGGATCGGCGATGGGGCGTCCGTCCCTCCGCCGGGCCGCAGCTGCCTCCAGGACTCCATCCGGCCGGCGGATCAGGATGAAGCCGCGCTCGCCCTCCGTCAGGTCCAGGGCGGCTTCCAGCGCAGTCTGAAGAACGGTGCCTGGATCCTGCGCAGCCCCCACCCGTTCCACCAGCTGGAGGATCCGGGAAAGGGCCTGGCCGGAAAGGGGCGCTTCCTCCTTTCCGGGGGTGCCGCGGGGACGGCCTCGAAACAGGGCCATGCCTTCAGGTTACCCGGGAAGCGGATTCAGCCGGCGCTTTCTTCGAACCGCTCCTTCAGCCGGTCCATGAGCCGCCCGAGGATCTTGGAAACCCGGGACTGGCTGATATCGAGTTCGTCGCCGATCTCCTTCAGGGTCCGCCCCTCGAAATAGCGCTTGAAGAGGAGTTCACGGGCTTCCGTATCCAGCACTCCGGAAATCCGCTCCAGAAGCTCGCGGCGGTGGGCGTCTTCTGCGGGTCCGTCTTCGCGGGGGTCCTCGAAGAAATCGAGGCTTCCATCCGCCTCACCTTCTTCACAGGCGGGCTTGCCGCCGGCGAGAACGGGGGTCTCTTTTCCGTTGCCGAACAGGACGTGGAATTCCCCCCGGGAGAGGCCCAGTTCGGTGGCGATCTCCAGGTCGTCGGGGTCCCGGCCCAGCTTGGAGCGCAGGGCCTCCTCGGCGGCCTTCTTTTGATTGAGACGGTTTCGAACCGGGCGGGGAAGCCAGTCGAGGCGCCGCAGCTCGTCGAGGATGGCCCCCCGGATGCGATGAGCGCAGAAGGACTCGAAGGGGACACCGCGGCCGGGATCGAAGGCCTGGATGGCCTGGATCAGGCCGAAATCGCCGGCGCCTTCCAAGTCTCCCGGCTCCACCGAACGGGGCAGCCGGGCCCGAACCCGGCGGACGACCGAGCCGGCATAAGGACGGTAGTAAGCAATAAGAGCATTGCGGGCTTCCTGCTTTCCTTCTCGAAATTCCCCCCAGAGTCGTTCCAGGGTCTTGTTGGGAGTCTTGGTTCGAGGAGCTCGCTTGACCATGTCTTCAGGCTTGAGGTTTCCACCACCGTCGGGAGAATCCCGGCTCCTTTCGCCTGGGTTTCCGGGCCGACAGTCTGCGGGGGGGAAGGGCGTTCATCACAGTTCCGATTGACCGATCGAGAACGAGAATAGCCGTCAAGAAAGGCAAAAGGGAGAAAAAAATCTTGGCGCTTCCGGGTTTCGTGTGCAGAATGCCTTTTCGGGGGTTTCCGAGGAGGCTTCCCTCTGGGTTGGAAGGGGGTTTCCGGAACTGCGATGCAGGACGACGGCCTGGGTTTCCGGAAGGCGTTCCCGTTCTTTCTTCTCCGCGTCTCCGCGGTTTGTTTTTCTTCCGTTTTCCTCCCCCCCGCCCAGGAA
>CAZQAP010000244.1:0-3681 GCA_964591365.1 uncultured Planctomycetales bacterium
GGGCCGTAGTTCGTTGGGCGGGACGTGTGGAGAGCGGTGCGGGGCGTGCGCGGGCGGCGCGGGACGCGGGTTGGGGGCAGTGGGGGGGGGGGGTCTGGCCGGGGGGCTTCTCCAGTGGCTCATCCAGGTGCCCGGGGTGCGCGCGGCGGGTTTCTCGCTGGCGCCCTCCTGGGACCGCGGCGACGGCACCGTGGCGCGCACCATCCGCGCCTTCGCGCCGGCCTTGATCGGGCTCGCCGCCGTGCAGGTCAACCTTGCCGTGGACCAGATCCTGGTGCGCGCGCTGGTGGATCCCTCCGCCAACACCTACACGCACCTCGCCAACCGACTGCTCCAGCTTCCCCTGGCCCTGATCGGGATCTCGGCCGCCACGGGCGTGGCACCGCTCTTCGCACGCCTGGCCGCCGAGGGGAGCTTCCCCGAGCTGACGCGCGCACTGCGGCGCTCCTGCGAGATGTCGCTGCTCGTGATCCTCGCCGCGGGGGGGGGGTTGTTCCTTCTGGCGGAACCGGTGGTGACGGTCCTCTTCCAGCACGGCCGCTTCGATGCCGGCAACTCCGCGGTCCTGGCCGCCACGCTGCGGGCCTATCTCTGGGGGCTCCCCGCCGCGGCTCTCTCGGGCCTCCTGATCCGCGTGCGCCAGAGCCGCGGCGATTTCCGCGGCCCGGCCTGGATCGCCGCCTCGGTCATCCCCGTCAATCTGGCGCTCGACTGGATCCTTCTGCCGCGCCTGGGGGTGCCGGGTGCCGGCTACGCCACCTCGGCCGCGCTGATCCTGCAGGCGCTCTTCCTCGGCGTGGGATTGCGCGGGCTCGAAATCGGCGGCCCTCTGGCGATCGGGCGGCTTCCCCGGCTCCTGGTCCCCGGCCTTTTGGTTGTGGCGGCGGTCCTTCCGCTGCGATCCCTTCTGGCGGCTCAGGCCGCCACGGTCTGGGGGCTCGCCCTGCTCGTCGGCGCTGGAATCGCGGTGGCTGCCGCGAGCACCGCCTGGCTGCTCCCGGCCGAGTTTCAGGAGCTGCGCCGCGCGTTGCGCAGGCGCGGCCGGGCCTCCTCCCAGGGGAGGTAGGTGCGGAAGCGGCGGTCCCAGAAGGCGGTGATGAAACCGTAATTCATGTCGGGCCGCCGCAGGTGGTGGACGGTGTGCACTTCGTAGAGACGCTGCAGGACCCCCAGGCGCAACAGCCCCTTGCACGGCAAGCCCGAGTGGAAGAGCCAGTGCATCGCCTCGTAGCCGCAGTAGCCCAGCACCCAGCCCCCCGAAGCCGCCAGCGCCCAGTCGGAGCGGCTCAAAAGCGCGGTGGGGCCGATCGCCAGCGCGGCGACGGGCAGGGTCAGAAGGACGTGGATGCCGTGGTGATCCGGATCCAGCATCGAACGGTACATATGGTGCTCGCGATGCAGGCCGTTCCAGAAGATCTTCTTCAGGATGGGAAAGCGGCGGTGGTGCAGCAGCCAGCGGTGCAGGAAGTATTCGAACAGCGTCCAGATGAGCAGCCCCAGGACGAAGCCGCCGGCCAGGCGGAGGCCGGTCGAGCCCGGCCGCAGCGATGCGAAATGGACCGTGGCCGCCGCCAGGGTCCCGTGGGCGGCAAGGATCGGCACCGGCAGGGCGAATTTCCACCACAACCCGCTGTAGACCGGAAAACCCTCCTCGTTGATGTACTTGCCCATGTTCGTGGATGGAAGCAGCGGAGATGCCGGAAGGTGGGGAAGGATAACCTTTCCCCACGGGCCCTTGCGGGGCCCTTCCCGGGCCGGGCAGGCCGGGCCAAAAAGACCGGCCCCCCCCCGTGCGGGGTAGAATGAAAGTGACGGTCGCCTTTCCGCGATTCTGATGCAGGTCCCTCCCCACGATTCCAAGCTGCTGGATTCCACCATGGAAGAGCGCGTCCCCCGGCATTGGGATCCCCGGCCGGGTCCTCCCTGGCGCAGCGTCCTCTTCTGGATCCCCGCCGTCGTTTTCTTCTTCGTCTATCCCCTGCGGGGCATCCTTTGGGCCTTCCTGGCGCCGCGTTCCTTCCGCGAGGGCGCGCCGGAGATGATCCGCTTCTGGGGCCGGACGCTGCTCTGGATGTTCGGGGTGCGGGTCGAGGAGCACGGGCGCGAATTTCTTGAATGGCCCGGCGCCAAGATCGTCCTCTTCAACCACGTCAGCATCCTCGACCTGTTCCTCCTGGCGGCCCACTGGCCCAAGCAGGCCACCGTGCTCTACAAGGCCGAGTTCCACCGAATTCCCTTCGTGGGCCGGGCCATGCGGCTGCTCGACTTCATTCCAGTCGATCTGTCCTCCCCGGAAAAAGCGCGCGAAAGCGTGGCCGAGGCGGCCGCGCGCATCCGCGAACGGGGCGCCACGGTGCTCATGTCCCCCGAGGGGTCGCGTTCTCCCACCGGCGGCGTGCAGCCGTTCAAGATGGGCGCCTTCCACATAGCCATCCAGACGCGCGCCCCGGTGGTGCCGATGATCATGCGCGGCATCCACGACCTGATGCCGCATGGCAGCTACCTGGCCCGCCGCGGAACCGTGCGGATCGACTACCTGGCCCCCGTGGACACCCGCGACTGGAACGCGGACGACGTGCACCGGCATGCGGCTGAGATCCGCCAGCGGTTCCTGAACTATCTGCCGGCCGCCCCCGTGGAGCGTCCCGGGGAGCGCACTCCACCGCTGGAAGCCCCGCAGGCCGGGCACGCGGCTTGAGGCCGGGTCAGGCCGGCAGTTCCCCGCGCAGGATGGCGGCCAGCTTGGAGGGTTCCAGGTTGCCGCCGGAGACCACGCAGGCGGTCTTTCCGTTTCCCGCCCGGCCCGAGAGGGCCGCCGCCACGGGGGCGGCCCCGGCCCCTTCGGCGATCACGCGGTTCTGTTCCGCCAGCAGGCGGATGGCGGCGGCCACCTCTTCCAGCGAGACCACGACCGCGCCGTCGAGAAGGCGCTGGGCCAGGGGCCACATCTCGGCAAGAACCGAGCGGCCTCCGATGCCGTCCACGAAGGAGGGCGTGTAGTCGATCTCCTGCGGCCCGCCGGCCTCGAGCGCGGCGGTCAGCGGGGCGGCGGTCTCCACCTCGGCGGCCAGGATCTTCACCTCGGGCTTGAGGGCGCGCAGCGCGGCGGCGATCCCGCAGCTCAAGCCGCCGCCGCCGAAGGGGACGATCATGGTTTCCACGCCGGGCAGGTCCTCGAGGATCTCGAGGCCGATGGTCCCGTTGCCGGCCTGGACGACGGGGTCGGAGACCGGGTGCAGGAAGAGCCCGTCGAGGCCGGGGAAGGAATGTTCCATCAAGACCTGCCACCAGCGCGCGAAGGGGACCGCCACGGTTTCCGCGCCGAGGCGGTGGATGGCCTCGATCTTGGTGCGCGGGGCGTGGTCGGGGACCACGACCTTGCAGGTCAGCCCCATCCCGCGCGCCACCCAGGCGACGCCCTGGGCCATGTTGCCGGCGCTTGCGGTCCAGACCCCGCCGGCGAGTTCCTCGCGCCGCGCCGCGCGCATCTTGTTGCCTGCGCCGCGCAGCTTGAAGGAGCCGATCGGCTGCAGGTTCTCGAGCTTGACGTGGATCTCGGCCGGGGGCGGCTCCTTGGTCTGCAAGGGAAGAAGAGGCGTGCGAAGAGCCAGGCCGTCGATCCGCCCGCGGGCGGCGCGGATGGCCTCGAGCGTGGGGGGGTCAAGCGGGTTCATGGCGCAG
>CAZQAP010000245.1:0-3680 GCA_964591365.1 uncultured Planctomycetales bacterium
GAGCCCCTTCTGGCGGCCATGCGCCGCAAAGCGGTCCGTGAGGCGCTCGGAAGCCGCGCGCGCAAGGCCCTGGAGAAGTTCCTTTCCCTCCACCAGCGTCTGGGCGAGCGGGTGTCGAGTGCGGAGGCTTCGCTCCAGACGGTTCTCGACCGAACCGGCTACCGCCTCTTCGCCCAGGCCATGGGCGACACCGAAGACGTCGACCGCGGGGAGAACATCGACGAACTGCTCGCCTTCGCCGCGGAGTACGACTCGCGCGAGGGCGGCGGGCTGCGCGGATTCCTGGAGGAGATCGCGCTGCTCACCGACGTGGACCGCTGGGAGGAGGGCGCCCAGCGGGTCAGCCTGATGACGATCCATACCGCCAAGGGGCTGGAGTTCGACCGCTTGGCGATCGTGGGCCTGGAGGAGGGCCTCTTCCCCCACGCGCGCGCGCTGGAGGACCCCGACGGCCTGGAGGAGGAGCGCAGGCTCTTCTACGTGGCCCTCACCCGCGCCCGGCTGGAGATCTGTCTCACCCGCGCCCGCATCCGCTTCCGCACCGGGGCGCCCGGGCCCCAGGCGCCCTCGCGCTTCCTCGAGGAGCTTCCCCGCGAACTTCTGGGAGAAGAGGGGCCGGGCCGGCGAGGCGGGGCCGGCCGGGGAACCCGGGAGGCCGGCGATTTCGTCCTGGAGGAACCCTCCGGCCCCACCCCCTTCCAGGTGCAGGACGTGGTCCGGCACCGCAACTTCGGCATCGGTACCGTGATGCAGGTCCTGGGCCGGGGGCTCAACCAGCGCCTCCTGGTCCGCTTCGAGGACGATGGTTCGGAACGCCAGCTCCTTCTGGCCTACGCCCCGCTGGAAAAGATTCCATGATCCGCCCCCCCCACGGCAAAGGAAGCCTCGGTGCCCCGTTCCGCAGCGGCGATCTCGGAAAGGAGCTGCTGGCCACCTTCTTCGGGCTGGGCTACGCCCCGGTGGCCTCCGGAACGTTCGGCACATTGGGAGGCGTGGCCCTGGCCGCCTTGATCGGCACCGTCTGGCCGGGCGCGTACCTCCCGGCGGTGCTCGGCCTGACCCTGGTCCTGGTTCTCATCGGCGCCCCGGTGGGCGACTGGGCCGAAAAGCGCTGGGGGCGCAAGGATCCCGGCCAGTATGTCCTCGACGAGGTCTGCGGCTACCTGATCGCCGTCGCCTGGCCGGTCTTTCCCGGCTGGACGCACCTGGGCATCGCCTTCTTCGCCTTCCGCGTGGCCGACGTGGTCAAGGCCCCGCCCGGAGGCCGGCTGGAGAAGGTGCCCGGCGGCTGGGGGATCCTCCTGGACGACCTCGTGGCCGGCGTCTGGACCCTGGCCTTCCTCTTCATCCTGCGGACCGCCTTCCCCGGGCTGCTGGCGACTTGACCCGTCCGGATTCCTCCGAAAGTCTTCCCGGGGGACGCCGGGCCCCTGGGATGGGGCTTGCGGCGCGCTTCACGCTTGGGATCGGCATCTTCTCCCTTCTTGTCGCCGCGCCCGCAACCTGGATCCTGATCGCCTCCGCTTCCAGGCAGGTTCGGGAAGCCGCCGAGGACGCCCGCATCGCCATGGCCCAGACCACCGGCGAACTGCGCAAGGCGGAAGCCCGGATTCCTCCCCAGCTCAGGGGGCGCCAGCTCTCGGTGCATGGCGGCATCCAGGTTCTTGGCGCCGAGGCCCCCTTGAAGACGAACGCCGGCGAACGGCCCGCGCGCATCTACCGCGTCCAGAAGACGGGAGAGGGTGCCGAAGCGGATTCCCTCGATCTCTTCGCGCCGCCCGCGGGCGCCGAGCCGGCCGAGTTCAAGCTCTTCGTGCTGGTGCTGCTCGTCACCGGGGGGCTGGTTCTGACCGTCGTCCTGGTGGGGGCCGTGATCGGGCGCAAGGTGGCCGCCCCGGTCAAGGTCATGATCCAGGACGTTTCCGCTGTCAGCCATGGGCGCTTCGACCACCCCATCCGGGCCGACCAGGGAGCGCGCGAGGTGAAGATGCTGGCGCGCGCCACCAACCGCATGGTGCACGACCTGCTCGAAGGCCAGGAAAGCCAGCGGCAGCTCGAGAAACGCCAGCGCGAAGTGGAGATCCTGCGCGAATTCCGGCGCAACCTGAAGCCGATGATGGTCGAGGCGCCGGCGGGTTTCGCGCTCGACACCCGCCTGGTCGAGGCCCGCGGGGCGGGAACCGGCGACTTCGTGGACGCCCTGCGCGACGAGGCCGGACGCCCCACCTTGGTGGTGGGGGGGACCGCCGCGCGCGGCATGCCCGGTGCGCTCCTCATGGCCATGGCGCGGGCCTACCTGCGCGGGGCGATCCTGCGCGGGCTCTCGCCCGCGGAGGCCTGCGGCTGGGCGAATGCCTCCCTCAACCGCGACCTCGAGACCGGACTCTACGCCTCCGCCATCGTGATGCGCCTCGACCCGGAAGAAGAAAGCGTCGCGCTCGTCTCCGCCGGGCACAAGGCGCCCGCCGTGCGCTGGGATGCCGCGCACGGGCAGTGGCGCAAGATCCAGCCCAACGGGATCGCGCTCGGCTTCGATTCCGGCCCCATCTTCCACGAGTCGCTGGAGGAGGTGAAGATTCCCATCGGCCGCGGCGATGCGGTCTTCCTCTTCAGCCCGGCGGCCTTCGAATGCGCCAACGCCCAAGGGCGCGCTCTCGGGGAGAAGGGGGTCTATTCCCTGGCGAAGCTGGCCGTGGAACAGGACCTCGAAATCATGGAGAAGAAACTGCTCGGCTTCCTCGGCGGGCAGCCGCAGAGCGACCTCGCCTTCGCCCTCCTGCGCCGCCATGCCTGAGCCCTCGGGCGAACCCGTGCGGCCGGTTTCGGCCGCTCCGCCCATCGGGCTGGGCGAGTTCCAGCGGCGCATCGAGGCGATCTACTTCGAGAAGGACCGCGCGCGCGGCCTTGCGGCCACCTATCTCTGGTTCGCCGAGGAGGTGGGCGAGCTGACCCGCGCGCTTCGTCGCGGCGCGGATCGCGCGCATCTCGAAGAGGAGTTCGCCGATGTCCTGGCCTGGCTTGCGACCATGGCCTCGATCTCCGGCATCGATCTGGAACGGGCCGTGGAGCGCAAGTACGGCCGCGGCTGCCCGTACTGCGGCAAGACCCCCTGCGCCTGCGGGTAGGCCCGCGCGGCCGGTCCCGCCCGGCCCCCCGGCGGCGGGGTTCCTATTCGGGAGCCAGACTGCCGCTTCCCGAGATGCGCGCCGTGATCGCGGGCCTTCCGCGGTATTGGATGTTTCCGCTGCCGCTGATGCGCGCCTCGAGCTTCTCGCGGGCCTGGAGCTGGATGTTGCCCGAGCCGGAAATCCTCACGCTGGCCTGTTCGGCTGCGACGGCATAGAGGTCCAGTCTGCCGGAACCGGAGATCCCGACCTGCAACTGATCCACAGAACCTTCGGCCTGGATGCGGCCGGATCCCGCGATGGAGATCGAAAACCCGCCCCCGTGCAGCCCGGTGATCTCCGCCCGCGCGCTCCCGCCCACGGAGAAGCCGTGCAGCTCGGGAACGCTCACAGTGACTTCGAGCGGAACCCGGAAACTGTAGCTCCCGGATTCCATATGCACCTTCAAGGTGTCGCCCTCCACCTCGGTGATCACGTGGGGCAGGAGGTTGTCGTCGGTGCGGATGCGCAGCGAAACGGGCGGGCCGACGGTGACGTGCACGCGGGCGCCCCCGC
>CAZQAP010000246.1:0-1774 GCA_964591365.1 uncultured Planctomycetales bacterium
GCGTGGAAGGAGGCCCACCAATCTTGCAGGAACTGGGGCATGGTTCTGGGGCCGGAGGGTCAGGAGTCCGCACCGCCGCCGACCTTTTCGGAGACGCGGTAGTTGAGGTTGCGTTTCTGCATCCAGCGGACCGCGCGCACATCCGCCAGGCCCACCCAGAGCCGGTTCCAGACTCCGTACTTGGCCCGCCCGTGCAGTCGCGGCCGGTGAGCCACCGGCACCTGGAGGATCACCCGCGCCCCTTGGAGGCGCGCCAGGGTGGGGAGGAAGCGGTGCATCCCCGTGAACAGCGGCATCCCGCGCACGAAACGGGTCTGGAACACCTTCAGGGAGCAGCCGGTGTCCACCGTGTCGTCGTGCGTGCGCCAGCGCCGCCAAGCATTGGCCAGGCGCGAGGAGACCCTCCGGATCCAGGAATCGTTCCGTTTTTGCCGGATTCCCAGAACCGCGTCCGCATGGCCCTCTTCGAGCAGCGCGACCAGGCGGGGGATGTCGGCCGGATCGTTCTGGAGGTCCGCGTCGAGGGTGACGGCGATCCCCCCGCGGGCGGCCTGGAAGCCGGCGGCGAATGCGGCGGTCTGCCCGCGGTTCCGCTCGAACCGCAGGCCCACGACGTGCGCGTCCCGGGAGGCTTCCTCTCCGATCACGGCCCAGGATCCGTCCCTGCTCCCGTCATCGACCAGAATCACCTCCCAGGCGCGTTCAAGGGGCGCCAGAGCCCTGCGGATCTCGTCCAGAAGGGGAGTGAGATTCTCCTCTTCCTCGTAGACCGGGACGACCAGGCTGATCTCCGGCGTCTCCGCCATTGCGGGGATTGTCCGCTCCGGCAGGCCGCGGCTCAAGCTCTACTCGGCCGGGGGCCGACAAGAAGGGGGTGCACGAATCTCTGAAACTGCGGCTCGGCGCTCCTCCTACCGGGGCGGGGCGCCGGGTCGCCCTCCTTCTGCTGCTGGGACTGGGGGCTCTCCTGTCCACCTTCCGCCTGGCGCCCGTGCGGGGCGCGAGCATGGAACCGACCCTGGAAAACGGCCAGCTCCTCTGCTACCAGATCCTCCCTGCCGTCCTCCACACCCCGGAGCGGGGGAAGGTGGTGGTCTTCCATTCTCCCATCGTTCCCGATCAGTGCTATGTCAAGCGTTTGGTGGGCCTGCCCGGAGATGAGCTTCGCTTTGAAAACGGCGGCCTGTTCGTCAACGGGAAACCGCTCTCCCTCCCCGCGGGGGCGGTGCCGGAGGGGTACGTCCTTTCCGCCCGGGTCCCCAAGGGGTGCTTTTTCGCCCTGGGGGACCACGGCAGCGTCTCCTACGATTCGCGGCGCTTCGGCCCGGTCCCGCTCAAGTTCCTGATCGGCCCGGTTCTCTGAGAAGCCCCGGCGACCGGGTCAGGGCGCGGCGGCATCCCGCCCGTCTTCCAGGAGCTGGAGAAGCTTCTCCGGCGGCCGGGCGATGACCGCCCTCCCTTCCGCCACCACGATGGGCCGTTCGAGGAGGAGAGGGTTTCGGAGGAGGGCTTCCAAGCGTCCCTCCGGGCCGGCATTTTCCAGGGCGAGTTCCTTCCAGGCGGCTTCCTTGGAGCGCATCATTCCGGCCGGGTCGGAAAGTTCCAGAAGGGCCATGAGTTCGGCGGCCTCCTCGCGGCTGGGAGGGTCCTCCATGTAGAGACGGTACTGCACGGAGATTCCGCGCTCTTCCAGAAGCTCCCGGGCCCTACGGCACTTGGAGCAGCGCGGGTTGAACCAGACGGTGACGGAGGGAGGGGCGGGCATGGATCGTGG
>CAZQAP010000246.1:1874-3675 GCA_964591365.1 uncultured Planctomycetales bacterium
GCCTCCATGGTCGAGGGCGTGATCGGCTGCAAGTGGGCGCTGGGCATCCTGGCCCAGGTCCGGGCCGGCGTCTGCAGGCCGGGAGCCATCCAGCGCGCCATCGCGGGGCTTTCCACCAAGGTCCTCAACGAACGGTTCCACAAGATGACCCGCTTCGGGATCTTGAAGCGCGTCGATTTCCAGGAATCGCCGCCTCACGTGGAGTACCAGCTCACCGGATTCGGCCGGGGCTTCCTCGGGATCCTGGATCAGATTGCCGCCCTTCAACACCAGGTCGAGAAGGGCGCTTTCGGGTTTTCGGCCGATCCGGAGGTGGAAGAAGCGAGGAGATGAAGTCGCCTGCCCTTCTCCGGGGATCCGTCCTCCCCGGCTTCGCTGCCGCCCTCTTCTCCGCCTGCGCCCTGGGATCGGGAAGCGGGAGGAGGGAGGGCGGATTCTCACGGGAGTGGAGGGTCTTCGGCGTGCGGATCCTGGCCACTTCGTCCGTTCCCGAGGAAAAACTCCGTCATGCCGCCACCGTTCTGGCGGAATACCTCGACAACGATGAAGACGGCACCGCCGATGATCCCCGGGTGATCGAAGCCTTGCGAGGCGACGGAGCCACCCTGCTTCTTTTCGGAGACGACCGGGAGGCGGAAAGGTATCCCTTCCACTCCCTTCCTCCGGCCGTCTACCAGGATCTGCATGCCAGCGAGATCCACCCCGGCGGGGCCGCCCGCGGAGTGTTCGACGTCACCCTGGAGGAAGTTCTGCATCTGGTCAGCCACGGGGGATATGCGGCGGTTCATCCGCGAATCTTCGGGGAAGAGCCGGAAAGCGCATTGACGCACGCCATGGACCTGGCCCGCGGGGGGCATTTCGAGCGCGTTCCACCGGCCTATCCCGCCCGGGCCTGGTTCACCTACTACGACCGGACCTGCGACTACCCCTGCCAGGCGGCCGAGTACTTCTACTGGGCCCTGACTTCGCTCCTGGGAGGCCAGGATTTCCCCGGCCGTGGAGAAGAGATCGCGGAAGAATGGCGCCTCAACACGCCGGAGAAGCTGAAGCAGGGGGATCCCGCGGTCTACGCGCTTCTGACCGATCCCCGCTACCGCCTTCCCAGGAACCTCCCCGACGGCCGCTACTCCTGGCCCGGCCGGATCGAGACGGTGCAGTAGCCGGATTCCGTCCCTTACGAGCCGCCCGCAAGGACGGGATTCTCGAGGCGTCCCAGGCCATCGCCCTCCACCTCCAGCCGGTCTCCGGCCTGGATGGGGCCCACACCGGCGGGAGTGCCCAGGAAGAGGATGTCCCCGGGTTGCAGCGGGGTCCAGCGGCTGATCTCGGCCAGCGCCCGCGCCGGCGACCAGATCAGATCGGCCAGCGGGGCCTCCTGACGCACTTCGCCGTTCACTTTGCCGCGCAGCCGGATCCGCGCGGGATCCCCGACCTCGCAGGCCGGCACCCAGCCCGGCCCCAGGGGCCCGAAGGTGGCCAGGTTCTTGCTGCGCAGCCAGGGCCAGCCCTGCTGGCGGTCGAGCCCCTGCTGCTTACGGGCGGTGATGTCGTTGCCCAGCGTCCAGGCGGCGATCGCGCGCGCGCAGCCGGCTTCGTCCGCGTGCAGGAGCGGCGCACCGATCAGGACCACCGCTTCGGCCTCGGGGTCGACGCGGGTTTCCAACCAGGCCGGGATCATGACCGCCTCGCCCGGGCCGGTCAGGACGTCGGGAAGCTTCGCGAACCAGACCAGTTCGCGCGGCGGTTCGGCGCCGAACTCGCGCGCATGGGCGGCGAAGTTCTTGCCCAGGCAGAGCGCCTT
>CAZQAP010000247.1:0-3630 GCA_964591365.1 uncultured Planctomycetales bacterium
TCGGCGGCGTGGTCTTCCAGCCGCCCGCGGGCCTCAAGCTCAAGATGATGTACGGCGCCTTCCGCAAGATCCACAAGGGGATGTTCGGCCAGATGGTGGTGGCGGAACTCTTCCGCAAGCACGGCATTCTGACCCAGGTCTGCGGCAACGACCACCTGGTCCTCAAGATCAACCCGCCGCTGATCCTGGAGGACGCCGAGGCGGATGCCTTCGTGGAGGCGGTCGCCGGGGTGGTCGCGCACATCCACCAGGGGCTCGGTTTCTGGACCGGTGCCCTGGCGATGGCCAAGGGCGTGGTGGCCTGAAACCGGGCCGACCGGAACGCGGCTACTTGCGGGCCGCCACCTCGACCTCGCCCTCCCGCCGCAGGACGTGGATGCCGACGTCCTCGGGATGGCGGTGGAGTTCGAGGTCGAGGCGCGCCGCGCCGACGCGCAGATCGAAGAGCTGCACGACCTCGAGGAACGGCGGAAGGATGGCGTGGTCGAAGAGGATGCGGCGTTTCTCGGCGTCAATCTGCAGCCCGAGGCAGGCCTGGAGCAGCAGGATCGGCGCGCCCGAGGCCCAGGACTGAGGCATGCAGGCCACGGGGTAGAGCGTGGGGCCCTCCTTGGGCCGGCGGGGAAAGCCGCAGAAGAGTTCCGGCAGGCGGTGGAGTTCGAGAAAGATGCTGGCATCGAGCAGCCCCGCCATGAGCCGCATGGCCTCCTCCTTGAACCCGTAGCGTGCCAGGCCCTGGGCCACGAGCGCGTTGTCGTGCGGCCAGACCGAGCCGTTGTGATACGACATCGGGTTGTAGCGCGATTCCCGCGACTGCACGGTGCGGAGGCCCCAGCCGGTGAAGGATTCATCCGCGAACAGGGTCCGGGCGAGATGGGGCGCGCGTTCCCGGCGGGCGATTCCCGAGAAGAGGGCGTGCCCAGCGTTGGAGGTCCGCACCCGGCAGGGCTTCCCCTCTCCGTCGAGGGCCAGGGCGTAGGTGCCGAGCTTTTCGTCCCAGAAATCGCGGTCGAAGCGTTCGCGCAGCCGGGCGGCCCGCTCCTTGAGGGCGCGGCGGCGGTCCTCGAACCCGAGGCGGCCGGCCATGCGGGCGCCGGCCTTGAGCGCCGCGTACAGGTAGCCCTGCACCTCGCAGAGGGCGATTGGAGGCCGGGCCGGCGATCCGTCGGCGTGGAAGACGGCGTCGGAGGAATCCTTCCAGCCCTGATGCACGAGGCCCTCCGGGTTGCGCGCCTCGTAGGTCAGCCAGCCGTGGGGGGAGCAGGCCGTTTTCTTCTCCATCCAGGCGAGCGCGCGCTCCACCGCCGGCCAGATCTCCTCGAGGAGCGTCTCGTCGGAGGTCATGCGGAAGGATTCCCCCGCCAGCCAGACGAACAGCGGCGTGGCGTCCACGCTGCCGTAGTAGCGGCGGAAGGGGATCTCGCCCAGGTTGGCCATTTCGCCCTCGCGGAACTCGTGCAGGATCTTGCCGGGTTCGGCTTCCCGCAAGGGGTCCGTTTCGGTGGCCTGATTCGCGGCGAGAAAGCGCAGTACGCCCGCCGCAAGCGCCGGGTTCACCCACAGGACCTCCAATGCGGCCACGAGCGCGTCCCGCCCGAAAGGAGTGCTGTACCACGGAACTCCGGCGTAGACGAAGGGGCCCGCGGAGGTGCGGGTGATCATCATCGAGAGGTCCGCGAACGAGCGGTTGATCCAGTCGTTGAACTGCTCGTTGGAGGTTTCGATGCGGCAGCAGGCGCTGCGGGTCTCTTGAAGGTCGCGGGAGGCCAGTTTGCGGGCCGCCTCGGGCTGCAAGGGCCGGCGTTTCGGCTGGGCCGGGGCCTCTTCCGCAAGGGAACAGGCGATGCGGTATTCGATCCTTTGGCGCGTGCGCGGCGCCAGCTCCACCTGGAAGCGGGCCTCGTCCGGGTTCCACGAAACAGGAGCAGGATCGAAACGGAGGGTGGTCTCCCGGGGCAGGGAATCGAGGCCGTCGTAGGCCAGGACGGCCTGGTTGCCGCCGAGGATCGGATCCCGGAGCATTCCCCGCCGCGAGCGCTGCGTTCCGCGGACTTCGAACAGGTCGCGGAAGTCGGCATGGAAGTGGAAGGCGAGCGGCAGCCGGATGATCGTCTCGCCGAAGTTCTGCAGCTCGATGCGGCCGTAGAGCGCGCCGTCCCACAGGAATTGGGAGCGGAAGAGGTGCACGGTCTCCTGCGGGACGGGCGGATCCGTCTCGGGGAGTTCGGGGTTGGCCATGTCCACCGTCAGGAGCCCGTTGTCCTCCTGGATGCTGGAACTCAAGAGCAGCGGCCGCCGGCCGCCCACGAGCAGGCGGAAGCGCGAGAGGAAGCGCGTGCCGCGGTGGTAGAGGCCGTGATCCGTTTCGTCGGCCGAAAAGAAATCGCCCCAGCGGTCGAAGACCCCGAAGGTCTCGCCCTGCTTGAGCACCCGGGTCCGGTCGTCCACCGGAGCCTGGTGGGCCAGGATGGAGTATTCCCTAGGGCCCAACGGAGAGAATCCTCGACCGGGGGGTCATTCGTTCACGGCGGCCAGTCCGGAGGAGCGGGGCGCCCTCCCGGCCGGTGCGGTGAGCCTGTTGTATAGGGAAAGGTAGTCGCGGGCCATCCTTTCTACCGTGAATCGCTGTTCGAACGCGTTCCGGCAGGCGCGGCGGTCGAGTTCCCCGAGCCGGCCGACGGCCCGCACCGCGGCGGGGACGTCGGAGACGAGGAAGCCCGTGACTCCGTCCTCGATCACCTCGGGGACCGAACCCTGGGCGAAGGCCACCACGGGCGTGCCGCAGGCCAGCGCCTCGATCAGCACCATGCCGAAGGGCTCCGGCCAGTCGATGGGGAAGAGGAGTGCGAGCGCGTTGCCGAGGAAGTCCCTCTTTTCCCGGTCGCCGACCTCCCCGAGGAACTCGACGTGCGGCTGGCCGAGAAGGGGATGGATGGCCTCCGCGAAGTAGGCCTGGTCGGCGGGGTCGACCTTGGCGGCCACCTTCAGGGGCAGTCCGGCCCGGCCGGCGATCTCGATGGCGCGGTCGAGGCGTTTTTCCGGGCAGATGCGTCCCAGGAAGGCCAGGTAGGCACCCGGCCCGGGGTGGAACGGGTAAGCGGCGCGGGGGAGGCCGTGGGGGACGGTGGCCACCCAGTTGGCCTCGGGGACCGGCCGGCGCTGGTTGTCGGAGATGGAGACCAGGGGCGTCTCGGGGAATTCGCGGAAGAGGGCGGGGTGCTCGGGGAGGTCCATGCGCCCGTGGACCGTGAAGACGTGCGGGACGGGGAGGCGGCGGGCGTGCGAGAAGGCGAAAAAGCCGCAGTGGAAATGGATCAGGTCGAAATGGGGCGCCTGTCGGGCGAGTTCCTCGAGTTCGAGCATGTGGGGGACCATGGGGTCGGCGCATTTTCCCCCCAGGCGCAGGGATTCCGGGAAGGGGGCCACCAGCCGGGCGCGGGTGAGCGAATCTCCGCTGGCGAAGAGGGTGACCTCGTGGCCCTGGCGGACCAGTTCTTCGGTCAGATAGGAGACGATCCGTTCCGTGCCGCCATAAAGGCGTGGTGGAACGCTCTCGAACAGGGGTGCGACCTGGGCGATTTTCACCATTCCCTCCGCGAATGATCCCAGGGCTGCCTGAATGACAGCCCG
>CAZQAP010000248.1:0-3597 GCA_964591365.1 uncultured Planctomycetales bacterium
CTGGACGAGGGGGGGAACGGCGGCCCCTCGCTGCTCTTCACCCTCGAACTTCCCGGCCGCGGCGAGACCGGCTTCCGGGTGCTTCAGGATTTCCTCTTGGAGGAGCGGGTCGGCCGTTCCCAGTTCCGCATGCGCAGGATCGCCGGCCATCCGGCCCTCTTCTTCAAGCTGTGGGGGCTGGCCTGGATCCTGGCGCGGGAGGGCGACCGGCTTCTTCTGGCCACCGATGCACAGACCCTGGCGGCCTTCTTCACGGGGCCCGCGGAATCCCTTGCCGACGATCAGGCGTTCCAGGCGGCCGCCGGGGAGGTCCGGCCCACCCGGGACGGTCTGCTCTTCCTCTATCTCGACCCCCGGGGCGTGCTGCGGGGATTGGGGCGGGCCGTCGGCCGGCTCCTGGCCAGCGGGGAGGAAACTCCGGACCGGACGCTGGAGGCCGTCTTCGGCCGGCTCTTCGAAGAGGGCCTTCTCCCTTCGGAGCTTCGCGGCTTCGGCTACGGCCTCGCGGCGAAAGGCGCCGCCCTGCAGGACCGGCTCTTCCTGTTCGTTCCCTCTCCGCGGACCGGCTGGCCGGTCACCGGCCCGGTCGGCGGGGCGCCCCGCGACCACGCCGCCGTCCTCCCCGCCGACGCGGCCCTGTTCGTGAGTTCCTGGTTCGATCTGGGCGGGTCCCTGGAGGAGACCCGGCAAAGGAAGGAGCAGATGGAAAAGATCGCGGAGTGCATCCCTTCCTCGGGGCTCGGGAACGCCTTCCTGGAGGGACTCCGCTCCGCCGATCCCTTCGAAGCTTTGCAGGACTCTTCCGGCTTCGACCTGGAAAAGGATCTGGTGCCGTTGCTCGGACACCATCTCTCCTTCACGGTGAGCTTCCCCTCCGGAGCGATCCTCCCCGACGGCGCCTTGATCGTCGATCTGAAGGACGGCCCCGGCATGGACCGGCTGCTGGAACGCCTGGCCGCCCATTCCCAGGGGGGGGCCTGGACGATGTCCTTCTCCGCCTACAAGGACTGGAAGCTCTTCACTGTGAAGCTGGCCGGAATGGGGCTGCCCATCCTGCCCACCTTCTGCCGGGTGGAGGACCGCCTCTTCGTGACCCCCTACCCCTATTCCATGAAGACCCTGCTCCGCGGCTTCGAGAACGGCGGCCACTTTGCGGGCGAGGCTTCGGTTTCCCGTTATCTGGACGAGGCACCGGAGGATGCGAACTCCCTGGTCTGGTTCGACCTCGAGCCCCCCTTCCAGTACCTCTACAACTTTCTGGCCATCATCCTCGGCAGCCTTGCGAGCCCGGGTGCCGAGGGCGCAGGCGGGTTCGATCCCGCGCTCCTGCCGGCCGCCGACGTCTTCATCCGCCACCTGGGAACGGGAACCATGACGACCACCGGGAACGAACGCGGTTTCCTCATGGAAAGCCGCTCCGTGCTCGGAAACCCCGTCGTCACCTTGCTGGGGGGGCTGGCCGGAGGAGGAGTCTTCTTCTTCGGCGCCGACCGCCTCCACCAGCACCTGCAGCGCGGGAACCTGGAGACGCGCAAGGAACACCTCGAGGCCCTTGCCCGGGCGATTCTGCGCTACCGCGATTCCGCCGGCCGCGGTTCCTTCCCCGAATCGCTTGCGGCTCTTCTGGACGCGGGGGTTCTCGAGGATCCCGGCCTTCTCGCCGATCCGGCCGACCCCCATCCCCGGATGCTCGCGAGACCGGACGGCACCCGGATCCCGCTCTCCTACGCCCTCGGCAAGGTGGCCGCGCTCCCCAAGCGCGTGCGGCGCCGGTTCCCCAAGGACTGCGAGGTCTTCCTCTACACCCGCGCGGCCCTCGCCTCCCTCGAAAGCGGACCCGCGCGGGCCCTCCTTCCGGTCCGGCCCGGTTCCGGGCGGGTCTTCCTGGTGCGGGATACCCAGTGGAAGCCGTGACTCCTTCGCCGCCGGCCTTGATCCGGCCCCCGTCCCGCCCGTAGAGTCGTCCGCTCTTCGTGAAGGCCTACCTCGACCTCGTCCGGGAAGTCCTGGAAAAAGGCACCCGCAAGGAGAACCGCACCGGGGTGGACACCCTCTCCACCTTCAACGTCAACTACGAGATCGACCTGCGGCGGGGGTTTCCGCTGCTCACCACCAAGAAGATCTCCTGGAAGAACATCGTGGTGGAGAACCTGTGGTTCCTTTCGGGCGAACCCCACATCGGGCTCCTGCGGCGCCACAAGTGCCGCTTCTGGGATCCATGGGCCGACGAGCAGGGGCGGGTCCCCAGCGCCTACGGCAACTTCTGGCGGCGCTTTCCGGTCCCCGGGCCTGCCGGGCCGGCCTTCAACGACCAGATCGCCTGGGTGCTGGCGGAGCTGCGGCGCAACCCCCAAAGCCGCCGCCTCGTGGTCTCCGCCTGGGCGCCGGGCAACGCGCAGACGAGCGCGCTCCCGCCCTGCCACTGCCTGTTCGTGCTCAACGTGCAGTACGACGGCGGGGAGCCGCTTCTCTGCCTGCACCTCACCCAGCGGAGCTGCGACGTGGCGCTGGGCGTCCCCTACAACATCGCCGGCTACTCCCTGCTGCTCGAACTCTTCGCGCGCTTCAGCGGGATGCGCGCGGGGATCTTCGCCCACACCCTGATCGACGCCCACATCTACACCTGCAAGGCCGACGGCTCGATGGCCGAATACGACCACGTGCCGGGCATGCGCGAGCAGCTCGAGCGGGAACCCCGTCCGCTGCCGCGCCTGTGGATCGATCCGGCCCTGCAGGGCCTCGACGACGTCAAGCCGCTGCTCGAGGAGGAGACCCCGGCCCTGATGAGCCATTTCGCGCTGGAAGGCTACGAACCCCATCCGGCCATCCCCTTCCTGGTGGCCGTGTGATGGGGCGGCCGGCCCGCTTCTGCCCGTGAGCCGGGGCATCATCGTCGCCATGACCCGCGGGCGGGTCATCGGTCTGAACGGCCGGCTCCCCTGGCACTACCCGGCCGATCTCAAACGCTTCAAGCGGACCACGCTCGGGTCCACCATCGTCATGGGACGGCTGACCTGGGAGTCGATCGGCTGCAAGGCGCTGCCGGGGCGCCGCAACTTGGTGGTGAGCCGCACGCCGCAGGCGGGAGTGGAAACCTTCGCGACCCTGGAGGCCGCCCTCGCCGCGGCCGGGGATCCTGTCTGGTTCGTGGGCGGGGCGCGGCTCTACGCCGAGGCCCTGCAGTTCGCCGATTTCCTGGACGTCACCTGGGTGCCCGACACGGTGGACGATCCCGCCGCGGTGCGCTTTCCCGCCATCGATCCCGCCGTCTGGGAGGCGGAGCCGGAGGAACCCTTCGCCGAGGATCCCCGCCTGCGCCACCAGTTCTTCCGCCGCCGCGGGGCGGGGAACCCTGGGGGACGAGGATCTCCCAAGAAGAAGAATTAAACCGCGGAGACGCGGAGAGCGCGGAGAAGAAGGAGAAAAGAGGGGGCTTCAGGATTCCGTGTGGGTTCCCCTCTTCCCGGTCAGGGCCCTGGTCCCCGGAGGATTTTCCTCCCCCCTGCCCGATCGGTTTCCGCTTCTCCTGCCAGCCACTCTCTGGAAAGCGGGAAGAACAAGAGATCAACCGCGGAGGAGGCGGAGAGCGCGGAGTAC
>CAZQAP010000249.1:0-3594 GCA_964591365.1 uncultured Planctomycetales bacterium
GGGCGCTCCTTCGCACCCGGCTGGAGGCCCTGCGGGCCCGGCTGGCTTCGGCCTCCCCGGAGGCCCTGCTCCGGCGCGGCTACGCCCTGGTCGAGGTTCCGGGGCGGCCCGGTTTCCTGCGCGACGCGACGAAGACGGCACCCGGCGATCCCCTGCGCATCCGCTTGAGCCGCGGGGCCCTCGCCGCCCGCGTGGAGGGGGTCGAACCGGGTCCTTGAGGCTCCGTCCCGGCCTTTCCTGGCCAAAAGGGCCTCCGGAGAGGAGAATGGGGCCGGTCCGCGGGAAGCCCGCGGGCATCGTCATGGCCCGCCAGCCCGCCCGCGGAACGAAACCGGTCCCCGAAGTCCCCTTCGAGGAGCGGCTGGCGCGTCTGGAGGCCCTGGTGGGGGAGCTGGAGGGCGGAGAACTCTCCCTGGAAGAAGGGGTGTCGCGTTACCGCGAGGGCGTCGAACTCCTGCAGGCGCTGCACGAGGCCCTCTTGGGGGCCGAGGGGAAGGTGGAGAAGCTCACCGAGGTCCTGCGCCGCGGTCTGGAGGAACTGGAAGCCGAAGGAGAGGAACGACCCGGTGAAAACGACGACGCGTAGCTTCGCCGCCTGGCTGGAGGGCCTGCGTCCCCGCGTGGACGAGGCCCTGCGGGCCGCGCTGCGGGCCTCCACCCTGAAGGACGCCCCGCCCAGCCTGCGTGCGGCGGTCGAGGACGCGCTCCTCTCGGGCGGCAAACGCTTCCGGCCCGGCCTTGCGGTGCTGGCCTGCCGCTCCCTCGGCGGCGCCCTCGAGGCGGCCCTGCCCGCGGGCGTGGCCTGCGAGATGATCCACGCCTACTCGCTGGTCCACGACGATCTGCCCTGCATGGACGACGACGACCTGCGCCGCGGGCGGCCCACCGTGCACGTGACCTTCGGCCAAGCCACCGCCGTGCTGGCCGGCGACGCCCTCCAGGCGCTGGCCTTCGAGGTCCTCGCCGTGCAGCCGGACGCCGCCCTGGCGCGCGACCAGGCCCGCTTCCTGGCCGCGGCCTCCGGGCCGGCCGGCATGGTCGGCGGCCAGGAACTCGATCTGCGCGCCGAGGGCCGGCCGGCCACCCTGGAGAGCGTGACGCGCATCCACGCCGCCAAGACCGGGGCCCTCATCGGCGCGGCCCTGCGCATGGGGGTGCGCGCGGCGGGGGGCGACCCCGCCGCCTGGAACCCCTACGCTTCCGCCATCGGAAGCCTCTTCCAGGCCACCGACGATCTGCTCGACGCCACCGCGACGACCGCCGAGCTGGGCAAGACCGCCGGCAAGGACGCCGCCGCCGGCAAGGCCACCCTTCCCGGGGTCCTGGGGCTGGCGGAAGCGCGCGATTTCGCCGCCGCGCGGGCCGAGCGCGCCCGGGGCGCCCTGGCGGAGCTTCCCGTCCAGGCGCACCGCGAAGAACTCGAGGACCTCCCTTCCTTCCTGATGGAGCGATGCCGTTGAATCCCCTGCACCTGTCCGACATCCAGAGCCCGGCCGAGCTGCAAGGCCGCAGCGTCGAGGAACTCGGCGTCCTCTGCGACGAGATCCGCGCGGCCCTGATCGAGAAGGTGCTGCGCACGGGCGGGCACCTCGGCAGCAACCTCGGCGTGGTCGAACTGACGGTGGCGCTTCACCGCGTCTTCGACTTCTCGCGCGACCGGCTGGTCTTCGACGTGAGCCACCAGTGCTACCCGCACAAGATGCTCACCGGCCGTTACGCGCAGTTCGAGACCCTGCGCAAGACGGGCGGACTCTCGGGTTTCTGCAACCGCGACGAATCGCCCTACGACGTCCTGACCGCCGCCCATGCCGGCACGGCCATCTCCTTCGCGCTGGGGATCGCCGAGAGCCTGCGCGGCAGCGCCCCTCCCGGGGAATCCGATCCCTGGGCGGTGGCCCTGGTGGGCGACGCCGGGCTCGGCGCCGGAGTCTCCTTCGAGGGCTTGAGCCAGGCCGCCGAGCACCGCCCGCGGCTTCTCGTGGTGCTCAACGACAACGAGTGGTCGATCGCCCGTTCGGTGGGGGCGCTCGCGCGCTACCTCTCGCGCATCCGCACCTCGCGCACGCTGCAGGCTGGCTACGAGCGTCTCAAGGAGCTGGCCAAGAGCCTCCCCTGGGTGGGCGCGCGCATGAACGAGCTGGCCGGCGTCATGCGCCACGTGATGGTGCCGGGGCACGTCTTCGAGGAGCTGGGCGTCAACTACGTGGGCCCGCTCGACGGCCACGACCTGGCCGGTTCGATCGACGCGCTCGAGCGGCTCAAGCGCCTCGAGGGAGTCTCGATCGTGCACTTCCTCACCGAGAAGGGGCGCGGCTACGGGCCGGCCTCCAGCGACCCCCAGCGGGCCCACGGAGTGGCGCCGCCCAAGCTCCCCGCGCCCGGCGACAAGCCCGCCCAGGCGCCGGCGGCCAGGCGCGCCTTCACCAAGGTCTTCGGCCAGGAGATGCTCAAGCTCGCCGAAGAGGACTCGCGCGTGGTGGCCATCACCGCCGCCATGCCCGACGGCACCGGACTTTCCGCTTTCGCCGAGAAGTTCCCCGGCCGGTTCTACGACACCGGGATCACCGAGCAGCACGCGGTGGCCTTCGCCGGCGGGCTGGCCACGGGCGGCAAGCGCCCCATCGCGGCGATCTACAGCACCTTCCTGCAGCGCGGCTACGACCAGGTCTTTCAGGAGGTGGGGCTCCAGCGCGAGGACGTGATCCTCTGCCTCGACCGCGCCGGGCTGGTGGGCCAGGACGGCCCGACCCACAACGGCGCCTTCGACCTGGCCTACCTGCGCGCCTTCCCCGGCTTCACGCTGGCTTCCCCGCGCGACGCGCTCGACCTGGGCCGCATGCTGCGCGCCGCCCTGGCCCAGGGCGGGCCGTGGGCCTTGCGCTGGCCGCGCGGCACGGCCCCCGAGTGCCTCGGCCCGCCGCTCGAGTTCCGGCCCGAACTCGTGCCCGGGACGATGGAACGCCTGCGCGAGGGCGGGGACGGGGCTGTCCTCGCGCTCGGCGCGATGGTCGCGACCGCTCTCGAGGCGGCCGGGGAGCTGGCCCGCGAGGGGATCGACCTCGAGGTCTGGGATGCGCGCTTCTGCAAGCCGCTCGACGCGGGCGCGATCGCCGATCTGGCCCGGCGCCACGCCTGGATCGCCACCTTGGAGGACCACGCGCTCGCGGGCGGCTTCGGCTCCGCGGTGGCCGAGACCCTGGCCGACCTGGGGCTGGCCCCGCGCCTGCGCCGCTGCGGTCTTCCCGACCGCTTCGTCGCCCACGCCAGCAGCCGCGAGGAGCAGCTCGAATCGGCGGGGCTCTCCCCCGGCAGGCTGGCGGCCGCCTGGAAGAGCGATCTTTCCGGGCAGGGCGTCCCGAAACCGGAAACCCTGGCCGGGAAGGCGTAGGCCTCCGCGGCGGTGCCCCGCCCCGTTTCGCGGCTTCCCAGGATCATGCCCGCCCGCAAGGGGAACAACCACCGGCCCGACGGCTTCCAGCTTCCGGGTTCGCGCAAACCGCGCGTGCTCGTGGTCGGCGACGCGGCCAAACCGCACGTTCCCGAGCTGGCCGCCCGGATCACGCGCCACCTGGAGAAGCGCACCCGCCTTCTGGG
>CAZQAP010000250.1:0-3499 GCA_964591365.1 uncultured Planctomycetales bacterium
CTGCCTGATGGCGCCGGTAGGAGCCCGTAGCGGGACTCGCCGAAGCCGGACGTCCTGCATATTCCAGGGCCGGCAGGCCCAGGCTCCGAAAACGTTCCGAGAGCCAGATCCAGGCCCCCATGTTGCGCGGCTCCTCCTGGCACCAGACCCAGCTCGAAGAAGGGAACCGCTCCGCCCATGCGGCGAGTTCCGCGGCGGGGAACGGATAGAGCTGCTCCAAACGGAGGATCACGACTTCTTCGTGACCGGAAGCCGCGCGGAAATCCTCGAGTTCGTGGGCGACCTTCCCGCTGCAGAGAAGAACTGTTTTCCCCTGGACGGATTCCGCGGGCAACACCCCCAGCAAGGGAAGGAAGCCGCCCTCTTCCAGGGAGCCGGCCGGGCTGGCCACCCGGGGATCCCGCAAACCGCTCTTGGGGGTCAGGATCACCAGCGGACGCTTCTCCTTCCGCAGCCCCTGATCGCGCAGCAGGTGGAAATACTGGGCGGAAGTGGACGGGTAGCAGAGGGCCAGGTTCCCTTCCGCGCAAAGGGCCAGAAAACGCTCCATCCGGGCGCTGGAATGTTCCGGGCCCTGACCGTCGTAGCCGTGGGGCAGGAGCAGGGTCAGTCCGCACCGCTGGCCCCATTTCGATTCGCTGGAGGCCAGGAACTGGTCGATGGGGACCTGGGCCCCGTTGGCGAAATCGCCGAACTGGGCTTCCCAGAGAACGAGGGCCTCGGGACGCGCGGTGGCATAACCGTATTCGAAGGCCAGGGCAGCCTCTTCGCTGAGAAAGGAATCCCGGACCTCGAAGGTGGCTCCCTGCGCAGCGAGTTTGGCAAGCGGGATGAAATCCTTCTCGGTCACCTGGTCCCGGATCACCGCATGCCGCTGACTGAAGGTTCCCCGCCCGCTGTCCTGCCCCGCGAGCCGGATGGAAACTCCTTCTTCCAGGAGGGAACCGAAGGCCAGGACTTCGGCGCAGCCCCAGTCGATGCCGCGCTTTCCCCGCACCATGTCCTCCCGGCGCCGTAGCTGCCGCAGGAGATTCGGATGGGTGGTGTGTCCTTCCGGCATCCGGTTGCAGCGTTCGATGATGGCCACCAGCCGTTGCCCTTGAACTCCAGCAGGCGGCCGATCCCCCGACGTGAGATCCCTCGGACCTCTGCCGGTCCCCTCGATTGCCGGGGGAGCTTCCCCGGCGGCGCCCATCTTCTTCCGATGGGCGGTCAGGGCCGCCTTCAGTTCTCCGTTGAAGCGTTCTCCAATGACGGCGCACTCCTCGCGGGAAAGGGCCTTTCGCCGGGCGAGGAGTTCCTGGTAGTTCTCCACGACCGTGGGGTGGGCCCGGATCCGCCGGTAGAGAACCGGCTGGGTAAAGGCCGGCTCATCGCCCTCGTTGTGCCCCCAGCGCCGGTAGCAGACCATGTCGACCACGACGTCCTTGCCGAACTTCATCTGGTAGTCGAAAGCGGTCTGGACCGCGCGCAGCACCGATTCGGGATTGTCCCCGTTGGCATGCAGGATCGGCGCCTCGATCCCCTTGGCGAGATCGGAGCAATAGAAAGTGGAACGCAGATCCCGCGGCCCGGCGGTGAAGCCGATCTGGTTGTTGACGATCAGATGGAAGATTCCCCCGCAGGTATAACCGGGGAGATCGGACATGTTCAGGGTTTCCGCAACCACACCCTGCCCGCAGAAGGCCGCATCTCCATGGATCAGGACCCCGAGGGTCCTGCGCCGTCCAGCGTCACCGTCCTGGTCCTGGAAGGCCCGCACCATGCCGCAGACAACTGGATCCACGGCTTCCAGATGGCTGGGATTGGCGGAAAGGATCACCTCGACCTCCTTTCCGGCGGGCGTCCGGTAGACCCCTTTCTGGCCCAGGTGGTATTTCACGTCGCCCGACCCCTCCGTCGCCACGGGAAGAAGGACCCCCTCGAACTCTCCGAAGATCTGGTCGTAGGACTTCTTGAGGATGTTCGCCAGGACGTTCAGCCGGCCGCGGTGGGCCATCCCGAGAACGACCCGGCGGACGCCTTCCTCGGCGGCGCGGTCGATCAGCTCCGCAAGGGCCGGGATGAGAGCCTCGGCGCCCTCCAGGGAGAAACGTTTATTGCCCACGTAACGGGTGTGAAGAAAACGCTCCAGGTTCTGGGCTCGATACAGACGGGTGAGGATCCGGACCCGGTGGGCATGGTCAAAAACGTCGTCGTTGCGGTGCGACTCGATCCGCTCGCGGATCCAGTGTTTGGGAATCCGATCCGTGATGTGCATGTACTCGATGGTCCAGCGCCGGCAATAGCTCTCCCGCAGAACCTCGAGGATCTCGCGCAGGGTCATCGTCTTCTTTCCGCACATCCCTCCGGTGAGGAACTCGCGGTCGAGGTCCCATAGAGTGAAGCCGTACCAGCCCGGATCCAGGGACGGCAGCAGGTCGGGGCGGTACTGGAGGGGATCGAGGTCCGCCAGCCGGCAGCCCCGTGCCCGGTAGGCGCTGATCAAGCTCCAGACTTTGGCCTGTTTTTCGCCCGCGTCCGGCTCCCCCGCACCCAGGTCGCAGGCGGGCAGGACCGGCTGCCAGGGCACCCGCATCACGCGGAAGATCTCTTCGTAGAAACCATCTTCCCCTTGAAGAAGCTCCTCGATGCGTTTCAGGAACAGCCCCGACTGGGCTCCCTGGATCACCCGATGGTCGTAGGTGGCGGTGACGGTCATCACCGGCCCGAGGGCCAGCCCCGCCAGGGTGGCCGGCGCCATCCCGTGCGCCTCCACCGGAACGCCAAGCGCCCCCATGGCCACGATAAGACCCTGGCCCTTCATGAGCCTCGGCACGCTCATGCCGGTTCCGAACCCGCCGGGGTTGGTCAGGGAGACGGTGGTGCCGCGGAAGTCCTCCGAGGCCAGCGAACCGGCCCGGGCCCGGGCGACCAGCTCCTCATAGCGCGCATGGAACTGCTTGAAGTCTAGCGAACCGGCATCCTGGACGTTGGGGACGAACAGATTCCGGCCCTGGGAAGTTTCGAGATCGATGGCCAGCCCGAGCTGGATGGCTTGCGGAACCACCTTCACCGGCCGTTCCTCGCGCGTCTCGAAGCGCGCCTGCATGGCGGGCATCTCCTGGAGGGCCCGCACCATGGCGAACGCGAACAGGTGGGTGAAGGAGGCCTTGCCGAGCGCCCGCACCTTCATGTGCGCGTTGAGGATGCGCCGGTTCTCATCGAGGACCTTCATCGGGAGGGTGCGCACGGTGGTGGCCGTTGGCACCTCGAGACTCGCCTCCATGTTCCGCGCGATCCGTCCCGCGACCCCGCGCAGGGGGTCCACGGTTTCCGCTTCCGGAGCGGCCCCGGCAGTCTCTTCCGCCGTGGCCTCCGGTGCCCTGCCGGTCGTTTCGAAGAACTGCCGCCAGGAAGGCGCGACAGCCGCGGCATCCTCCAGCCACTGCTGGTAAAGAGCCTCCGCGTAGGCCGCGTTGACTCCGAATTCGCGCTGGAAGTCGATGGCCATGCCTCT
>CAZQAP010000251.1:0-3496 GCA_964591365.1 uncultured Planctomycetales bacterium
GATCAGTCGCGGTAGTCGGAGTCACCCTGGCAGTAGAACCAGTTGGATCCATTCTTCACGATGGCCAGCTCGTTTTCCACTTCGGGACGCACGGCTTCCGTGCAGAGCTGGCGGAAGATGACGTGGTCCGGCGGTTTCCGGGCCTTGCGCCAGGGTTTCCGCCTCAGCAGGCCGAAGGCGGCGCTGTTCGGGCTGGGTGCGAAGTGGAGGAAATCGCTCCCCTCCCCGCGGGCCAGCCCGGCCGCAGCCTCGAGCAGGACGGCCGCCGCCCGGGGATCCCCGCCGGCGAACAGGTCGAGAATGGTGGTGATGCGGGCGGGTCCCTCGGTGTGGTGGCGCAGGGCGGCGTAGCCTTCGAGCTCTCCTCCCTTCCGGGCGGCGAGCACCACCGTTGGCACCGGACAGCGGAACCAGCGCCAGTCGATTTCCCGGGCGTCCCGGCGCAGCAAGGCCGGATAGACATCCCGTTTGCGCTCCCAGAGGCGGTCGAACTCGGCACCCGCCTCCTGGACCGGCCCGACTTCGAAACCCACCGGGAGCCTGCGCGGCCTGGCGGAGCCGAGGAGCCGGAAGACTTCAGCCAGGAACGCCCCGGTCCCTCCGAGCCGGCGCCGCAAGGCAAGGCGCAGGTTCAGGCGCCGTTCGCGGATTTCGAGGGAATGCATGAGGGTGTAGGCCACCAGCCGGATGCCCACCTTGACCGCCGCTTCGTTGGCCCCCCCCCCGAAGCCGAAGGGAAGACCCAGGGCGCGGTAGTGTTCGATGGAATACATCACGATCAGGTAGAAGACCCGCCCCCCCCAGCGGTGATCCGGATGGATGATGGTGCGACAGGCCTGCATCGTCATCAGGTCCCTCCCCCCCACCCGGATGGGCCGGGCGACGCCTGGGTAGAGGCCGGCCAGTTCTCCGCGGTCATCGAAGGCCCCCGCCACGTGCGCAAGCTCCGGGTTGCGGGAATAGAACCGCCAGAGCCAGACGTCCTTCGGCGGCACCGGCTCCCCGGTCAGGCCATAGAGCGCCCTGGCCGGGCCGTTTTCCTCCGGGCCCAGAAGGCGGAGGGTGTACCGGCCGACCCGCCGTTCGGGAAATGGATCGCGGCAGAGAGGAGGAACCAGGAGGGCCCGATCCTGCTCCAGCAGCCGGTCGTCCGGAGTGAAGGGGATCGGACCGGTCACGAGAAAAGAGGAACCAGCGTGTGCTGTACGCGCCGGAAGAGGTCGGCCGTGGCGCGGGTGTCCCTCAGGCAATACTCGGCGATCTGATCGTATTTCCCGGTGCGGGCCTTCCCGGCCACCATCGAACCGTCCATCTTTCCTTTGGGGGATTCCACTCCGAACCGGCGGCACCAGAAATCGAGCGAGAAACTTTCCCGGACGGCTCCATGGAAATCGAAGACCTCCATCAGGTCGCAGTGATCCTGCACGCTGTAACGATAGCCGACCAGGGAACGGCTGGGAACGATCTCCAGCATGGCGGAACGGATCAAGAGCACCGGACCGTCGTAACCGCGCCCATTGAAAGTGATGACGGTCCCCCATTCGGCGGCAAGCCGCCAGAACTCGGTCAGGATCTCGCGCTCGTTTCCCCGCCAGACCTTGGTCCCGGGCACAACCTCGAAATCGAGCCACTTGTTCCCGCTTCCCTGGACCAGGACCGCGCCAGTGTCCTTGTCGAGGTTCCACATCCCGATCGAAACAACCCTTCCCAGGCCGCGGACCAGCGCCAGACGGTTGCGTATGGGTTCCCGGCCTTCCCGATCGGGATGGCGCGTCAAAAGGTAGTGGCGGGTGGCCTCGTCGAGTTCCTCCCATTCAAGGCCCGCGACCTCGATGTCGAACGCCACCAGGGGATGCCGGAGGCCGGAGGATCGGGAAGAGCCCACCTGACGGTATCCTCAGCTCTCCGAGGTCATCCGGTCGCCCTCGTGGACGGTCATGACCGGACACCTGGCGCTGCGGACCACCTTTTCCGCGGTGGATCCGATCAGCATGTGCGCCAGCCCGCTGCGGCCGTGGGTGGAGATCACGATCAGGGAGGCTTCCAGCCGGTTTGCCGCCTCGACGATGGCCTGGGAGGGCTTGCCCCCTTCCACGAGGTGGGGTTCCACCGCCACGCCCTCCTTCTCGAATTCCTCGGCCGCGGTCTTCAGGGCCTTCTCGGCGGCCTTGCGGAACTCCTGGCGATACCTCCCCAGATCGAGGACTTCCGGATGCATGTATCCGGCGAAGACGGGAGCGGTGGCCACGAGATCGTCCTCGAGCGCATGGACGAGGAGGATGGCGGAACCCGTGCTGCGGGCCAGTTCCGCCGCCCAGGGGAAGGCGACCCGTGCGTTCTCGGAGAAGTCGGTTGCGAGAAGGATCTTCTTGAACATCGGAACTCCTTGAGATCAGCGGTCCTCGGGCTATTTGGCCTCCAGGTAGCCCAGCTCTTCCAGGCCTTGTTTGAATTCCAGGTTGGCGTCCTCGCGCGGAACGCGGGGAGGAGTGGCCGCCCGGAACCCGCGCGCATAGGACGGTCCGGTCCGGATGGGATGGGTGTCCCGCCAGGCCGGGGTCATCAGGCCGCGCAGCGGCTTCCCGGTCATGTCGGGGGGATTCTTGAGATCCAGCCACTCCAGCAGGGTGGGCGTGATGTCGTAGACGGAACCCAGCACGGCCGGGTCGCCGTCCGGAAGGCCGGTGATCCGGATCCCGGGACCGGCGGCGAAGAGCACGCCGGGAGGGGCATCCTCATGCGCGCCCGACTGGGGGAAGTTGGGGCGGTCCAGGTTCGCGGCATGCATGCCGTGGTCGGAGATGACCAGGATGCGGGTGCCTTCGGGATCGGGAAGGGCCTGCAGGATCTCCCCCACCCAGGCGTCCACCGTTTCATAGGCGATGTCGATGTGATCCTTCAGGCGGGCGACCTTCGCCGGAGAAACCTTGTAATGGAAGGCCGACGGCTCGCGATAACGCCAGAAGAAATGGCCGGCGACGTCGGGCAGCCCGAGGTAGATCATGTTGAGGGCGCCCACCTTCTCCTTCAGGAGGCGTTCCACGATCCGGGCGTGAGTGCGGTCCCCATGGAACGCGATGCGGAAGAGCTTGTCCCACTGGACCTCCATCTTCCAGCCGGGATCGACCCGCCCGAAGCGGGCGTCGTATTCCGCGCCCAGCGGGCCCCGTGGAGCTCCGGCTTCCAGGAGATCGGACATCTGGTCCTGGAGGGCGGGGGGAAAGGAAAGGTCGGAGAGCCCCTGGGCCCAGACCCCCGCCTTCCAGAGGATGTTGCCCTGGATCTGGGCGGCATAGGAGGCGAAGATCCGGCCGTGGGGCACCGCTTCGGCGGGCCAGGAAACCCACCAGCCGACGGAAAGGACGTCCCGCCCGTTGTTTCCGGCGATGTTCCAGATGGCGGGCACCTTGCGGCAGTTGGAAGTGTAGGGCAGGCCGTTGGGGAGCGGCTGCCCGTCGGGCCCCACCTGGGAGAAGAACAGGATCCCATGCTTTTC
>CAZQAP010000252.1:0-3451 GCA_964591365.1 uncultured Planctomycetales bacterium
TGACCGCCGCGAGGAAGAGGGTGCGGCCGATCAGCTTGCCGGGAAGGCTCCCCGGGGAGGCCGTGAAACGCGCCAGAGAACCCCCCTGGGCGTCGAGAATGCCGCGGAATCCCACCCCTTGGGGCAGAGTGACGCCCTTCAGCGAGGCGAGGAAGAAACGATCGCGGGTCAGGGGGATGTCCAGCCCGCGCAGGCGGGTCGGACCGGTCCCCTGGGCGGAGAGAAGGATCCGGTACTCCTCGCCCGCGTCCACCTCGGGGAAATCGATCGAATAGTCGATCCGGCCCCCGGAACCGACCGAGAACGCCTGGCCAGAGGATTCCAGGACGGGGTTGAAGGTGTACAGAAAGACCGAACCGCCGTCCGAAACCCCCTCGGGACTGGCGTAGGGAGCCCCGAAAAGAAGGTCGGGCCGGCCATCCCCGTCGACGTCTCCCGCACCGGCAACGGAAACCCCGAGGTTGTCTCCCGGATTGGCTCCCTCGAAGTCCAGGATCGGACTGCCGCCGGCACCGGAGAAGAGAAAGACCGACCCGCCGTCCGTCCGGTTTTCCGGATCGGCCTTGTTGGCGCCCACGAGAACGTCGTCGATTCCGTCGCGATCCACGTCGCCGGCCCCGGAAACCGAGATTCCGAAACGATCCCCGGGCGCCAGGCCGTCCAGGCGGAGAATCCGGTTTCCCGTGGCTCCCGAAAAGAGGAAGGCCGAGCCGGTATCCACTCCGTTCGGAGAGTCGGCCTGGAACGCACCCACGATCAGGTCGGGCACTCCGTCTCCGTCCACGTCGCCGGCGCCCGCGACGGAGAAACCAAATCCATCCCCCCTGGCTTCACCGTCGAAGCGGAAGAGGAGGGTCCCGGCGGCCCCCGAGTAGACGAAGGCCGAGCCGGAGAAGGGCACGGAGTTGGAGGAGGCATCCGGGGCCCCCACCGCGAGTTCGGACACGCCATCCCCGTCAAGGTCGCCCACGCTGGCGACCGAATTCCCGAACTGGTCGTAGGTAGCCTCCCCGTTGAAACGGAAGATCGTGCCGCCCGTGGCGCCGGAATAGACGAGGGCTGACCCAGTGTCCTGAATCCCATCGTGGCCGGCGAAGGGGGCGCCCGCGATCAGGTCGGGCACACCATCCCCGTCCACGTCCCCGGCCCCGGCGACAGAGCTTCCCAGGGATGCATTGTTGCTTTTCAAGGTGAAGCGGAAGAGTTGGCTACCGGTGCCTCCCGAGAAGATCTGGACGGAACCCGAGGCATGGTGTCCGTTGGGTGAGGCGAAGCGGGCGCCCACGACCAAATCGTCCAAACCGTCGCCGTCCACGTCCCCCGCGCCCGCCACAGAAATACCGAATTCGTCCAGGGCGCCCCGCCCATCGAACCGCCAGACCAAGACACCCATGGCTCCGGAAAAAACGAAAGCGGAACCGACGCCGGCACCGGCCTGGCCGTTCGGGGAGCAGCCGGAAGCCCCGACGATCAGGTCGGGGATCCCATCTCCGTCTACATCGCCGGCATTTGCCACCGCCCTGCCGAAAACGCACAAGGTTTCCTTGCCGTCGAGGCGGAGGCGCTGGTCCAGGATCCCTCCAGTCATCTGGGCAGACAGGAGGGCGGGAAGGAGGGCCAGGGCCAGCCCGGTCCAGGGGATCCAAAGGGTTGATGGGCGGGGTTTCAAGGGTGCCTCCATGCGAGGGTGGGAAGATGGGGAAGGGCAAAAACCATGCCAGGATTCCTGTTAGCAAAACCCGGGTGGATGTTACCGGAAGGAAACGTTCCCGGCAGGAAGAAGATCCGGTCCACAAGACTTCTCTCAGACGCTATGAAGGCCCGGTCCCCCGGCCTTGCGCTCGTGGATTGCCGTGCTTGACACGGTAGAGCCAAAACGGGACGACCTCAGGCAGGCCGTGCCGTGGTGCGCGGTCGTTCCCAAAGGACTCCAGCCAGGAAACCGGACCATGGACCAGCATACTTCCGCCCTATTCGTCGGAATCGACGCCCACCAGGACACCCTCGCCGTAGCCGTCTTTCCCGAGGGGACCTCGCAGCCGGAAACGCCCCGGACCCACCCGAACGATCCGCCCAGGACCCGCGCTCTCTTCCGGCGCCTCCAGAAGCGGGGTCGGGTCCACGCGGTCTACGAAGCGGGCTGCCTGGGCTTCACCCTCTACCGCCTGCTCACCGACCTGGGGATCGACTGCATGCATGGTCCCCGCCAGGGGAGTCGCGGCCCCGAGCCGGATCCCGTTTCTTCCCGGCGACCACCGCAAGACCGACCGCCTCGATGCCCGCCGTCTGGCGGTCTTCCTTCGCGGGGCCCAGCTCACCCCGGTTTCGCCACCCACCCCCGAGATCGAAGCCTTGCGGACCCTGGTACGGACCCGGGACGCCCAGAGAGACGATGTGGTCCGCTCCCGGCATCGGATTCTCAAGTTCCTGCTTCTGCGGGGAAAGGTCTTCCGGAAGGGCCACAACTGGACCCAGGCTCATCAGGCTTGGCTCCAATCCCTGAAGCTGCCGCTGGACGACGACCAGGAAACGCTCGAAGCCCTCCTTCAGGAGCTCGACCAGCGCATCCTCTCGCTTGGCCTCCTGGATCATCGTATCGAGCGGCGGGCCAGGCGCGAGGACCTGCGCGGTCCCGTGGCTGCCCTGGGCGCCTTTCGCGGGGTGGCCACCCTGACGGCCGTGACCGTCGCCGCGGAGATCGGCGATCCTCTCCGTTTCCGGGGTGCACGCCAAGTGGCCGCCTACTGCGGGCTCGTTCCGTCCGAGCATTCGTCGGGCAGCAAGGTGCGCCGCGGATCGATCACCCGCGCCGGAAATCCCCGCCTGCGTCGCTGCCTGGTGGAGTCCGCCCAGAGCTACACCCGACGAATCCGCCAGGGCTTCGCCATCCGCAAACGCCGGGAAGCCGCTCCAGATTGGGCTGTTCACGCGGCGCTCCGGGCGGAACGGCGCCTGGCGGCTCGCTACCGCGCGCTCGCGGCGCGCAAGCACACGAATCTGGCCAAGGTCGCGGTGGCCCGCGAGCTGGTCGGCTTTCTCTGGGCCGCTCTCCTCCAGGAGAAGGAGTCCAGAGCTTGAGAGGAATCCCGGACGGCCCGCCCTTGAGGATCCGCGACTGCCTTGTGTGGAACCGAATACCACCGGCCAACCACGATGTCAGACTGCCAGCCTCCTGACGGACGAAGCATCATGCGATCTCGACTCGCGAATATCAGGGTGACAAACCGTCGTTCGAGACCGTCCGGGCCTCTCGTTTCCCTGTTTCAAGCTAAGGAAGAAGCATGAGGTAGCCTCCACCCTTGACAACCGGGCCTTCATATCAGGGCGTGAAGTCGATCCGGCGGGTCACGGAAGCGAAGTCGAACTTCTTGTTGACCGCCGCGAGGAAGAGGGTGCGGCCGATCAGCTTGCCGGGAAGACTCCCCGGAGCCGCAGTGAAGTGCGCCAGCGC
>CAZQAP010000253.1:0-3433 GCA_964591365.1 uncultured Planctomycetales bacterium
GCAGCCAGGAGAGGCAGGAAGTAGCGCTTATACTCCTTGCCGACAGCGTAGAGGCAGAGGTCGACGTGGAACTCCTCCCAGCGGGAAAGGGCCGCGGCGAGATCCCGCGTAAGGTAAAGCGTGGTTCCCCGGGCGGTCTGGACGAGGCCGGGTGTCTTGATGCCCTGGCTCGTGAGGTCGACGATCCGGGCGCCTTCGCTGGTTTCCATCACGCCCTTGGACTCCAGCCAGGCAAGCGTGGGGCCGAGTCGGGATTCGTACCAGGACTCTCCGCGGATGTGGTCGAATTCGATCCCCAGCCGCGCATAGACCTTCTGGAACTCGCCCAGGGACAGCCGGGTGAACCGTTTCCAGACGGCCCGGGTTTCATTGTCCCGGCCCGATTCCAGCTCCTGGAAGGCCGAGCGAGCCTCTTCGGCCAGGGCGGGATCGGCTTCAACCTCTTTGTGGAAGCGGACATAGAGGGCCAGGAGATGGCCGATCGGATCGCCGGCCAGGGCCGCTTCGTCCCCCCAGCGGTTCCAGGCGGCGATGAGCTTGCCGAACTGGCTGCCCCAGTCCCCCACGTGGTTGATCCGCACCACCCGGTTGCCGAGGTGGCGGAAGATCCGTGCCAGGGCCGCCCCCGAGACCGTGCTGCGCAGGTGTCCGGCATGCATCGGCTTGGCGATGTTGGGCGAGGAGAACTCCACCACCATCGAGAGGTCCTGCCGTGCGGTGCCGAAATCCCCGTTCAGGGCGTCCGCCAGGACCGCGCAGGCCATGGCGGCGCGGTCGATCCGGAAGTTGAGGAACGGACCCGCGGCGGAAACTTCGACCTCGGGAATGGAAAGCGATTCCGACAATCCCGCCGCGACCCGGGCCGGGTTTTCGGAGCGTTCCTTGGCAAGCCGGAAGCAGGGGAAGGCGAACTCGCCCTGATCCTGGGAGGGAGGGCGCTCCAGATGGATGGCTTCCGCATCGAGGCCGAGTTCCCGGCCCAGGGCGGCGGTGATGCGGGCCGAAAAGCGGTCCAGTCCCTGCAAGCGGGCGAGCGTCTTCATGTCGGGATGGGGAGCGGGGCGTTCGGGAGGGCCTCAAGGCGGTTTCCGAGGAGGGGGGCGAGGATGGCCTCCACCGGATGGCCGGCAAGCCGGCCGATCTCCCCGGCCTGCAATTCTCCCAGTTCCGCCGCGCGACGCAGCCAGGCGGAATCCCGGTAACGCCGGAAGAGGTCGGCATGCCTTTCGGCGAGAGGGACGATGGTGGAATGCATCACGCTGGAGTCCGCCACCGAGATGACGCTGTCGGCAAGCGTCCAGCCCGGCTCCAGGGCCGCGAAGATCCGGGCCACGAAGGATCGGCCGAATCCTCCGGTTGCAAGCAGTTCCTCGGGGGCCCGCCCTTTGGTCCAGTGGCTCAGGCAGCCGCGGCCGGGGCCGGGGTGGCCCATCGAGCGCAGCAGGGTGAAGCCCGCCCAGCCGTGCAGGGGGCCGTGGGAACGGCTGCGGCCAAGGTCGTGGAGCAGGGCCTGGACATAGATGCCGGGCCCGTCCACGGAGTGTCCCGCATCTTCGAGCGCCTGGACCAGGGTCAGGGCCACACGGGCGACCTGGCAGCTGTGCAGGGGCCAGTTCTCCTCCGGAGGTGCGTGGGCCTGGAGTATCGCGAACGCCTGTTCGGGGTCCATGGAATCCGGAATTCTAGCCGCGGGGGACGCCCCGGATCAGGCGCGGGGTGGGAAGGCCAGCCGGCCGGCCGCCCGCAGGAGCGCCCGCCGGAGCCCCTGGTGGAGGAGCCGGTCCAGGGCTTCCCGCTCCCCGTACCAGCCGCTTTCCTGATGTTCCGGGGAGAGGCGCAAACCCGCGGGATCCACGGGATGGGCGGCAAGGAAGAGGACCAGCCGTTTCCAGCATCCCGGCCGGGGCTGGTAGATGCCGGTGTCCGCGAAATCGTCCCGAAGATCTTCCCGCTTCAGACGGAAGCCGGTTTCTTCCGCGGTTTCCCGGAAGGCGCATGCGTGGAGATCCTCGCCGGGTTCCAGCCGGCCTTTCGGAAAACTCCAGGTCCCATGGCGCGCGCTTTTCAGGAGCAGGAACTCCGGAGCGGCCGCGGAGCCCTTCCAAAGAAGGATCCCGGCGGCAAGCAGTGTTTCCTGGGAGAGTCCGGGCAACGGAACGGGAGGGAAGGATCCGCGGAAGGGGGCGGAAGCGGACCCCCTAGAATACGACCGGTTCCATGGATGCCCACGCCTTCGTTGCGGAAACCCTGCGTTTGCAATCCTGCGGTGCGGACGCGTTCCTCCTGGAGCTGGAGCTTCCCGCTCCTCTTCCTGCGCTGGCGCCCGGGCGTTTCGCGATGATCTGCCGTGAGGACGGGCTGGGCCCGGTCATCCCCCGGCCTTTCAGCGTCTACGACCAGCCCGATCCCCGCCGGCTGGTCTTCCTCGTCCAGGTCATCGGCCGGGGGACGCGCATTCTGGCCGCCCTGCGCCCGGGGGACCCCGTCACCTGCACTGTGCCGCTGGGAAACGGATTCGTGGTCGCGCCTCCCGGCCGCGAAGTCGTTCTGGTCGCCGGCGGGATCGGCAGCGCCCCATTCCTCCTCTATGCACGCCAGCGCCTGGAAGCCGGCCGGCAAAGCGGGACCACCTTCTTTTTCGGGGCCCGTTCCGCGGACCGGCTCTACGATGCCCGCGCTTTCGGAACCTTGAGAGTCCGGACGGTGTTTTCCACGGACGACGGTTCCGCGGGATTCCACGGCAGCGTGGTCGAGGCGGTGCAGCATTCCCTTGCCGGAGGCGGAATCGGCCGCGATGCCCTGTTCTGCGCCTGCGGACCCGAAGGCCTTCTGCACGGTTTCGCCGCCTTCGCCCGCGAGCATGCCCTGGAATACGAGCTGAGCCTGGAAACCTACATGGGCTGCGGCTTCGGGGTCTGCAACGGCTGTCCGGTCCCCACCGCTCCCGACGGACCCCTCGGAAGCTGGCCCTGGGCGAAAGCCTGCCGGGCGGGGCCGGTCTTCTCCGGCTCTGCAATCCGTTTCTGACCTCTTCCCGGAACCGTGGACAGCGAAGATCTCAAGCGGGAGAAGCCCTGGCTCTGGTGGGCCACCCTGGCCGGGCCTTTCGTGGTCCTTCTCGGGGGCGTGTTGATCATCGCCCTCTTCCGGGGAGGGACCGATGCGGCCGGCCTTCTTGGACGGATCGTCCTGACCTTCTTCGCCCTGGGGAAGCTGGCGATTCTCACCGGCACCGACAACAGCCTCTTTTCCACCGGGTTCCTGGCCGGGATGGTCGTGGTGATGGATCTTCTGACCGCGACCGTCTGCATCTTCCACCTTGGGTGGCTCTATCGCATTCCCCGTCTGGGCCCGATTCTTGGGGAACTCCAGCAGGATGGCAGGATCATCCTCGAGCAGAATCCCTGGATGCGGCGGGCCACGATGCTGGCCA
>CAZQAP010000254.1:0-3421 GCA_964591365.1 uncultured Planctomycetales bacterium
CGGGGCCAAGACCTTCGACCGTTTTCTGGCCTTGTCCGAACTCCTGGAATCCCGGCTGGGGCAGAAGGTGGACCTCGTCACTACGGAGGCACTCTCCCCGTTCCTCGGCCCGCGAATTCTGGCGGAAGCGCAGGATGTCCTTCGAGCCGCGTGATTTCCTCCAGCACATCTTGATCGAGGCGGACTTCCTCCTCGGCCAGCGGGCAGGGCTGACATACGAGGATTTTGCCACGAACGAGACGATTCAACGGGCGTTCGTTCGTAGCTTGGAAATCATCGGTGAGGCAGCCAAGAAGGTTCCAGCGTCATTTCGGGAGCGATATCCGGCCGTCGAGTGGCGTGCGATGGCAGGCATGCGGGACCGCCTCATCCACGATTACTTCGGGGTGGATTACGAGCTTGTCTGGGATGTGATCCAGAGCCGTATACCAGCACTCCGCAAGCAGCTGGCATCCATCCTGGAAACCTGACCGTTTTCCGGAACCGGGGGATCTCTCTTGGCACCCCCGGTGTTTGCGCAGGGTGCGCGCAGGCATGCCAGTGGTTGAGCGGAAAGGATAGGCCGGCGACGGGGGAGGATGATGGAAGCAAGGTCCGGTCGTAGTAAAGTGGACTTGGTTCAGGAATCCACGGAGCCAAGGACATGCGTACGTTCCACGTGATCGTCGAACGCGATCCGGACACCGGTCTTTTTGTCGGATCGGTTCCGGGATGGCCGGGAGCCCACAGCCAGGGAACGATCTTGGACGGGCTGGAAAAGAACCTTTGCGAGGTCATCGCGATGCTTCTTGAGGACGGCGAGCCGAAAATTGAGGCGGAGTTCGTTGGCCTTCCTACCATCCAGGTCGCGTAACCCTTGGGCGCCCTGCTGGGTCCCCGTCTTTCAGCCCCCTGCCGAGGGCGTTTCGGATAAGCTCTTTCCATGCTGCGCATCACGGCCGGGGAGCATCGCGGGCGGCGGCTGCGCGTGCCGGAGGTGGAGAGCACGCGGCCGCTTCTGGAACGCGCCCGGCAGGCCCTCATGGACCACCTGCAGCCCACGATCCCCGGCGCCACGGTCTGGGACGTCTGCGCGGGGAGCGGGATCCTCGGCTTCGAGGCCCTCTCCCGGGGGGCCGGCTCGGTGGTGGCCGTGGAACGCCACCCCCGCGCCGTGGCGCGCCTTCGGGAATCGGCCCGCGAACTCGGCTATGGGGAGCGCGTGGAGGTCCTGCGTCTCGACGCGCGCCGCTTCCTCGAACGGGATCCGCCGCCCCCCGCGCCCGACATCGTCTTCTTCGACCCGCCCTTCGCCGCCTTCCGCGGCGCGGGCCGCGCGCGATCGTGGCAGACCTTCCTGGACCTGGCCGCCCGGCTGCGGCCGGGGGGCTGTGCGGTGGTCCATCTCCCCGCCGGGGAACTCGCCTCCAGCGAAAAGGAAAAACTTCCCGGCCTCGAGGTGCGCGCCTACGGTTCCAGCCGGCTGGCCTGGTGGCACCGGCCCGAGGAAACATGAAGCAAACCTCCCCCAAAGGAGTGCGCGGGCGGCTTTGGACCGACGCGGGCTTCCGCCGCGGCTGGCTGGCCTGGAAGGGGGCCCGCATCGCGGCCCTGGGGGAGGGGGATCCGCCGCGGGAGCTGCGGGGCCTTCTTGAAGACCTCGGCAACCGGCGCGTGATCCCGGGCTTCGTGGACACCCTGCTGCACGGCTTCGCGGGGGTGGACGCGGGGGACGGCACGCCGGAGGAACTCGATCTCCTGGCCCGCCGGCTGGCCCGCGCGGGGGTGACCTCGGCCTGGTGCGGGGTCTATCCCCTCCCCGCGGCCGGTCTGCGCCGCGCCGCCCGGGCCTGGGACGGGTTCAGGGAGCAAAAAGGCGGCCCCCCCCGCGCGCGGCTCGGGGGCTGGCACCTCGAGGGCCCCTTCCTCGACCCCGCCTGGCGCGGCGCGCTTCCCGGCGCCGCCCTGCGGCGGCCCACGGCCCGCGCGGCCCGCGCGCTGGTTGCGGCCTGCGGCGGATGGCTGCGCATGACCACCCTTTCGCCCGAACTTCCCGGCGCGTTCCCCGCCGCCGGGATCCTCCGCCGGGCCGGCGTGCGCCTCGCGATCGGGCACACCGGCGCGGATCTCGAGACCTGTTTTCGCCTGGCGGAGGAAGGTCCCGCCGGCATCACCCACCTGGGAAACCGCATGCCGGCCCTGACCCCGCGCCACCCCGGCCCGATCGGCTTCGCTCTTGCCGGAGGAGCGCACCCGGTCGGGGTGATCCCCGACGGGGTGCACGCGGCGGCCTCCTTTCTCGAAATGCTGGCCGCCCTTCCCGGGCTCGAAGATGCGCTGATGTTCCAGAGCGATTGCCTGGCCCCCGGCGGCACGGACCACGACCGCTTCGTCTGCGCCGGCCGGCGCCTGGTCCGCGACGGAGGCGTGGCGCGCGACGCGCGCGGGAACCTGGCCGGCACCCTGCTCCCCCTTTCGCGCCAGCTCCTCGCCCGCGTGGCCGAGGGCACGCTTTCGTGGGAGCAGGCCCTGCGCGGCGGCTGCGCGGTGCCCGGACGCCTTCTCGGCCGCCGCGGCCGCCTGCGCTCCGGATTCCGCGCCGACCTCGTGGCGCTCGACGCCAAAACCGAGATCGCCGCGGTCTGGGTGGGCGGCCGCCGGGTCCCCGATGAGGAGACCAGCATCCTTTGACCGGATGGCCCGGGTGGACTGGAAAGCCGTCAGCCAGACCGGCCGGTGAGGAGTATATTTGAGCTTCTAGGCATGAGAAATGCCGGGGAGCGCCTCACCAACTCGGACGATGAAGAGGAACCAAGCCAAACTCTTGCTCGCGGAAAAGAGGGCCTATTTCCGAAAAAACTTCATCGTTTTCCCGGTCGTTTTCTGCTCCCTTGTCGCTTGTGGCGACTTCCTGGGGGAGGGCGGCGGTCATTTCTGCCGGGATGTCCGCTGGATGGGCTGTCAGCTCACGCATCCGGAGCACAAGCTCGAGGAGGAGTTGCATGGGCCTTTGCTGGCGGCCCTGCGAGCGGAAGAAGGTTTGCAGCCCAAGATGGCCTGGGCGATGAAGATCCCCGTGGGCGGGGACAATCTTCCGAAGGCCAGGTTCGACGCCCTGGCCGGTTTCATCCGCAAATCGCAGGCATCGTTTCGCCGGGAAACCGGGCTCGGAGGTTTTTCGGTGGATGTCCAGCAGGTTCCGGCGGATTATTCTCCCGAAAAAGGGGATTGGGTGTTCGGAATCTTTTCCGGTTCCATGCCGAAGAACTCTTTTCACACCTGTTTTCTTGACCGGAACGGTTTTCCCTCGATGCCCGGTCTGTTCCCCTCCGAGTACCACCATCTGGTGACTTTCGTTTCGGAAGAGGGGCTGAGACAGTTGACGGCGGTGGGGGAAAAGGAAGAACCGGGCCGCACCCTCTTCCGGAATCTTTTCCTGCTG
>CAZQAP010000255.1:0-3401 GCA_964591365.1 uncultured Planctomycetales bacterium
GCCATGGCGTTGCCGACCGCGCGGGCCGCGCCGGGCGCGCCACAGGCGCGGGCGACCTCGCCGTAGGTGCGCGTGGACCCGGCCGGGATGCGCGCCACGGTGCGGTAGACCCGCCGCTGGAAAGGGGTGTGCCCGGGCAGGTCCCAGGCGCCGGGGAAGGGGAGCGTCCGGCCCCCCAGGAAGGCGTCCAGCCACTTCCGCAGGGCGGCGGAGGCGGGGGCGCCCGCCGGGCGGAGGCCCCGGGTGCCCGGCCGGCGGTTGCGGCGGGGAAGGTCGATCCGGACCAGGGTTCCGCGGGCGTCGAAGGCGAAGAGCACCACGCCGATCGGGCTGGCAAGTGCGGTCTGAAAGGCCGGTTTCATGGGGCAGGAGGCTACCATGGGCCCCCATGGGGGAGAAGAAGGCTGAAGTGCGGCTCAGCAGGATCGTCCTGGTGGAGGGTCACGAACAGCAGTTCATCCAGCTCCGGGAGGCCCGCCCGGCCGCGGACCCGCCCCGCGAGCTGACCATGGTGATCGGCCCGGTCGAAGCGCGCGAAATCCGGCGCTGCCTGGAAGGCGAGGGGACTCCCCGCCCCCTCACCCATGAGCTGGCCTTCCGCATCATGAAGACCCTGCAGGTCCAGGTGCGGGAAGCGGTGATCCACGACCTGCGCGGGGGGACCTTCTTCGCCGAGCTGCGCATCGATCATGACGGATCGGTGATCGGGGTCGACTGCCGGCCGAGCGACGCCATCGCGCTCTCCCTGCGCGGCTCCACTCCCGTCTTCGTGACCGATCACGTCTTCGAGGCGGCCAAATCCCCTTGATCCCCCGCCCGACCCGTCGCGGACTGGAGAGGTGCCGGAGCGGCCGAACGGACCGGTTTTGAAAACCGGCGAGCCGCAAGGCTCCGGGGGTTCGAATCCCCCCCTCTCCGCCACCCCCAAAGCCTGCTAAGATCTCCGATCGACACGGAGAGGTGGCAGAGCGGCCGAATGCGGCAGATTGCTAATCTGTTGTCGGGAGAACTTCTCGACCGCGGGTTCAAATCCCGCCCTCTCCGCCATCCCCCCGCAGCATGAGCGCAGCCATCCCGTGGCGCGACCGGGACTTCCTGGTCCTCGGGGTCGGCGCCTTCGGCGGAGGGGCCGGATGCGCCCGAGCCCTGGCGAAAGCGGGCGCCCGCGTGACCGCCACCGACCTGCGCGGCGCGGCCGACCTGGGCGAGGCCCTTGCGCTCCTGAAGGAGACTCCCGTGCGCCTGGAACTGGGAGGCCACCGGGAGGAGATGTTCCGGCCCGGCCGGGTGGTGGTGGTGAATCCCGCCGTGCACGAGGACTCTCCCTGGATCGAACTGGCCCGCCGCCGCGGCTGCCGGCTCACCACCGACGTCAACCTGGCCCTGGAGCGGGCGGCCGAGGTCCCCGCCTTCGCGGTCACCGGCACGCATGGCAAGTCGACCTGCGCCGCCCTCGCGGCCCACCTGCTGCAGGGCGCCTTCCCCCGGGTGGTCCTGGCCGGCAACCTGGGCGGTTCCCTGCTCGAGGCCGTGGCCGGGCTCACCCCCCGCGACCGCCTGGTGGTGGAACTCTCCTCCTATCAGCTCGCGCGCCTGGAAGCCCCCCGGCCCTGGCCCCAGGTGGCCGCCCTGACCTGCCTGGGCAGCGACCACCTCGACTGGCACGGTTCCCCCGAGGCCTACGCCCGGGCCAAGCGCCGCCTGCCCGCCGGCCAGGGGGAGGACGGCCTGCAGCTCCTGCCCCTCGAGGATCCGGAGGCCGCCGCCTGGGCCGCCGCAGGCCCGGCCCGTTCGCTCTGGCTGGCCCCGCGGGCCCTGCCGGCGGATCGGGAGGGCTGGGAAGTGGGCGCCGGGGTCCTTCGGGAGCGCCGCGGGGGCCGCCTGCGCGAACTGGCTCCCGCCGGGGCCTTCCCTTTTCCGGAGCCCTACCGCCTTCCCTCCCTCCTGGCGGCCGTGGGGGCCGCCCGCCTGCTGGGCCTTCCGCCCGGCGCGGTGGCGGATCGCCTGCGAAGCTTCCCCGGCCTGCCCCACCGGATGGAGCGCCTGCCGGCCCCGCCGGGGAATCGGATCCTCGACAACGGGGTCGCCACCCACCCCGAGCCCACCCGGGCGGCCCTCCAGGCGCCCCGGACCCCCGTGATCCTGGTGGCGGGAGGCAAGGACAAGAACCTGCCCTTGGAAGGCCTGGCCGGGGCACTGGCCTCCTGCCGTCAGGCCCACCTCTTCGGGGCTGGCGGGCGCCGCCTGGCCCGTCTGGCCCCTCGGCAGACAGCCGTTTTCGAGCACCCTGGCACCCGGGAGGCCGTCCAGGCGGCCCTTTCGACCCTTCAGCAGGGGGAAACCCTCCTTTTTTCGCCTTCCTTCTCTTCCTACGATGAATTCCGCAACTTCCGCGACCGGGCCCGTTTGTTTCAAGAAATCTGTGCGGCCTGGGCCGCCCGGCGCGAAACTCCAGCCCGTGACAGGAGCCGATCCGCGTACTAATAGAAAGGTCAGGTCCCTCATCAGATCGTCCATGCTTTGCCAGTCCTGCCAGAAACACCCTGCCACCGTCCACCAGATCGAGGTGGACTGGGATGAAAGCAATACCCCGCAGACCCGGACGCTGCATCTGTGTCCCACCTGCGCCAAGGCCGCCGGGGTGCCGGTTCCGGGAAACGTGCCCTCCTTCCCCAAGGTCATGGGTATGCTCGGAAAGGTGCTCCTCAGCCCCCAGATCATCAAGACGGAGGGGAAGTCCAAAGCCTGCCCCGCCTGCGGCTGGACCTTGCGGGATTTCCGGCAGACCAGCCGTTTCGGCTGCCCCCAGGATTACGAAGTGTTCGCGGAGTTCGTGAACGAGCTGCTGGAACGCATCCACGGGACCAGCGAACATCCCACCTCCCCGGAAGCCGCGGAGCTGGCCGGGCTCCAGAAGACCCTGGCTGACGCCGTCTCCCGGGAGGACTACGAGGAGGCCGCCCGGATCCGGGACCGGATCAACACCCTCCAGGGAAACCTGGAGAATCCCCAGGAAAGCGCCTAAACAGGCCCCTGCCAGAGGACCGATAGAGGACTGGAGGCCAGCCAACCGGAGGACTGATGTTCGATCGTTTTACCGAAAGAGCCCGCAAGGTCATGGGATTCGCGCGCCGCGAGGCGCAGCGCTTCCACCACGAGTACATCGGTACCGAGCACATCCTGCTGGGTCTGATCCAGGAAGGCCAGGGCGTGGCCGCCAACGTGCTCAAGAGCATGAGCATCGATCTCGACAAGATCCGCCGCGAGGTCGAGAAGATCGTCAAGGCCGGCCCGGCCATGGAGCCCTCGGTCCAGATCCCCTTCACCCCCCGGGCGAAGCGGGTCGTGGAACTGGCGCTGGAGGAAGCCAACAACCTCGGCCACAACTACATCGGGACCGA
>CAZQAP010000256.1:0-1432 GCA_964591365.1 uncultured Planctomycetales bacterium
GGGGGTGCGCGATGGCGACGGCGATTCCGGAAGCCGCCAGCAGCAGGAGAATCACCCTGAGGATATTTTTCAAGTGTCTGGCGCCCCCGGGAGCCGGGGGACGCCGGGCGGCTTTCTTCAAGGGGGCAAGGCCAGGATGCATGGAATGGCGGCCATCAGGCACCGCGGAAAGGGAACCTACCCCCCCCGCCCGTCCCCGCACAAGATGCAGGGCGGGCTTGTCGCCGTCGGCCCAGGTGGCGAAAAAGCCGGTCATCGTATTGGCCCGCACAGGATTCCAGCGACGAGGACCCTTTCCCGGGCCTATAATCCTTCATTGGAAGCCACCACGAATTCTGGAGGTTGTCCATGACCCTGCGCCCGTTCCTTCTTCTTCTCCTCGCCGGCGCCGTTCTTCCCGCGTCCCCCTCCGCCCTGGCGGCTCAAAGCGCCCTCGGCACCCCGGTCAAACCGGATCCGACCATCGCCCCGGCCCTCCTCCGGGTGGCGGATCAGGGCACCGCCCAGGCCGCCTGTTGGAGCCTTGCCGGGGGCCGGGTCGGCGCGGATCCGGTGATCTTCCTCGGCGGTCTGGACGGGTTCGTCTACCGCTACCGCGCGGATCTTCCCGCAGGCCCGCCCCAGTATTCCCACGATTGCGGAGCCCTCCCCCTGGCGCTGGACCTGTTCGACCTGGATGGGGATGGCACCCAGGAGCTGCTGGTGGCCGCAGCCTCCTACGTGCCCGCCATCCAGGTCCTGGACGCCACGAACCTGAACCCGATCGGACAGTCGCTCGAGCCCGTCACCGCCGGCAGCGGCCTCTTCGGAAAGATGGCCTTCCTGGACGTCCGCGGAGGGATCCTGACCAGCGGTCCGTTTCCCGGACGCTGGATCGCGGCCGCGGGCGGAGACCAGCGGATCTACCTGATGCACTACGACCCCCTGGCCCACGATTACGACGCTCTCTTCACGCTCGACCCCGTCCGCTATGCACGGGACCATTCCATCACCATTTCCCGCAACGGATCGGCCAACCCCATGTATCAGGTGGCCTTCGGCGACCTGGATCAGGACGGGGAAAAAGACGATCTTGCCGCGATCTGCGCCAGTCATCTTTTCGTGTACCTGGATCTCGCCACGGTCCTGACTTCCCCCGACCCGGATGCCTGGTTCGCGCAGCGCAGTCTGGCGGAGATCCAGGCCACCGGCGGCGCCGGGGTCCGCAACCGGATCCTGCGGCTCGCCGACCTGGATTGGCCCGTGGACGGCTGCGACGAAATCCTGATCGGTGCCGCGGCCGGGGTCCACGCCTACGACTTCGTTTCGGCAAGCGGGACCGACGCCATCACTCCCCGCTGGTCGGTCTGCCCCACACTGCTCCTGCCCCAGAACATGCTCCGCTTCGAGAACGGTTTCAAACAGGCGAAGCCCAAGAACCTGGCCTGGCGCG
>CAZQAP010000256.1:1532-3399 GCA_964591365.1 uncultured Planctomycetales bacterium
CCTGGCAGACCGTGGACCTCGCCAACCCGGTGGAGACCAACCTCGACAAGATCCTGCAGGCCCTGGAGAACCATCCTGTCGATACCCTGAACCTCTCCACCCACTACAAGTACATCTTCCGCACCTCTCTGCGGGAGGCGGCGGACTTCCAGGGGATCGCCGACTTCCTGCGCGGACTGCCCAACGGAGGAAACACCTCCCAGAAGAACGTCGAGTTCCTCTTCCAGATCTCACAATCCCCGACCCATACCGGCGACGACAAGCCGGTCCTGAAGCGGGCACAGTACTGCGATGATGCGGGACTCGGTTTCGTGGTGGGCGTGATCCACGGCGGCAGCCGCCGGCTGAACACCTTCTGGCCCACCCTCGACGCTCTCGCGGCGCTGCACCCGGTCGCCTACCGCGGTCCCAGCGTGGCCGAGGACTTCGGGATGTTCGGGAAGGGGAAGAAGGCCACCACCACTTGGTCGTGGGCGGATTTCGTGGCCGATCTCCAGGGCCTTCTGGCCCACGCCGCCGGGCTGGCGGACGGCGTGCTCATCCTCAACGAGACCGGCAACTTCTTCGAGTTCACCGTTCCCAACGACCCCAGCGCCGGCACGACCGACCCCAACCTGGAAGAACTCCTGACGGCCCCCAAGGGCAGAATCGTCGCTCTGCAGAAGACGAACCACCTCGAGCAGCCGCTGACGGCCCTTGCCGCCGCCCAGGGTCTCTGGCAGGCCGGCGGTGTCTCGGCTTTCGGCATCAACGCCAAGACCAGCGAGACCTTCCAGTGGACCTATGGCTCCTTCAACGGACTCCAGCCCGAAGACTGGGATCCGCGCCTGGAGGTCGCCGCGCTGGCCAACGGAGCCACCTGGTTCCTGGGCCTGGTGGGCGCCGAAAACCGCTTCACGGCCGGCCGTCACGAACACTTCATCCAGCGGAAGTGGGATTCCCACGAGTTCGGATTCACGCAGGACCGCCGTTTCAAGCGCATCGCTCTGGAACTCATGCTGCGCGGCATCGTCCGCCCGGTTTCCCAGGGGAAGATCCTCTCCGCGCAGGCTCCCGTCTTCCGGGTCCAGCCCAACAGTTATGCGCTGAGCCTCCGCGGTGATCAGACGGGCCAGGGCATCCTCCTGGACGGGCAGGTGAAGGATTTCTGGGCCCAGGGCCTGGGCGGACTCTCCGCTTTGATCGGCCTGGCCCCCGGCAACATCGCGAGCTACCTGGTCGCCACGGACGACCCGCTGCCGATGCTGGCCGGCACCTGGACGGCACGCAACTCTTACGGTTCCATCCGCCTGATGCCGGACTACCTCTTCTCCGGCCCTTCACCCTGGGTGGAGATCGACACCGACGGGAACACCATGCTGGGAGGGACGCCGCCGGAGCAGGCTGTGGGCCCGGTCACGCAGCTCTTCCAGACCTTCGCCAACAACCCGCAGAACCTCCCCTTCAGCGCCTCCCTGGTCCATCTGATCATCCAGGCCTGGGACCCGGACACCTATCAGCTCTTCCTCATCGACCCCCGCTTCTGGGAAGTGGATTCTCCCCTGGACGCCCTGGTGGACCTCCGCCTCTCCAACCGCACGATCCTCACCTGCCAGGACGCCATCACGCTGGACTTCCTGACGGTCATCGGCGGCAAGCAGGTCAGCGCCCCGGTCCCTGCCGGCGCTTTCCGCATTCTCAATGTGACCCTGGCCCCGTGAGCGCCTCCCGCCGCAGGCAGCTCCGCAGCACAAGTCATCTGTTTGCAGAGCGTGGGGCGGGACAGACCCAGGTTTGACCGCAAAACCCGACAGAAGGAGGTCTTCAGGTCAAGGCTCGGGGAGGCCCGCGAGCCAGGTCACGAAGGTGTCGGGGTTCTGGTAGCCGT
>CAZQAP010000257.1:0-3397 GCA_964591365.1 uncultured Planctomycetales bacterium
GGTTTCCCCCGGGCCACCAGGAGGGCACCCAACGCACACGAAACCCGGAAGCCCCGAAAAAACCAAGAGGAGAAAACCGGCAAAGGCGGAATGTCGGCCCTCTTCTTGTCTTTTTCTTCTCCGCGTACTCCGCGCTCTCCGCCTCCTCCGCGGTTGATCTCTTGTTCTTCCCGCTTTCCGGAGAGTGGCTGGCAGGAGAAGCGGAAACCGATCGTGGGGAGGGGAGGAAAATCCGCCGGAGACCCGGGTCCTTACCGGGAAGAGAGGAACCCACACGAATCCTGAAGCCCCTCTTCTTCTTCTCCGCGCTCTCCGCGTCTCCGCGGTTTTTTTCTTCCTGGTTTTCTTCCGGACCCGCTTCTCAAGCGACTTCCCCGTCCCTCGCAGGGTCCAGCGGCCCTTGTCCCGGTTCAAGCAGGGCCCCAAGGAGGGCGCTCAACCCACACGGAACCCGGAAGCCCCTCTCCTGGGAGGCGCCGCCGGTCCGCACCCGAAGCGCACCGTCTCGCCCGTGCGGACCGAGCCGTCGCCGTATCTTCCACGCAGCCGGTCGAGGGTGTCGATGAGCCGGCGTTCGCGCCGCCGGCGGGAGTCGAAGAGCGAGCCCTGCCAGAAGCCGCGCCGCAGGTCCCCCAGGCGCACGCCCAGCAGGCGCACCAGCGTGCGGCGGGTGGCCATGCGGCCGAGCAGCTCGAGGGCCGGCTCGAGCAGCTCGACGTCGTGGTCGCTTGCCGCGGGCAGGGTGGCGTCGCGGGTGAGCGTGACGAAATCGGCGTGACGCAGCTTCACGGTGACCTTGCGCGCCACGAGTCCCTTGGCGCGCAACCGCCGCGCGGCGCTTTCCAGAAGGACCTGCAAGCGGGCGGCCAGAAACCCGGGATCGGCCGTGTCGCGCACGAAGGTCTCCTCGTGCCCCACGCTGCGGGCCTCGGGCCGCTCCCATGACGGGCGGACCGGAGTGTCGTCTTCTCCGCGGGCGCGGGCCTGCAGGGCCGCGCCGTGGACGCCGAAGACCCGCTCCAGGAACCAGGCCTCGGTGCCCGCCAGGGTGCCCAGCCGCTCGATGTTGAAATCGACCAGGCGGCGGGTGGTGACCGGCCCCACCCCCGGCAGGGCCTGGACCGGGAGCGGCGCCAGGAAACGGGCCTCCTGGCCGGGCTGCACGTCGAAGAGCCCGCGCGGTTTCGCGAAACCCGAGGCCACCTTGCTCACCAGCCGGTTGCGGGAGACCCCCACCGTCACGTCGAGACCCAGGCGCCCGCGGACTTCCCGGCGCAGTTTCTCGGCCGCATCGACCGCGCGGCCGAAGAGGAGCCCGGTGCCGGTGAGGTCGAGATAGGCCTCGTCGATGGAGACCTTCTCCATCAGGGGCGTGAAACCGCCCAGGATCTCGAAGACCGCCCGCGAGGCCCGGGAGTAGAGGGCGTGGGAGCCGGACACCCGCACCAGGCCGGGACACAGCCGCAGGGCGCGGGCCATCGGCATGGCCGAATGGATGCCGCAGGCGCGGGCCTCGTAGGAAGCGGCCGCGACCACCCCGCGGCGGGCCGGGCTGCTGCCCACCACCACCGGCCGCCCCCGCAGGCGGGGATCGCGCACCCGCTCCACCGCCACGAAGAAGGCATCCAGATCGACGTGCAGAATGGAGCGTCCCCGCCCGTCCGGGGAACCCCTGCGGTCCGCGGGTCTCATTCCGGCAGACGCCGCAAGCGGCCGACGACCACCCCCCGCAAAGCGATCGCACGCGGAGAGATTCTGCGGGAGGAAGAGGCCCGGCCACGCCCTTTTTTCAGCGGAGTCCTTTCCACCGGAGGGACGGGGAAGCCGGCCACCGGCTGCAGCCGCTGATCCTCTCCCACCCGCGCAAGCGCCTGGGTGGCGGCACTGCCGCACCACCACACCACGAGATCGCCGGGTTCGGCGTCCGCCGTGCCGGAAACGGCGAGCAGATCGCCCGCGGCAAGCCCTTCTTCGGGAGCCTGCACGCTCCCGCGCAGCGCCAGGAAGAAGGTGTCCTTCTCCGTTCCGGCGGCTGCCCGTGCGAACCAGGCCGCCTTCCCTCCGGGATGGACGTCCTCGAGACGGGGGGTCGTCACGACCACAGCCGCAGCACCCCCACCACGCGGCCGGCCAGCTCGAACGGCTCGCCGCGCCGCACCACGATGTCTTTCTGCAGGGCGTTGGCGGGACGCAGCACCACGCGCCCGCGGCCGGGCAGGTAGCGCTTCACCGTGGCTTCCATCGTTTCGCCCTCTCCCAGGAGCGCGACCACGATCTCGCCCTTGCGGGCCGTCGCCGCCTTCCGGACCAGCACGAAATCGCCGTCGAGGATGCCCGCCTCGATCATCGAATCGCCCGCCACACGCAGGGCGAAATCGGCTCCGCAGCCGGCGGGGAGCGGCAGCTCCCCTTCCCGGTTCTCGAGGGCCAGAAGCGGTCTTCCCGCCGCCACCCGTCCCACCAGGGGAACGCGGCGCACCCGGCCGGCTTCCCGTCCGGATCTTTGCGGAACCCTGCGCCGGGGCGCTCTCCCCGGCGCGGGAGGAAGCACGATCCCGCGCGCCAGACTGGAGACCTGCACGATTCTCTTGCGCGCCAGCGCCCGCAGATGGAAGTCGGCCGTCTGGGCGCTCACCCCCAGCAGGCGGCCCAGTTCGGCGCGGGTGGGCGGGTAGCCGTGCGCCGCCTGGAACCCCTGGAGAGCCTCAAGCGCCTCCGCCTGCCGCTTCGTCAGCGCCGGCGGGTCGGAAGGGGCGCGCAGGACCGCCATGCAGGCATGCTATGATATTTGTCAGAGTCCTGCAAATCCCGCCCGGCGCCGCGGGTTTCAGGAGGCCGCCGGGCTCCCGGAAGGAACGCAGAGCGAGGAAGCGACCAGCTTCCCGACGCTCCCGCCCCATTCCTCCTCCAGGCGGATCGAAAGAGTCTCTCCGGGGGACCGGCCGGCCGCCACCAGGGCTTCCAGAGGGGCCAGGAACGCGGCTTCCGCGGGCTCCAGGCGGACCAGCCGGAGCAGTTCCCGGGCCAGGTCGAGCAGGCGTCCTCCGCCGGGGGCGGGCGCGGAGAGCCCCTGAAGGTGGGCGGCATGCCAGGCGGCAAGCCGCTGGGCCGCGCTCCAGGAGGCCGTGAGTTCCCAGGCCGCCTGCAAGGCCCCCGGGTCGTAGAAGATCCCCTTCACCAGGGCGCACGCGGCCAGGGTCCGTTCGGGGGGGCCGGTGTCGAGGCAGCGCAGCTCGAGCTGGGGCCGGAAACGGATCTCGGGGAAGAGGGTGCTCAGGTGGAGTTCCCAGTCCTCCAGGGTGGCACGCAGTTCTCCCGCGCCGCCGCGCAGGTACTCGCCGAAGGTGCGCCCGCGCAGATCGAGCAGACGCGCGTCCCGCACCACGAAGAGCATCGG
>CAZQAP010000258.1:0-3396 GCA_964591365.1 uncultured Planctomycetales bacterium
GGTTGCGGTGCTGGCCGCCCGGCCCGCTCGCGCGGGTGCGCTCCACCCGCACTTCACGGAGAAGCTCCTCCACGGGCAGGCGGGCGGGGTGCACAATCCCCATTATGGATGCAGGGAAACACCGATTCCTGGGACTGGCTCTCTTCTTCGCTGCGCTTCTGGTCGGGCTTTCGGGCTGCGCCGTGCATCGAAACTCGGCCGGGGACTCCTCGGTCCGGATCCTGGTCTACACCGTCTCGGCCGGTTACGTGCACCAGGTTGCGCGCCGCCCGAGCCCCGGGGAACCGAGCCTGGTGGAAGCGAGCTTCCAGGAGTGGGCCGCAAAAGATCCCCGCTTCGAGGTCGTGGTCAGCCGCGACGCCGGCATGTTCACCCCGGAGAAGCTGGCGGGTTTCGACGCGGTCTTCTTCTACACCACGGGGGAGCTTCCGATTCCGGAAGAAGGGCGCCGGGCCCTGATCGATTTCGTGCGCGCGGGCGGCGGTTTCGCCGGCGCCCACTGCGCGGCCGACACTCTTTACAAGGATCCCGACTATGGCCGCATGCTAGGGGCCTGGTTCGACGGGCACCCCTGGCATCAGGAGGTCCAGGTGATCGTGGAGGACCGCCAGCACCCCGCCACCCGCCGGCTGGGCGGCGAGTTCACCATCACCGACGAGATCTACCAGTTCGGCCCGCCCTACGACCGCCGCCGCCTGCACGTGCTCCTGCGGCTGGACGTCGACTCGGTCAACCTCAAGGTTCCTGGCGTCCACCGCAGCGATCGCGATTTCGCCCTGGCCTGGACGCGCCGCGAGGGCCGCGGGCGGGTCTTCTACACGGCCCTGGGGCACCGCGAGGAGGTCTGGAAGGATCCCCGCTTCAAGGATCTCCTTGTGGAAGGGGTTCTCTGGGCGGCCGGCCGAGAGGCCCGCCTTTCGCGGTAACCCCCTCGTTTTTCCCGGTTATCCTGGGTAGACGCCCCCTGGTTCCCTCCCCTCGCAACCTTCCTGCCAACCGCATGAACTCCCCGCAAGAAAAATCGCTCCCCTTCTGTCTTCTGGCCCTGGCCGGTGCGCTTTTGCTCCCCGCTTCCGCTTCCGCACAGAACCCGGACGACCCCATCGCCGGTCTTCCGGCCCTCCAGGTGGCCAACGGCCTCGAATCCGAAACCTTCCTCGTGGAGAATCCCGGGGCCCTCTCCAGCCGTGCCTGGCGCCGCAACGACGACCGCGCCGACAAGGCCGGGCGCATTCCCCCGCCGACCGCCGGGTTCACGCTCTACGCCTCGGTGGTGGTGGAGACCGGCGATCCCGCCGCACTGCGCGGCATCGCCTTCGCCGAAGGCGCCGCGGCAGTTGAGCCGGTGGAAGGCGTGCCCCGTTTCTGGCTGGTGCACGCGGCCTCCATCCAGGAGGCCCTTGATCTGGCCGGAGTGCTGGCCGCCGCCTTCGGGCCGGAGAACGCCTACCTCGACGTCCAGCGGCCCCACATGCTGCGGACCGTCCCCTCCGACCCGAAGTTCCCGCAGCAGTGGCACCTGAAGAACACCTCGATGCCCATTGCCGACGCCAACTGCGAACCCGCTTGGGATGCCGGCTACACCGGCAGCGGCGTGGTGGTGGGCGTGCTCGAAGGGGGCTGGCAGTCCAACCATCCCGATCTGCAGGCCAACTTCAATGCCACGGCCAGCCAGTCGGGGGGGTCTGCCAGCCACGGAACCAGCGTTGCGGGGGTCATCGCCGCGGTGGCCAACAACGGCAAGGGGGTGGCGGGGGCGGCCTACAACGCCCAGCTATCGAAGCAGTTCTTCGGGTCCGCCTCGCAGACCGCCACCGCCTTCCAGTTCCGCAACGATCTCAACGACATCAAGAACAACTCCTGGGGCCCGGCCGATGACGGGACCACGACGATCCTTTCCAGCGTGGAGCGTTCCGCGCTGGAGGCTTCGCTGGCCAACGGGCGCGGCGGTCTGGGTGAGATCTTCGCCTGGGCGGCCGGGAACGGCGGCACCGGGGACCGGGTCGAATACGACCCTTATGCCTCCAGCCGCATGACCCTGGCCATCGGGGCCATCGGCGACCTCGACACGCGCGCCTACTACAACGAAACCGGCTCCTCCATGCTCGTCGTGGCCCAGTCCAACGGCAACAACCGCGGAATCACCACCACCGATTCGGGCAGCTCCTACACCAGCAATTTCGGCGGGACCAGCTCGGCCAGCCCGCTGGGAGCGGGGGTGGTCGCCCTGATGCTGGATGCCAACCCCAACCTGACCTGGCGCGACGTCCAGCACGTGCTGATCGATTCCGCCCGCAAGAACGATCCCAACGACGGGGGCTGGAGCGTGAACGGCGCCGGACACCCCATCAACTACAACTACGGCTTCGGTTCGGTGGACGCGGGAGCGGCCACGGCGCTGGCGGCCTCGTGGGCCAGCGTCGGGCCCCAGGTCGTGGTGTCCTCGGGGGTGGACACGGTCAACAAGACCATTCCCGACAACGATCCCGCCGGGGTGACCCGCGTGGTGAACATCGGCCAGGACGTGACCATCGAGCACGTCGAGGTGATCCTCAACGTGACCGGAACGTTCGTGGGCGATCTCAAGATCAAGCTGACCGCTCCGAGCGGCACGAACTCCCTGCTGGCCAAGACCCGCAACGATTCGCGCAACAACTACGTCAACTACATCTTCACCAGCCTGCGCGACTGGGATGAATCGTCGCTGGGAGACTGGACGTTGAACATCGCCGACGGGAGCAGCCAGGACGTCAGCACCTGGGTGGACTGGGAGCTCAAGGTCTACGGCACCGGCGGCGGCGGCGGCCCGATGGTCCTCGACGTGAGCCCGCAGCCGCTGGTTTCTGGCGGCATGGGGAGCTTCACCGTTTCCAACGGCACGCCCGCCACGCTGACGCAGCTCTTCTACACCCTGAAGGGCCTCGGCTCGACTTTCGTTCCCAGCTTCAACGTCACCCTGGGGCTCAAGAAGGCCAAGGTCAAGGGGGTCCCGGCCATGACCAGCGACGGCACGGGAATGAGCACCTGGAACCTGGCGATTCCCGCCAAGGTCGCCGGCCGCAACGTCTGGTTCCAGGCGGCCGAGCTGAATCGCATCACCAACGTGGTGGCCACCAGCGTGAACTGACTCCCCGGAACCCCCATCCCCTCCTTGCGCGGAAATCGCTGGAGAAGGAGGGGGGAAAATGGAAGAAAATAAACCGCGGAGGCGCGGAGGCGCGGAGAAGAAACAAACCAAGAGAAGAAAACCGGCGACGGCGGAATGCCCGTCTTCTTCTTATCTTTTTCTTCTTCTTCTCCGCGCCTCCGCGCCTCCGCGGTTTATTTCTTCTTCTTCGGAGATCCTCGGCTCCCAGGGGCCCCCGGCGCCCGGGGAGACCCCTCCGACCCGCCCGG
>CAZQAP010000259.1:0-3357 GCA_964591365.1 uncultured Planctomycetales bacterium
GAAGAGGACCAGGTTGCTCAAGCGGCAGGCGTCTCGGTCGAGGGCCTGGAAGCGCAGGACCCGGCCGGAAGCGCGGGCCGGAGGCGTGAAGGTGAAGGTGGCCTGGCCGGCCGCATCGGCTCCCTTGAACCTCTGGAAGCGGGCCCGCAAGACGTCCATGCGCGCCTTTCCCGAAGTGCAGGAGAACACGGTGATCCCCGGGTCATCCGCGACCACCAGGACGATGGAGGCACGCGGGGCGGCCCCGGTCACGGTCACCGAATTGACCACCCCGGTCCGCCCGGGGAGCGGAGAGGAAACCCGGATGCGGGGGTTGTAGGTGAAGAGGGTCACGGCGCCTTCGAAGGGATTGGAGCTGCCGAACCCGTTGTCGAGATCGGGGGTGCCGGCCATGATCTCGTGCACCCCGTCGCCGTCCAGGTCGCCCGGATTGTCCAGGACTGTTGCGAAGTTCTTGTTGGTCCCGAAACCGAAGAATTCGTACAGAAGCCCGCCGGCGGCTCCCGAATAGAGGCGCAGTTCGCCGGCCAGGGGGCCCGTGATTTCACGGTCGCCCACTCCGACCAGGATTTCCGGCACCCCGTCGCCGTCCAGGTCGCCCGGGGCTCCGACGGAAAAACCGACCTGCATCTTGCTCCGCGTCCCCTCCACCTGGAAGAGGATGTTCTTGCTCGCCGGCGAAATCAGGAGGGCTTTCCCGACACGTTTCTTCCACGGCAGGGAGTAAGTGGGAAGTCCCAGCAGGACATCGTCCAGTCCGTCTCCGTCGACGTCGCCTGGAACCGCCACGTTGGATCCGAGTTCGTCGGCCGGAGAACCCTTCAGGTGGGCGAGCACCGAGCCGTCGGCGCCGGAAAAAGCCCAGACGCCGCCCGCCCGTGCGCCTTCGCGGGGCGCGGCGACGAGGAGATCCCCGAACCCGTCGCCGTCCAGGCGGAGGCCGCCCAGAACGGACGCCCCGAAGTGGTCGGTCGGACCGCGGCCGACGAAAGTGAAGATCGGCCGGCCGGTCCTTCCGGAGACGACGCGGGCGTATCCGAATTGCCGGAGCTCGGGCTGGATGGCCCCGGCGATGAAATCGGGAAACCCGTCGCCGTCCAGGTCGCCGACGGCGCAGACCGAGGTTCCGAACTCGTCGTTCTGGTAATCCCCGGTCACGGTTCCGAGGAGCGCGCCGTCGCGGCCCGAGAAGATCAGGACGCTGCCCGCGTCGAGGCCCCTGGAATCGGCGCCCGGGGCGCCCACCAGGAAATCGGGGATGCCGTCGCCGTCGAGATCGCCCAGCGGACCGAGCGAGGTTCCGAAGCGGTCTCCAGGCGCCGCGCCCTCGAGGGCCAGGAGGACCGCTCCGTCCGCCCCGGAGAAGACCCGCACGTAGCCCCCGTCGTTGAGGCCCCCTTGCGTCGCTCCCACCGCGTAATCCCCCAGGCCGTCTCCGTCGAGATCGCCCAGGCCGCGGGCCGAGGTCCCGAAGTGGTCGTGGATCGCGTCCCCCAGGTGCATGCGGAAGAAATCCTGCCCGGCGAGGGGGCGGCCGGCCGAGGCCAGGACCCCCGCGAGGAAGAGGCAGGAGAGCAGCGTTTGCGGGGCTCGGGCGGAGGAAGGCATCAGGGGAAGGGGAAGACCACCAGGTTGCTGAGGCGGCAGCGCTCGAACTCGAGCGCTCTGATGCGGACCTCCCGCCGGCTCAAGGAGGCGGGGACCATCTTTGAGAGGCGGGCGACGCCTCTGGCATCGGCTGTCCGGTCGACCCGCAGGCGCATGGGAAGGATGTGGACGTCGATGTGACGGGTGCCGTTGAAGCAGGGAAGGAAGGACGACCCCGGGCGGAAACCGGCCACGAGGGTCGCGCGGGCGAAGGGGTGGAGGCCGGTCACCGTCAAGGTGTTCACCACCCCGGCCAGGCCCGGATCGGGATTCCCGAGCTTCACGGGGAGGTCGCTTTTGAAAACGCTCAAGCCAAGACTGTGGGAGCTGAATCGGATCCCCGGATCCAAGAAATCGGGATGGCCGTCCAGATCGAAATCCCCTCCCGGGATCAAGGAACGTGAAGGAGCGGAAGGATCGGAGAAGTCATAAATGACATGCGCGTCCCTTCCAGAAAAGATCTTTTTAAAAAGACGGAAGTGTTCGTTCTGGGATACCGCGAAGAAGTCCGCAAAGCCGTCGCGGTCAACGTCTCCCGTCCTTTCGACCGTCATGCCCAGTTCATGGCGGCGCCCGCCTCCGGGAAGGAAGAGCAAGATGGAGCCGTCTGCGCCCGAGAAAATCTGCACCAAACCGGTGTCGGTATCCCCGATGTCCTGGCCGGGTTCTCCGACGATCACGTCGGTGACACCGTCTCCGTTGGTATCGCCGAGCACCGCGGCCCGCGAACCAAAGCCTTGGCCGGGAAGGGTTCCGTCAAGGGACCGGATCAACCTTTCGGTCCTGCCCGAGAAGAAGAGCACCGAGCCAGGGTTGGAGCTGAAGGAGTTCCAGGGGGCCACCACCATGAAATCATCCCGTCCGTCACCGTTCAAGTCGCCGACCCCCGAGACCGCATGGCCGAAAAAACTTCCCGACTGGCCTGATTTTCGGAACAGCACCTTCCCGCTTTTTCCGGAAAGGATCTCCACGGTGCCGGAATCCGGCCCATTCCGATCGTCACCCGGAAAGCCGAGGATCAGGTCGGGGAACCCGTCGCCGTTCTGGTCGCCCGCCGGGCCGAAGTCAATGCCGGACGACGTCTCCTGGGGCGTGAACTCGAGCCTTTGGAGGAGAGCCCAGGACCGGCCGGAGAAGATCGACAGGGACCCGCCCATGGCGGCGCCTCCCCGGCTGGCGAAAACGGCGAACTCCCGCGTGCCGTCTCCATCGAAATCAGCGAGATCCGAACTGGACGTTCCGAACCCGTCATTTAAGACCTGCCCGAGCAGCGTCCCGAAGTGGGTTCCATCCCGTCCCGAGTAGAGAAACACGTTGGCGAGAGAGGAACTCGGAATGCGGCCGTGACCCACAAGAATGTCGGGGAAACCATCCCCATCGAGATCATCAACGGCGGCAACGGCCGTGGGAGTTTCGGGCATCGTGTAAAGGAGTTCCAGGGTCTGGGCGCGGGCGGGGACGGCGAACGCCAGCGCTGCGCAAAAAACCGCGGCGGGAAGGGGGTGGGTGGTGGCGGCCACGTGTGGAAATCCGGCCAAGATAGGGGGACGAAGACAGGATAGACCGAAAGCCGGGGGAGTCAAGCCAGGCGGCCCGGAAAGGGTCAAGGGGCCCCGGAGGGGGGGAAGAGCCCGGCTTTCCGCACCCAGAGATGCACTTCGGCGCGCGTGAGGGCGGGCGGCGGGCCCCCGGGGCTGGAGGTGAGGCGCC
>CAZQAP010000260.1:0-3354 GCA_964591365.1 uncultured Planctomycetales bacterium
GACCGTGCTGCGGGCGGGGCGGTGTTCGCCGAAGAAGGCCGCGTAGACCTCGTTCATGGCGGCGAAGTCGCCCAGATCCTGGAGGAAGACGGTGGTCTTGACCACGTCGCCGCGCGTCAGACCCGCCGCCTCGAGTACGGCTTCCAGGTTCTGGAAGACCTGGCGGGTCTGCGCGGCCGCGTCGCCCTCGACGAGAGTGCCGTCGGACCGCAGCGCGATCTGACCGCTGGTGAAGAGGAAGCCGCCGGCGGAGACCGCCTGGCTGTAGGGGCCGATGGCGGCGGGAGCTTGCGTAGTGGAGACGGTTTTCAATTCAGGAGGAGGCCGGCGCCCGTCCCAGCCGGGCCACCAGGCGCTTGCGGACAGCGGGGGAAAGGAAGCGGCCCAGCTCCCCGCCGAGAGCATAGACCTCCTTGATCAGGCGGCTGGAGAGATAAGCGTACTTCTCGTTCGGCATGACGAAGACGGTCTCGATCTCCGAGGCCAGGGCGCGGTTGGTGAGCGCCATCTGGAATTCGTACTCGAAATCGGCCACCGTGCGCAGCCCGCGAAGGATCACGGGGATCTTCTCCTGGCGGCAGTAGTCGACCACCAGGCCGCGGAACGAGGTCACGCGCACGCCGGAAAGCCCGCCGACCTCCTCTTTGAGCATCTCCACCCGCTCATCGGTGGTGAAGAGGGGCTTTTTGGAATCGTTGAGCGCCACGGCCACTTCCAGGCTGCCGAAGATGGCCAGCCCGCGGCGGATCAGATCGAGATGCCCCAGGGTGACCGGGTCGAAGGTGCCCGGATAGAGCGCGCGGGGGGGGGCCGGGGGCATGCGGACTCCATGTCACCATCGCGGGGGGAAGGCGTCGACGGGGGAGGAGGTGGAAGGAAGGAAACAAGGCGCCTGGAGGAGTCTGTCGGTGCGGGCGGGGGGAGCTTTCCTGCTGGCCGCTGGCTGGAGTGCGGTCCAGGGAGGGATTCCCCCCGGCTGGGCCCAGGGGGCCGCCTTCCTGGCGCTGGTGGCCGGCGCGGCCGGCTGCCTGACCGGAAAGGGGGGTCCGGTCCTGGCTGCCGCCTTCCTGATGGGGTTCGCTCGCAGTCCCTCCCTGCAACCGGCCTTGGGCCCGCCCCGCCCGGTGGCGCTCCAGGGACGCCTGCGAACGGCCCGCCGGGACCCGGAGGGGGGCTGGCGCGGGGAGCTGGATCGCCTCGCCGGGCCGGACGGCCGGCCTCTCGACCGGCCGGAGAGGAGGCTCACCTGGTTCTCCCTCAACGATCCGGCCCGGAGAGGGGCGCCCGCCGGCGGCGGGGGGCCCACCCGGGGCGGGGCGCCCACCGAGGGCGGGGCGCCCCCGCCGGCCGGAACCGGCCTGCGGGTCACCGGACTCCTGGTCCCCGGCAGGGCCGACCCGCGGCTGGTGAAGGCGGCCTGGACCTGCGCGGCTCCTGGATCGCAACCGCCCTTGTCGCCCCTGGCCGGGATGCGGCAGGTCGTCTCGCGGCGCCTCGACGAAGCCCTGCCGCCCGCCGAGGCCGGCATGGGCCGGGCGCTGCTCCTGGGGGATCGTTCGGCCGTCCCGGAGGAGCGCTACCAGGCCTACCGCCGCCTCGGGCTGCTCCATCTCCTGGCGGTCTCCGGGCTCCACCTGTGGCTCTGGGATGCCCTCCTGCGGCTTCTCCTGCGGGGCCCTTTTCGGGCTCTGCGCCCCGCGCTGCTCGGAGCGGCCGCCCTGCTGGCGGGAGCCCGGCCCGCGGTGGTGCGCGCCCTCTCGATGATCTTCCTGCGCGACTTCCTGGCCCGCCGCGGCCGCCGCGCGGGAGGAGCGCCACTTCTTGCCGCCGCCCTTTGGGTGGAGCTCGCGATCCTTGCCCCCCGGTCGGCGGGAGTGGGCCTTCTTCTCTCCTACAGCGCGACCGCCGCCCTGATCTTCACCCGGGCCCCTGCGGGCGCTTCGCGCCTGCGCAAGGTCTTCCAGCCTTCTCTGGGCGCTTTCCTGGGAACCGCCCCCTGGCTGCACGCCCTGCAGGGAACGCTGGAACCCTGGAGCGTGCCGCTCACGCCGCTTCTGGCCCTGTTCCTCCCCTTCCGGCTGATCCTCTCGGCGCTGGCCTGCCTGCCGGGCCCGTGGGGAATCCCGGCCGCCTTCCTGCTGCGGGGCCTGGGCCTTGGGGAAGGGACCCTGCTCGGCTGGTGCGAGCATCTGCCCGCCAGCCCCTGGTGCCTGCCGCAGGTCTCCTCCCTGCAGGTGGCGGCGGTCTGCCTGGCCGGGATCCTGCTCCTGCACCGCCCCACCCTCCGCCGGGCCCTTCTGGCGGGGGCGCTGCTCCTGGCCGCGATCTCCGTTTCCCCCCGTTCCCGGCCCGGGCTGGCCGCGCTGCAAGTGGGCCACGGCCTGGCGGTGGTCGTGGCGGGAGAACAGGCCAGCCTGCTCTTCGATCTGGGCAGCGGAGAACTCTCGCCCCCCACCCTGCTCGACCGGCGCCTGCTCCCCTTCCTGGCGCAGCGGCACTGGCCGCTTCCCCACCAGGGCATCGCCAGTCACGCCGACCACGATCACGTGAACGGCTTTCCCCTTTTCGCCCGCCGCACGCGATTGGAATTCCTGCGGGTTCCTGCGGGATCTGCCCGCCGTCTGCCCGGGCTGGAGCCCTTCCAGGCGCGGCTTTTCGGCTGCCGTGCCGCGGGCATCGGCCAGAGCAATGCCGGCGGCCGCGTGCTCGAGATCCGCAGCCCGGGATTCCGCGCCGTCGTGATCGGGGACCAGTTCGGTTATTCGCTGCGCGAACTCCTCGGCCGGCTGGAACCCGGTCCCATCGACGTGCTGCTGCTCCCCCACCACGGGCTGACCACCGACGGCCTGCCGGAACTGCTCGACCATCTGCAGCCCCGCGAGGCCTGGGCCTCCTGCGGGGCGGGCGATCCGCCGCTCCCCGCAGCCCCGGTCCTGAAGCGGCGTGGCATCCGCCTGCGCACCACGCTGCAAGGCTCCCTTGTGCGGGAAGCGCAGCCGTCGCCTTGAGGTTCCCGCTTCAGTGCACCTGGATCACGAACAGGTTGGTGAACCAGTTCCCGATCCGGCCTTGGAGGGGCAGGGTGCCGGAGGCGTCCAGGGGAAGGATCTGCGGCGTGGAACGCAGCCCGTTGGGCTGAACCGGGCCCAAGTTCACGCGGCCCACGACCGAAGTGAGATACCAGTCGCCGTGCGGAGTGGGCTGCGGAGTGTCCAGGACTCCCGATCCCAGATCCAGGCGCACGGGAACGGTTCCCGGCCTTCCGATGAACTTGACGGTGACCAGCCCCCCGGGCACGAAATCCCCCATGACGTAGAGATGGCGGTGGAATTCATCCGCCCCGATGTCCACTCC
>CAZQAP010000261.1:0-3334 GCA_964591365.1 uncultured Planctomycetales bacterium
GGTCACCAGCCACTCTTCCGTCTCCTTGCCCAGCCGGGCGGCAAGCACCGGAGCACTTGAGACGTCCTTCAAACGCCGCACGGCGAGGATCGCCCGGAAGCGCAGGTTGGGGTCGGGATGGCCGAGCAGTACATGCACCAAGCCCAGCACTTTTCCGGGCTTGGCTACGCGTTCCGCCAGCTGCGTCAGGGCGTCGAGGGCGGCGGAGCGGTCCGCCAGGGAACGGTCGGCATCGCGGGCGTAGGGGAGCAGGACGTCGAAGAACCCCTCGTCCCCCAGGGAGCCCGCCACGGAGAAGACCTTGTCCCGCACCGTGCGGTCGTTCTCCTTGGCCAGGGCATGCAACAGCAGGGTGCCGAACTCGGTGTCGCCGGCCGACACCCCCAGGACCTCCAGGCTGCTCAGGAGTTCCAGGCGGGTTTCCGGATTCCCTGAAGGAAGAGGCTGGTCCTGCAGGAAAGCCCTCTGGAGATAGTGGAGCGTTCCTTCCCGGCCGACTTCCACCGGCCGGATCAGGGCCAGGGCCCGGGCCGCCTCCACCCGTTCCCCCGTGAAGCGGGGGCTGGTCTGCATGGCCTTGTCGATCAGGGCCAGGGCCGCCTGTCCTTCCAGAAACCGCGGCACCAGACCCAGGATCTTGCGGCGCAGTTCAGGCATGGTCTCGGTTTCGAACGCCTGGATGAGGGCCTGGGCCTGGGGAGAATCGGGCGGTTTTTCCTCGGGGGCCGCGAGGGTCGCCATCGCATCGTAGCCCAGGCTTCGAACCCCCCGGAGCTGATCCGGCTGGATGGCTTCCAGGGCCAGTTCGGGGTTTTCGGCCAGCCGCTGGCGCCAGACCTGGACGAGCACGGCGGTTCGTTCGGCCTCGGCGGCCAGGATCCAGTCCACCCGCTTCCTCCCCTGGGCGGCGGGCCACCAAGCATCGAAGGCTGCGCGGTCGGGGAACTCCCGCCGCGTGATCCGGTAAAGGGCACGCTGGGCGGCAAAAGCGGTGGCGGGGTCGTCCAGCAGTCCCGCCAGGAGTTCCATCTCCTCCGGCCGGTCCATCTCCAGGAAGCCCGCCGCCAGGGCGGCGCCGGCAAGCCGCCCGGGAGGCCGCACCTTGTGCTCCTTCAACACGCCCAGGACGAAAGCGCGGCTGCCCCTCCAGCGGGAGGCCAGCTTCTGCCAGACCCCCTCCCATTTCACCGGCAGGAGGTCCTGGCCGGCGCAGTCCATCAAATAGACGGCCAGATCCTCCGAACGCGCGGACTCGAGCAGCAGGCCCACGAATCGTTCGGCGGCCGCCCGCCGTTTGTCGGGATCCTTCTCGGTGGAAAGTTCCTTGCGCGCCGCGGCGATCTCGGGGGAATGGAAAGGCGGGTCGGGCAGGGGTTTCGCCTGCCAGGAAAACCCGGCCAGAAGAAGGAAGACGAGGAGGCGCGACAAGGGTTCCGTACGGATCGTAGCACCCGACCTTACGGAGAGAACGGTCCGGGCGCTCTCTTCTTCTTCGGCTGGAATCAGCGGCGGGCTTGGGGACGGATCAGGCAGGCCAAAAGGCTGGTCAGGGAGGCGCTCAAGCTGCCGTCGGTGCCGACCTGCCGCCCCCGCGACGCCTCTTCGTACCAGCGGCCCCGGCGCTCCAGGATCGCAGCCACTTCGTCTTCCAGGGGAAGACCGGTCAGGGCCGGCCGTGCCGATTCCCTCTGCCGCCGGACAAGGAGGGAAGGGGCCGCGGTCAGGGCCACCACATGTTTCTGGCGGCAGAGAAGTTCGCGCGCCGGAGCACTTTCCACCACCCCTCCGCCCAGGGCCACCACCCGCGCAGCCGGCTGCACCAGTTCTTCCAGAAGAGCCGCTTCCGCGGCGCGGAAACCCGCCTCGTCCGCCGGGAGCCAGTGGCCGATGCTGCGGCCGGTCCGCTCTTCCAGGAGTCTGTCCGCGTCCGCGAAAACCCAGCCAAGCGATGCCGCCAGCGCCCGCCCCAGAGTGCTCTTCCCCGAACCGCGCGGCCCGATCAGAAGGATCGGACCCGGAAGGAGGAACTTCGCCAGCCGAAGCTCGGCCATCACCGCTTCCGGCCCTCCCCCGCCTGCATCGCGCGGCCGAGGATTTCCTCCGCCACATCTTCGCCCGTGAAGATCCGGAACTGGCGCATCATCTGTTTGATCAGCATGCGGGAACCGCTGACGATACAGCATTCCTGCTCCCGGGCTTCCCGGAGCAGCGGGGTGAGCGGGGGGGAATAGACCATGTCGAGCACCACCGTGGAGGAAGACAGGCGCCGGCCCGCGAGAAGGCTGCCTCCCACCCCGTCCATGCCGACAGGGGTGGCATTCACGATGGCCTGGAACTTCTCCGGACTCACGGCGGAAAGATCGCCGGCGGTCAGGGCGGGAGTCCCCGGCGCCTTCGCAAGGGAGAGCCGGCCGGCGAGTTCCTCCGCGGCCGGGGCCCGGCGGGCAGCGAGATGAACCGAAAAACCCCGGGCCAGGGCCTCGGAAGCCGCTCCCCCCGCCGCTCCCCCCGCCCCCAGGACCAGCACCCTTCCGGGCAGAGCCAGTCCTCCCGCCTGCAGGGCGTCCAGCGCCGCGGCTCCGTCCGTGTTGAACGCCTTCCAACCCCCGGCTGTCCGCTGGAGCGTGTTGGCCGCGCCCGCCCGCCGGGCCGCCGGATCCGCTTCGTCGGCGGCCTCGAGGGCGTCCCGCTTGAAGGGCGCCGTGACCGAGAAGCCGCGGAAGGCCGCGTGGGCATGCGCGTCCAGAAAGCCCTCGAAACGATCCGGCTGCAAGGGGAGGTAGAAGGCGTCGATTCCGCGCAGGCGGAAGGCGAAATTCCAGAGCAGGGGACTGCGGGAATGGCCCACCGGGTTGCCCACCACGCCAAAGAGGCGCGTGGAGGGCCCGGCGCCGCCGGGCGGGTGGAGGGCGAAGAGTTCCGAGAGCGTCCACTGGCCGGGTGCGGTGGCTTCCTCCTCGTCCCGGACGTAGATCCAGGGTGCGCCGAAGACCGCCGCGAAAGCGCGCGAGGCCCGCCCGCCGGGCCCCTGCGCAAAGGCGATCAGCGGGGCGCCCGTCCTCCCATAAAGGGAAAACGCACGCATCGATTCGGAATAGGTGTCCGCCCAGGCCACCACCTTGACGACATCCCCCTCCTTGCAGCGCTCTTCGAGCCGGTGCCGGCGTTCCTCCAGGTCGGCGGACTCGCCGCGGGTTTCGTGCCAGGAATGGACGATCCGGGTTCCGGGGGGGAGTCCGGCCGGCCGCTCCGCCTCAAGAGGGAGATCGAGGAACTCGGCGCCGCCCTCCGCAGCGGCAAGCAGACGTCCGCTGCGCTCGGCGGGGCTCCCTTC
>CAZQAP010000262.1:0-3294 GCA_964591365.1 uncultured Planctomycetales bacterium
GCGCAGGGCATCCACCGGCAATTCTTCCTGCGGGCGGGGGTTCCGCTGCTCTCTCCCGGGGATGCCGGGACCGCGACCCTCGCCTCGCGGACCCTCGTCCTCTACGGCACGGCCGAGGACAATCCCGTTCTTGCCCGCGTCCTCAAGACCCTGGACTTCGAGGTCTCCGGAAAGGGCATCCGGATGGGCAGCCGAAAGGTCGAGGGGCCCGGCCTCGTTCTCATCGCGTGTCATCCCAGCCCTTGGAACCCCCGGCGCGCCGTGCTCCTCTATGCCGGCCCTCCCGGCGCCAGCCTGGAGGGGATCAACGATCTCTTCCACGGCCCCACAGACTGGCTGGTGGCCCGCCGGGCCCCATCGGGCCGCTTCCAGGTCGTGGAGCAGGGCGACTTCCACAAGGACTTTGCCGGGAACTGGAAACCGTAGTTGAGACGCTCCGAAATCCTTTTCGGGCTGATCCTTCTTACCGGCTGTTCGGGGAAAGGCAAGGATGCCGGGCGTCTGCCGCCGCCCCCCGCCGAGGAAGCGGTCTCCTTTCCCGCCACCCTTGAGGGCGCCGATCTCTGGGCCCGTCTGCCGGAGGGAATCCTGGAAGATCAGCCGGGCGAGCTGCTGCTGGCGCACGGACCGGGCGGAATCTTCTGGCTGGGGGCGCCTGCGGTGGGGGGCGGTTGGAAGACCCTGCGGGCCAGTCCCGGCCTGGAAGCCTCCGGTTCCGTCACGCGCATGCTTCCGGAAGACGGACTCGCTGCCGGCGGAAGCCTGGATGCTCTCCTGGGACTGCTCGATCCCAGGTTCCCGGCCAGCCTCAAGGGGCTTCCCCTTCTGCTGCCCGGAATGGCGGCCGGGCTTCCCCCGCCGGGAACGGAAGCCGAGGCCCAGCTCCGCGCAATCGGCTTCTCCCTTGCCCTGCTCGGGAGCCGATTGCTGGCCGCCAGCCCCGGCCGGTTCTCCGCCGTACTCTCCGGCCTGGAGGAGGCTCCCTCCGTTTCCATTCGGCTGGATGCCCCCCCGCAGGACGCTCCCGTTCCCTGGGGACCGGCCTGGGTCCCTCGCGGTCTCCCCCAGAGCGTGGCCATGATCCGCATCGAAACCCGGTCCGCGGATCTGCTCCCGGGTTTCGAATCCTTCCTGGACACCTGGGGGTTCGAACCGCCCCCCCCCCGGGGGCTCGATTTCGCCTGTGAGGTTCATCTGCTTGGCTTCCACGACCGCTATGGGCTGGTGCTGGCCCTGCCCTCCTCCTGGGCACCCGCACTTGGGGAGACGGAAGCCATTTCCTGGGCGCCCTCTCTTGCCGGCATCCCTTTCCTTGCCCCCGCTTCGGCGGGAAAGGAGAAGGCCGCTGCCTGGAAGGTCGAAGAGGTTTCCCGCGGAGACACCGTCTTTCTGACCTTGGGGCCGCCTGGATTCCGAAAAGACCTTGCGGCCTCCCTGGGCCGGGACCGGCCGCTCCCCTTCGCGGAACGGCGCTACCGCTGGCCTCGCGGGGGACTCGGCATTCTGTTCGACCAGCGTGCCTTCCAGGGCGTGATGCGCAGCCTGGCGCCGGTTCCACTCCCCACCCTGGGCGCCTCCTCTTCCCAAGCGCAGGTCGCGGAGATCTTCCTGGGCCGGGAAGAAGACCACTATCGTCTTTTCGCTGCCTGGCCGCGCGCCCCGGAGACCGTGGCCGGCCTTTCCGTTCCCGGACAGTTCTCCTCTCCGGTCCGCCGCATGATCGGCCGGTTCCTGGGATCCTTCCTGGATCGTCTGGAATCCAATCCGGGGCAGGGCGGCTGAATTGGCCTCCATCGCGCGGAATACCCTCTATTTGACGGTGGCCAAGGCCCTGAACACCGCCATCTACGCCGTGTTCGGGCTCTTTCTTCCGCGCTTCGTCGCTCCGGAGCAGGTCGGAATCTACGGATTGATGACCACCCTGATCTTTTTCGGAAGCTTTGCGGCTTCTTTCGGGATTCCCCTGGTGCTGGTTCGCGCGCTGGCCAAGGACAAGGCCGAAATCCGTTCTCTGTTCGTCGATGCGCGCGCTTCCATGGTGGCCGCCTCCCTTCTGGCGGGGGTGGCCATCCTGGGATACATGCTGGTGGAGATGTCCTTTCAGGATCAGATGGATCCCCGCCGGGCGTTGCTGGCCCTTCTGGTGGGGGGGATCCTCCTGGGAGACGCCATCGGGGCGGTGGGGGAGTCGGTCTACCAGGCCCACGAAGAGATGGAACTGCCGGCCATGGTGGAGGCCGGCGCGGGGGCCTTTCGGGCTTCCTTCGCGATCCTGGCCCTGCTCCTCCTTCCGGAATCCTCGCGCCTGTTCGGAGTTTTCGGTGTCTTCCTGCTTGGTTCCGCCGTCCGGGGGTTTCTTCTTTCGAAGCTAGCCCAGCGCCGTTTCCTCCCCGGGCCGCTTCCGCGGCCCAGCTCGCGCCGTTCCTTCCGGCTGCTGCGGGAATCCCTTTCGGTGGCTCTCTTCCGCATGCTGCGGATGCTGCGCAACCGGATCGACATGATTCTTCTGGGGCTTCTCCTCCCTGCGGGGGCGGTCGGCCTGATGGAGGTCGCGGACGTCGGCCGGGCCTTCTACGGGCAGGCGATGCGGGTTGCGGTGGTCTTCCACGCCCTGACCCAGGGGTTCAACGCCGCCATCTTCCCGCGCATGGCACGCCTCACGGGGGAGAAGGGGGATCTGTCGGAAGCGCGGCGCAGCTTCTTCCGCGCGGTGGGCTATCAGGCCTGGTGGGCCGCACCGCTTGCGGCGGGAATATTCCTCTATTCGGACAACATCGCCGGCTGGTTCGGCCCCCAGTACCGCTACGGGATCCCCGATCTGGACGTCGGAGGGACCACCGCGAGCGCCCTGAGGATCCTTGTGATCGCCATGCTGCTCGATGCCGTGGGGGGTCCGGTCGGGATGATGGTCCTGGGAACGGGAACCCTCGACCGGTTCCTTCCCGTCCTCGGCGCGACCCTCGCGGCCACCAGCGTGATCTTCAATCTCCTCTGGATTCCCCGCTTCGGCATCCTCGGAGCGGCCCAGGCCTCGCTCGTGGCTTCCGGGATCGAGATCGTCATCAAGGTGATCCTGGTCAGCAAGCTGTTCGGCAGCGCCTGGCTGCTGTTCTTGCGGCCTCTGCCCTATTTCGCCCTGGCCACCGGCATGGGGTTCGCCCTGGCCGCCGGGCCGCTGGCCTCCTCCCCGCTTCTGGGCGGATTGGCGGGGGCCTTCAGCTACGGCGCGGTCACGTTCGCTCTCGGCCTGGTCGATCCCGCCATTCGCCGGCGCCTGGTGCGGCTCGTGCGGCG
>CAZQAP010000263.1:0-3250 GCA_964591365.1 uncultured Planctomycetales bacterium
TCCAGGCGATCTGGAACTTCATCTTGGCCGGGTTGAAGGCGATCGTCTCCTCGCCACGGCGCGGCTTCCCCTGGATCGAACCTTCGTAGGTGTGGCGCAGGAAGCGCCCCCTCAGGATCGGCTGGAAGCGTCCCGCGACCTTCGATGTGTCGGCGAGTTGTCCGGGCCGGAACCAGGTGCGGCAGGTCCCCTCCCAGGAACCGGCCAGCGACGCGAGGAAAGCCCTGGCGCGAGCCGTTTCCTCCTGGCCGGTTGTGGCGGCTGGACCGGGGGCGGGCTCTTGCGGTCCGCCCGCCAGGGTCAGGGCCAGGCACGCGGGCAGGACGCAAGCGAAGGACGGGAAGGTCTTCATGACGGGCGGCTCCTTTTCAAGGTTGATCGCCTCCAATGCTACACCGGCGAAAATCGCCCTCGGGCGGAACCACGAAGGCATACATCCACTGGTCGAGGACCTTGCCGTCCTTGATCGCGCTGCGGCGCAGCCGGCCTTCCCGGGTGAACCCGGCCTTTTCGAGGACGCGGATGGAGGCCTGGTTCCCCTCGAACGGCAGGGCGAAGAGGCGGGTCAGCGCAAAGGCCCGGATCGCATGGTCCCTGACAGCCCGCAGGGCCGCGGTGGCGACCCCCCGGCCCCAGAACTTTCGCCCCACCCAATAGCCGATCTCGGCGGAGACCCGTTCGACGTCCTCGCCCAGGCGCACGCCGATCGAGCCGGCTGCCTGCCCCTGCACTTCGATCGCGAAGTTGGTCTCGGGCTCCCGGCTCAAGCAGAACTCGAGGAACCGGACGGCATCCGCCTCGGAGTAGGGAGACGGGAAACTGTCGCGGAGGTTGGCCCAAACCTCCCGGCAGTCGGCGTGCCGGGCCAGGCTGGCCGCGTCCCCTGGCTCCCAGGATCGGACCACGCATTCAGGACATTCGATTCGCAATTCTTCCCGCCTCCGCAGGAACGGCCAAGTGCAGCCGCCAACCAGACGCGTACCGGCTTGGCCTTTAGCTGAAGTGCCTTGTTGGACCCGCCTGGCTAGAAGACCAGCACCTTATCGGAATCCAGGGTCCACTGGACCAATTGACTCATGGTACTGACCTCGACCCCTTTCACGAGCGGAGAAGCTTTGATGCCGCGCGCCTCGCAACAGGTACCGCAGAGCCTGACGTGACCGCCCTTGGCCAGAACCGACTTCAGCATTCGTTCCACGTTGTAATAGCCATGGGGTGTGACTTGTGCGGGGATGGCGGCCGTGACCGCATCGGCCATGAGAAAGATGCGCACTTCCGTACCTGACTGATCTTTCTGGATTGCCATGGCCAGGCGAAGCGCGTTGTAGGTCTTCTCGAAGCCGTAGGGCGGTTCATTCAGGATGAACAGGACGTTCATGGACGTTCAACCTGCTTCTGTGGCCACCATGGGCCCCCGATTCGAGCGGAGGGATCCTCCCATCCTCTCTCGCTTTGAAGGGAAACCCCGGCCGGAACCTCGCTCCGGAGAGGAACGGGAGTACGATCCGCCAGGATTTTCGTTTCCAAATATGGAAAGCCTTGGTTCATGGTAATGCGGGCCGTGCGGCACAACGATGGTGGGAAGCTACAACCGCGGGGCCCTGGCGCCAAGGGGGGGCGCAGCATTGGCGGGATGTCAGGAAGGTTCAGGCCCCTTGGGCGGCTTTTCGTGGCCGTTCTCCGGGTGGGCGATGCCGAGGGCATCGCGCAGGAGGGTGGCGCGGGAGGAGTCGCGATCGGCGGGGTCGAGGGCGGCGCCGATGCGCGCCTGGAGGTGGCCGGGCTGGAGCTGGAACGACTGCCGCAGAAGATCGGCGGGGGTGAAGGGGCGGCCGAGGACCTCCTCGACCACGCCGCCCAGAGCGGCGAGGCGCAGGGTGCTCAAGGCGTCGAGCGCCTGGGCGGTGCTCAAGGCCGGCGACTCCTGCAAGACCTGGAAGGCCTTGGCCACGTCCTCCTTGAGCGCGCGGCGGTTGCCCTCCTCCCCCAGGAGCGCGCTGCGCACGTCGCGCTCGTACTTGGAGACCAGGGTACCGAACTCGGCCACCGCGCGGATCTGCGCCGAGACGTCGGTGCCGAGCGTGCGCTGGTTGCTGATCTGGTAGAGGTGCCCGAGCGCGCGGCTCCCCTCGCCGTGCACGCCGCGCACCGCCAGGTGCGAACGCTGGGCGGTCTGCAAGGCGCGCTGCAAGGGGTTGCGCGCCCGGGCGAGGGACGGCAGGTGCAAGAGCAGGCTCGCGCGCAGGCCTGTACCGGCGTTGGTCGGACAGGCAGTCAGGAACCCGTAACGCGGATGGATGGCCAGCTCGAAGACCTCGGCCAGATGCGCCACCAGCGGGCGGGCGCCCTCGAAGGCGGCCTCCAGGTTCAGGCCGGGCACCAGGCTCTGGATGCGGAAGTGGTCCTCCTCGTTGACCATCAGGCCCAGCGATTCGTCCTCGGTCCAGAGGGCCAGGGTGGGCCGCGGGGCCTCCAGCAGATCCCGTGAGGCCAGGCTGCGCTCCACCAGGAGTTCGCGGTCGGGCCCGGTGAGCCCGGCCGGCTCGAGCGCCATGCCGCGCTCGAAGAAGGCCGCCACCCGCTCGCGGGCCCGCCGGCAGAGGTCGCGGGCCTCCTCGACCGGCATCTGGTGGGGAAAGGGGCGCCCGGCCAGGTTGCGCGCCAGGCGCACGCGGCTGGCCACGACCACGTCGTCGGTGGGACCGGCCTGCAGCCAGCCCGGGATGCGGTCCACGAAGCGTTCCAGTCGAGGATCCATGCGAGGGGGGGCAATTGTACGCCGGGGGGCCGCGAAGTCGCCCCGCAAGGGGAACGGGGCGCCGAGGTTCCCTAGAATCCCCGGCGATGGGATCCACGGGGCAACCGGAGGCCTCCTTCCGCCGGCCGGAAGTCCAGCGGCTGGTCTCGCTGCTCGTGGCCGTCCTGACGCTCGGCACGCTGGGGTTCATGCTGCTGGAGGGCTGGAGCCTGCGCGACAGCCTCTACATGACGGTGATCACCATCACCACGGTGGGGTTCGGGGAGGTCCGCGCCCTGACCCCCTCCGGGGAGGTCTTCACCATGCTCCTCATCTTCGCCGGCTTCACCACCTTCTCCTACGGAGCCGTGGTGGTGGGCCGCGCGCTCCTCATCAACCTTCCCGCCAGACAGCGCAAAAGGATGCAGAAATCGATCGACGCTCTCTCCGGCCACGTCGTCCTGTGCGGGTTCGGGCGCCTGGGGCAGATCGTGCGCCGGGAACTCGAAGCCG
>CAZQAP010000264.1:0-3221 GCA_964591365.1 uncultured Planctomycetales bacterium
CTGGAACGGGCCCGAAGCGACATGCAGGCGCGCGCCATGAAGGAACTGCTTGACGAACTCGGCCAGAGCGGCGGCCAGGTCGAGCAGGTGGCCTCGATCGTCAACGTGGATCTTTCCACGAACGCCATGTACCAGCAGTTGACGGACCTCCTGGGCCAGAAATCCACCATGGAGGAGGAATTCAAGGAAAACTGGCCGCCGCTCATCGCGCTCAAGGCCCAGATCGCCAAGCTCCGCCAGGACATCCTGGCCAATCTGAAGAGCCGCAGCCGGTCGCTGGAAGAACAGACCTCCGCCCTGGACCAGATCCTCGGGCGCTACCGGAGCCGGATGGAAGGGCTGCCCGCCACCGAGCGCGAGATGGCCCGCTTCGAGCGGCGCGCCAAGTCGTTCGAGGAGATCTACACCTTCCTTCTCAACCAGCTCCAGGAGGCCAAGATCGCCGAGGCGGGCGCCATCGCCGCGGTGGACGTCATCGACTGGGCCGTGCCGCCCCAGACCCGCTCCAGCCCCAATCTGAAGCTGAACCTCGCCATCGGCCTGGTCCTGGGGCTGATCTTCGGCGCGCTCATGGCCTTCTACCGCGAGGCCACCAGCCGCAAGATCGTGACCGCGGCCCAGCTCGAAGCGGCCACCGGGCTCTCCACCTTCGGGGTCATTCCCGATTTCCGCAAGGGCCGGGCGCGCACCCGCGGCCGCAAGAACAAGTTCTTTCTGGCGCTCCGGGATGCTCCCCAGTCGCCCGCGGCGGAGGCCTACCGCTCGCTGCGCGCCAACCTGCGCTTCGCCGCCGCCGGCCAGGAAGTGAAGGCCCTGGCGATCACATCCGCTGTCCAGGGGGAGGGCAAGTCGGTCACTTGCGCGGACCTGGCCATCGCCCTGGCCCAGACCGGCGCCCGAGTCCTGATCGTGGACGCCGATCTTCGGCGCCCGGTGATCCATAAGTACTTCCGCAGGCCCATCGCGCCGGGTCTCAGCGACGTCTTGAGCCGCGACGCGGAATGGGTGCATGCCACACACACGACCGATATCGAGAACCTCTCCGTCCTCTGCGCCGGGCCCATGCCCCCCAACCCCGGCGACCTGATGGCCAGCGCCCGCATGGCCGAGCTGGTCAAGGAACTGCGTGAGAACTACGACTACACCCTCTTCGACGTGCCGCCCGTCCTGGCGGTTGCGGATGCTGCCGGTTTCGTGTCCGTCCTCGACGGCCTCATGATCCTCTGCCGGGCCAACAAGGTCCCCGAAGGGGTGATCCTGGGGGCCACCAACCGCCTGCGCATGACCGGCGCCAAGCTGCTGGGGTCCATCCTCAACGGCATCCGTCCCACGCGTTTTTCGCGCGACTACTACGGCTACGGGTACGGCTACGGGTACGGTTATGGGTATGGCTACGGATACCGCAGCAAGGATCGTGACGCCGTCCCCAGCGAGAACGAGTAGCCTTATCGCCACGGTCGCGCTCTTCTGCGCCTGCGACCGTACCCCCCCTCCTGCGGCCCCGCTCCCCGCCACCCCGCCAAGGCGCGTGGTGGTGCTGGGCCCCAGCACCGTGGAGAACCTCTTCGCCCTGGGCCTGGGCGACCGGGTGGCGGGGGTCTCGGACTACTGCGTGGCGCCGGGAGCCGAGCGGATCGTGCGACTGGGCGGGCAGCTCAATCCCAACCTGGAAAGCCTGGCAGCACTCCGGCCCGACCTGGTCCTGACCCAGGGAAGGCTTCCCGGCCTGGAAGACTTCTGCCGCCGGCAGGGATTCCCGCTCCTCTCTCTGGCCACGGACACCTGGGCCGGCTGGCAGGCCGAGATCGGCCGCCTGGGCACCCTCTTCGGCGTGGAGGAGCGCGCCGGCCGGCTCGTGGACAAGGCCCGCAAGGAGATGGCAGCTCTTGCCACGAATCGGAATCCCTCCCCCCGGCCAACGCCGGCCCTGCTGGTCGTCGGGCGGCGCGCCGGGGAGGCGGGCGGGCTCGTCGTGGCCGGGGGGGCCTCATTCCTAAGCGAGCTTCTGGGCTTTGCAGGCGGCCGCAACGTCTTCGCCGACAACGAGCGCGACTATTTCGACCTGGCCGAGGAGGCTCTCGTCCGCGCGGCACCCGAAGTCATCTTCGAACTGCGGCCGGGAAGCTCGGAGTCCGAGGCCCAGGTCCTGAAAGCCTGGCAGGCGGGATTCCCCGCTCTTCCCGCCGTCCGCTCCGGCCGCGTGGTCCTTCTCACCCAGGATTTCATCCTCCTGCCGGGTCCGCGCATGCCGGCGGTCACCCGCCTCTTGGCCGAGGCCCTCCGCCCCCACCATTAGGCCCGCACCGGCCCATGTCACCGCGAACACGATGGGTTCTCCTGCCCCTGCTCCTGGGAGGAAGCTTGCTCTTCACGAGCCGGACCTTTTTCGAGATCTACCGCGAGGCTGCTTTCCAGACAACTTCCCATGACGACTATGCCTCCTTGCTCCTGAAGCTGGACGGGCATCCCACCGCAGCTCCGATCCCCGCGGCCTTCCAACACCGGCCGCTCTCCGTCCTTCCCGCCCTCCCGCTCTACCATCTTCCGTTTCTCTACCGGTTTCCGAAGCTTCCCGCCGACGTGGATTCCGACTGGCTTCGAGCGACCCAGGCCCTTTGCCTCCTCTCCTGGCTGATGCTGGTCGGGGCAAGCCTCCTTCTTGCCTTTCTTGCGCGCCGCCATTTCCACGCCACTCTTGCCGGATCGATCGCCACAGGTCTCCTCTCCTGGGTCTTGTGGATCTTCGTGAGCCGCTCCGGGGTGGATCCGATCGCTCTTTTCACCATCACGCTTCTCCTCCTGGCCCTGCCGCACCCGAAGACCTTCGCCGCCCTGGTCCTTTTGAGCGCGGGCGTGAACGAAAAGATCCCCTTGATCTTCTTCACTCTTCTTCTGGGGCGGGGGGTGACCGGGCACGGGCGCAGAATCCGCTTCCAACTCGGAGCCTCGTTCCTGGCTCTTCTACTCCATCTAGCCGTCCGGGCCGCTCTCGATCTTCCGACCCTGCCCCAGAACACCCTCGACCCCGCTTTGTTCAGCCACCGGTTGCTCGCCACGGCGCAATCCGCCCTCTCCCCGAAAGGGTTGATGCTCGACGTCCTCCCTGTGCTGATCCTCCTGAGTCTCTACGCCCTTTCGCTGGGTGCCCGCCTTCGCGGGGCCCGGCCCGTCCCCTTCCACGCCCCGGATCTCCTCCCGTTGCTGGCCTTGATCCTGCTGGC
>CAZQAP010000265.1:0-3203 GCA_964591365.1 uncultured Planctomycetales bacterium
TTCTTGGGATGGCCGTGGGAGAGGTGCCCGCCGTGATTCAGCGCCATGGCCAGGACCGTGTCGCCCGGGGCTGCCAAGGCGAGGAGGGCGGCCTGGTTGGCCTGGGAGCCGCTGCTCGGCTGGACGTTGGCATGCTCGGCGTGGAAGAGTTCCCGAAGCCGGTCGCGGGCCAGTTCTTCGGCGACGTCGACAAACTCGCAGCCGCCGTAGTAGCGCTTGCCGGGATAGCCTTCGGCGTACTTGTTGGTCAGGACGGAACCCAGGGCCTCGAGAACCGCGGGCGAGGTGTGGTTCTCGCTGGCAATGAGTTCGATCTGCCGTTCCTGCCGCCCGAGTTCCCCCACCAGGGCTCCATGGACCTCGGGATCGGCACCGGCAAGAAGCGGGTAGGGATCGGCCATGGGAGAAACTCTACCGGCAGAGGGGAAAAGGGAGAAGCGGGGAAGTCCTACTTCTGCGGGGATCCACCGCCGCTGCCCCCGGTGCCGCCCTTGTACCAGTCAGGGTAGATGCTGCGCCGCCGGTTCTCCCCTTTGCCAACGGTCCGGTAGAAAGGATTCTGGTCCGGGTCAGGCATCTTGACCTTCTTGATCTTCCTCCCGGGGTCGATGAACTTGCCCCGGATGGGAATGGCAAGGTTGCGGACCGAGTTGACCTGTTCCCCGGTGACCAGATCGAGGACGGGGGACTGTTTGTCGGAAAGAAAGACCGTCCCCCCATCCGGGGTGAAGATCTCCAAGGGTCCCGATTCGGTTTCCCCCGGCATGTGATGGTCCAGGAATTTGTCAAGGCCCGGGATCGGCTCCGGCGCAGGCGCGGCATCCCGGTTGGGCCCGCTTTTCTGGGCCAGGTCGGGCAGGTCGGCAGTCCCCTCGGAATCGCCCTGGGCGAAGATCAGGTACCCGGTCACTCCAAGGACGAGCACGACGACAATCGGTAGGATTTTGCGCAGAATCATGGCTGGCCGGGAAGGGGGGAGAAACCCTTCCTTCCAGTTAGGATACCAGGAAACATGGCAGCCTACCGGAAAGATCGAGACGGGAAGGGGCGGTTCTGGATCGCAGCCTTCCTTTCCGGGGTCCTTTTCGGCCCCCTCCCGGCCTGCGGCCCCCCGGCTCCCCCCCCGCTCTCCACACCAGCGGACCTGCGGGCCCGCTCCTCACTGGAGATCGAGCCCGACCGGCTGGAGTTTCCTCCCATTCCTTTCGGGAGTGCCGCCCGCTCGGAGTTCCATCTCCGCAACCGGAGCGCCCAACCGGTCACGATCACGCGCATCGGACCGACCGGATGCGACTGCGCCCTCCTGGATCTGGTCCTCCCCTCCCGCCCGGCCGGCCAGCGCACTCTCAGGCTCGATCCACGCGGAATCCACCTGGTCCTGAAGCCGGGGGAGAAGGCCGTTCTGGGCTTGGTCCTCGACACTTCCCGCTACCGGGAACCGGTCTCGCGCAAGATCGGCAGCTTTCCCCTCTACCTCGAGGGCGAACCCCCTCTGGTCCTCGAGTTCGCCGCCGACATCTGGACGCCCTACTGGGTCGAACCCTGGTCCGTGGATCTGGGACCGGTCGGGGTCCGCCAGCGGGCGCGGGCCGTTTTCGGTGTCCGCAGCCACGACGACACCCGCTTCAATCTTGTGGCCCCCGGGGAGATCGACGGCTGGAAACTGAAAACCCGGAAGGTCTCCGGCGAAAAGGAAGCCAGCGCCTGGCGGATCGAGGTGACGACGCCCGAGGAACTTCCGCAGGGCCCCTTTTCCAAGGAATTCCGGATTCACTCCGATCTTCCCGGCGGCCCCCCGATCCGTTTCGCGGTCCAGGGGGTCGCCGGCCCCGATGTCCTGGCCAAACCGAAACGAGTGATCCTTCTTCGGGGAGACGGCCCCGCGGATGAAGCCACCGTGGAGATCCAGGCCCGGGCTTGGAAGAGCCGTGTGGAGATCCTGGGCGCCGAGATTGAGGGGGACCTGCAGGGGGATCTCGAGGTGTCGTGGAAGACCCTCATCCCTCAGCAACGATTCGAGGTGACCCTCCGGGCCCGCGGCCCGGCACCCGCCTCTCCCCGAAGGGGGATCCTCCACGTCCGCACCACCGATGCGGACATCCCGCGGCTCGACGTTCCCGTATCGGTGGTTTCCCGTTTCGGACCCCCGAACGGATCCCGCTGAAAGGAGAAGCTGTTCTCGGGGCGGCCGCGACGGCAGGGTAGAGTAGGAATCGGCATGAAAGGATCGCGCTTCCTCCTCCTGTCCGGGGCTTTGGGGCTCGGCTTCCTGGCCCTGGCGTTCCAGCAGGGCTGGCTCGGCGGAGCGGGCGGGGACCGTCTCAACGTTCTCCTGATCAGCATCGACTCCCTGCGCCGCGATCATCTCGGGGTCTACGGCCACCGGCCCGAATACGCCCCCGGCCTGCCGGTCAGCCCCAACATCGACGACCTGGCCCGCGAGGGGGTGGTTTTCGACAGCGCCTGGAGTTCAAGTTCCTGGACGCTCCCCGCCCATTCCGCCCTGATGACCGGCCTCAGCGACCGCAGCCACGGAGTGGAAATGGACGACTTCCGCATCGATCCTTTGCGGGAGACCCTGGCGCTCAAGTTCCAGCAGGCCGGCTACTCCACCGGAGGGTTCTTCAGCGGTCCCTATCTCGATCCGAAGTACGGCTTCGGCAAGGGATTCGACGTCTACGAATCCGGGATGATTTCGCCCCAGGAACTGGCCCGCGCGGTGAAGAGGTACGCCGGGCAGTTGGAAGCCTCCGGCCAGCCGCACGGCCCGCAGGTGATCCGCTCCTTCCGAGACCGGGCCTCCCATTGGGACCGGACCTCGGACCGGATCAACCGCAAGGCGCTGGGATTCCTGGAACGGCAGGACGGGAAGAAGCCCTTCTTCCTCTTTCTCCACTACTTCGACGTCCACTACGACTACATCCCCCCGGAAGCTCTGGCGAAGAAGTTCGATCCCGGTTACGCCGGCAAGATGGACGGGACCAACTGGTACTTCCGCCCGGACGTCTTCGACCGTTCGGAGGGGAAGCGCAAGATCGGCGAACGGGACCTGGGCCATGTTCGCGCACTCTACGACGCCGAACTGAACGGAGTGGACGATCACCTCGGGCGGATCTTCGCCGCCCTGAAGAAGAAGGGGCTCTGGGAGCGGACCATCGTGATGCTGGTGGCCGACCACGGCGACGAGTTCTTCGAGCACGGCT
>CAZQAP010000266.1:0-3161 GCA_964591365.1 uncultured Planctomycetales bacterium
GGCCAAAATCACCCCCGCGCCTTGCCTTCCGGGCGCTGGAACGGCCTCGTTACGATGTTCATGAATAATCCGGTCTAGAGGCGCAGGATTTCGAGGAAGATCGCGCTTGGCCGGGTGGAGCCGACCGCCTCGTAGCTCATGGGAGTGACCCGCGAACCGGCGGATCCCAGGTTTCCGAACTCCAGGACGTCCACCGCCATCCGGGTGGGATCCACGCTGGGAAAATGCACCTTGACCAGACCGCTGCGTTCGGTGGGGATCCAGGCCACCGGGATCAGGTGGTTGGGCCCGTGGACCGTGGCCAGGCAGAGACGGTAGCGCCGGGCGTGCATCACGGCAGGAAGGGTGGTGCGGAAGCCGGAGGCGGGGAATTGCAGATCGTTGTCGGAAACCGGGCCGGCAGCCGCGCTGGGGAAGAGGAGTTCCCAGTGCTTGACCTCCACCAGGGAGTTGCTTCCCGGAGGAACGTCCATCCAGGCGAGGCTGACGGTGTTCTTCTTGTCCTTCCGGGATGCGGCCAGCATCGGCCGCCGCTGGTGGTTGAAGCGGACGGGGCCCACGTACTCCCAGGAATCCAGGGGGACGAGGCTGCCCCCCGTTTCCTGGAAGCGGCGGACCTGGATGGTCCCCTTGTCCTTGGGGGCTCCCTGGTGTCCGGCCTCCACGTAGGCCGAATACCCCAGGACCAGGTTGCCGAAATCGTCGCTCTGCGCGTCGGGGAGGACGAGGCCTCCGACGGGAGGGCCTCCGGGGCCGTCGTCGAGCGGCAGATTGGCCACCGCAACCGTGGGCGCGCCGATCACGGGGGGGGAGTTCGTGAAATCGAGGCGCGCGTAGCGGATGTCGTACTCACGCTGGGTGCCGTTGGCGAAATCCTGGTGCACGTAGAAGACTCCGGCCATGTCCGCGGCCGTGGAAAGGCGCGCCAGGTCCGGCATGACGCCGGCGTCCCCGCTCTGGAGGAGGGGGTCCACGACCCAGCCCGCTCCGGCCATGGGAACATCCAGGACTGGATTGCTCCCGGGGACGCGCCCCACGAAGACGGCTTCGAGCTGGGCCGTTCCGCCGCCGGGGGCCCCGTCGGGGATGTTGCGCGGGAAGACCACCACGAAGTCGAGACCCACGGCGACCACGTCGGGTTTGCGGCAGGTCTCCTGGGAACCAAGAAGACCCAGCGAGGGATCCCCCAAGACCAGAACGTCGCTGAGGGTGGGGACCCGCCAGGTGAACTTTCCGGTCCGCTCGAGATAAACCCCCTCCACCTGGCGGATGGGGAAGGAACCGCTCAGATCGGGGCGGGTGGCCTGCCAGGCCAGAAAGACGTCTCCGCGGTTGTTGATCGCCAGGGTCGCGTGGTCGGCCCCGCCGGTGGTCGTGGAGGGGAGTTCCAGGACATCACCGAAATGGAGGACGGCTTGGGCCGAAAGCGGGCCGGCCAGCAGGAGGGCCGCGAGAGGAAGGATGCGCATGTTTCCTGGTGCCAGAGAGGGGTCTTTCTAGTCTAGCACGGGGTGGAATCCATGGTGGCCCTTTTGGCCCTGGAGGGGGTCTGCGCAGGTTTTCCCCCATCCTGTGGGGGTGGGGCCTTCAGGGGCGCGGCAGCCAGAGGTCGGCCAGGGTCCCGAAAAGGGCCCCCGCCATGGCCGTGCCGTAGACGGCGCCCGCGCCCAGGATCAAGAAGACCCCGGCGCTCGTCTCGCGCGCCAGCCACCAGCCGCCCAGATCGAGGAAAAGGCCCAGGCCGGCGGCCAGGAAGACGCCGTGGCGCACCCGGCGCGGCCAGCGCGTCAGAAGAAAGAGCCCCGCGGCGAGCAGCGTGACGAGCGGCAGCGAAAGCCCGTGCGTGTGCGTGGTCACGACCAGGATGTCGAGCGGCACCGGATCGAGTTCCTGCGCGAAGGCAACCTTCTTGACGTCGTCCCAGAACTCGAGCGGCAGGGTCGTGCCGATGCCGCCGCCCTCCTTCGCCTTGCGCGCGTGGCAGCGCAGGCAGTTGCCCTCGAGGATCTCGGCGGGGGAGTCCGCGCTCCGTTCGAGACTGTCGTACTCTTCGCTCAAGCGCCCGCCGGAGAGCCAGGCCAGAAGCGTGGCGCGTTCGGAGGCGTCCGCGAGATAGGCCTTGCCGTGTTCGCCCTCGATCGCGGTCCGAAGGCGCGCCGGCTGCCGCACTCCGTGGTAGGAACCCATCAGGTCGGTGAGCGAGAGCCCGGGTTCTTCGTCCTTGGGGGCGTGGTGGAGCACGATCTGTGCGGCTCCGGCGGCGAAACCGCCCGCCAGGGTGAGAAGGATCCCCGTCAGGCCCAGCCGCAGGGCCGGGGAGAGTTCGCGCAGCCGGGGGAACCTTTGCACGCGCCCCTTCAATCCGCCTTGTAGAGGGAATCGGGAAGCGCCATCTCCTTGCCGGTGACGACGGCCTGCTGCGCCTGGATGCCGATCACCGCCGCGCGGAGGCCCATCTCGGCCGAGACCACAGGCGGCTTCCCTTCCGCGACGCTGGCGGCGAAGCTTTCCAGCGCGTAGTAGAGCGGCGGGTGGGGCAGCCCGATCCCTTCCTTGAGCTTGCCCTGCTTGGCAAGCTTGGTGGCGTCCGCGATGAGGGTGATCCCCTCGTCGTTGTGGAAGCGTTCGCGGGAGGCGTAGACCTCCCAGCCCTGGGTGGGGGAGTCGGCCTCCTTGAACATCCAGCCGAAGGTGTCGGCCATGCGGATGGTCGCGTTCGAGCCGCGGAAGAGTTCGTAGCGCCCCTCGTAGGAGCTTCCCAGCGTGGCTTCATACCCCATGCGCACCCCGTCGGGGAAGGCGAACTCGAGCTGGACCGTGTCGGCCACCTCGCGGCCGTCCTGGTAGAACCGCACGCTCCCCGAGCCGCGCACCGAGACCGGGTACTGGCGCAAAAACCAGGCCACCGCATCCATCTGCAGCGAGGCGACCTCGCCGGGAAGGCCCAGGCTCACCTCGGGGTCGAGGCGCCAGTTGAGGGCCTTCTCCAGGGACGGATCGCCGCTGGAGAACCGCCAGGAGGTCTTGCGCGCCCACTGCCCGCGCAGGGAAAGGACCTCGCGCAGCGCGCCCGAGCGCACGAAGGTCTCGGCCAGCTTGTAGATCGGATTGGTGCGCGCCTGGAGGCCCACCTGAAAGACGCTGCCCGCCTTGCGCGCCGC
>CAZQAP010000267.1:0-3155 GCA_964591365.1 uncultured Planctomycetales bacterium
AGGCCCGCAGGCGTCCGCAAAGGGCAGTGGACGCTATGAAGACCTCCGCTTCCCTGCTTATCCTTGCTTTGGGCGCCGGATGGCTCCTGGAGCCGCTCCCGGCAACCACCCTTCAGGCCTCTGACGACCTGCCCAAGCTGGTGGCCCAGGCGGGCCAGATTTCCGAGGTCCTGATCCTGGGGGCCCGTCCGATTCAGCGCAAGGACGGGCTCATCGAGACCCGCTACACCTTTTCCACCATCCTTCCGATGAAAGGTCTGGTGCCGTCCGTCCAGGAAGTCCGCATTCCGGGAGGGGCGGTTGCCGGGAGGGGGCTCTATCTCCCAGGAATGCCCGCGCTGCAAGCGGGGGACCGCCTCATCCTTTTCCTTAGCAGGGAAGGGGCCAATGGCTGGCGGCTCCCCGTGGGTCTGGCCTCGGGGACCTTCCGGGTTCTTCCCGGGATGGACGACTCCTCCATGGTGATTCGAGACACCCGCCTCCAGCCGGGCGGCGGGCTCGAACAGCACGACCATGACTCGTTCGTCCAAGCGATCCTGGAAGAAGTGGCCCGCCAGAGGTGACCGCCCGCGCTTTCCGCGGGCAGGCCGGCTTCTTTTCCGCGTTCTGTTGATCCTGGTGGCGTTTCAGGCCGGCGGGGACGCGGCCCGGGGCTACGTGCGCATGATTCTCGGGGGGAAAGTGCTCAAGTGGAACACCCCGACCCTCTCCTGGCGCCTGAACAAGACCGCTCCGCCCGGGATCGAGGACGGTTCCCACGCCGCGGCCCTGGAACACGCTTTCCAGGCCTGGGAAGACCTGCCGGGATCCAAGGTGCGCTTCAACCGCAAAGCCGACACCTCCTCCCGCAATATCAACACTTCCGACCACATCCTCTATTTCGACGGGAACAACCATTCCGGGTTCTTCCCGCCGGGAGGCGGAATCGTGGCCCTCACCCCGATCAGTTTCGACGTGGGAACGGGGCGCATCCTGGATGCGGACATCCTGTTCAACTCCCGGGATTTCGATTTCGCCACCGATGGTTCGCCGGGCCGCTACGACCTCCAGGACGTGGCCAGCCATGAGATCGGCCACTTCATCGGCCTGGACCACTCTCCTCTGGTGAGTTCGACCCTCTGGCCGTTCGTCGCTCCCCGCCAGTGGCTGCACCGCTCCCTTTCCGCGGACGACGCTGCCGGCGGGACCGCGGTGATGTCCAACGGGCTCGACTCCTCTCTCAGCGGCCGGCTCTTCAAGAGCGACGCTTCCGTCCTCAAAGGGGGGCTGGTGGTCGCGGTCCATGCCGAAGACGGCAGGGTGGCCGGCTCCGCCTTGAGCGACAAGAACGGCAACTGGTCCCTGCGCGGGCTTTCCGCGGGAAACTTCTTCGTCTATGCCGCCCCGGTGGAAGGGAACTTCCAGCAGGAAAACCTCACCGGGGAGACTCCGCTCCAGAACGATTTCGGGGTGACCTTCTACGGCGGTTTCTCCAATCCGGCGGTCCACCCCCTGGGAGCGTCCAGCCACCTCGACTGCGGGTCCCTGGCTGCGCGCCCCGACAGCCCGCTTCTCGAATCCGCCAGCACACCGCTCCTGATCCACCCGGGAGAAAGCCGGCCCCTCACCCTGTCGGGGGCCGGCTTCCCTCCGGGGGGCCTTTCCCTGGTGGAACTGAGCCCGGGCATCACCCTGAGCGGAGTAAGCAACGGAGCCAACTGGGTCCAGGCCACCGTCACGGTCTCCCCCTCCTGCCCGCTGGGCGCCTACGACCTCTACCTGACCACGGCCTCCGGTGATCTGGAAGCCGCCAGCGGGGTGGTCGAAGTGGTGGCCCCGGCCCCGCTCCTTTCGGGGGTCGACCCGCCGATCGGCAGCGTGAACGGCGGGACCACCGTCCGCCTGACGGGCAGCGGATTCCAGCCGGGGGGCTGGGTCCTCTTCGGCGGAGTGGAGGCTTCCTCGGTCGTTTTCCTGGACGAGAACAACCTCGAGGTGGTGGCGCCCGCCAACGATCCCGGGACCCTGGACGTGGCGGTCAACAATCCCGACGGCCAGCAGGCCCGGGCGCCGGCAGCATTCACCTTTGCCAGCGTTCCGGTCTTCACGGAACTCTTTCCCGCTGCAGGCCAGTCGGCGGGCGGCACGACGGTGCTCCTGAATGGGAGCGGTTTCGATCCCGGCATGACCGTCACCATCGGCGGGACGCCGGCGGCCGCGACCTGGGTCTCCTCCAAGCTCGTGCGGCTGACCACCCCCGGCCATGCCGCGGGGAGCGCCGACGTGACGCTCGCCAACCCGCTCGGGGCTCCCGTGACCCTGCCGAACGCCTTCCGCTACGTGGCCGCGTCCGATCCGGTCATCTTCGACATGACACCGACCCGCGGCAGTCGCGGGGGCGGAGCCAGTGTGCAGATCTCCGGCAGCAATTTCGGCGGGCATCCTGCGGTGGTCTTCGGCGCCGATCCCCAGACGGGGCGGGGGGGGCGGCCGGCTTCCCAGGTGACCGCCTTGGGGCCCGGGGAGATCCGGACCGTGACCCCGGCCTTCGCCAATGGTTCCTTCGCGGTTCTGGTCATCAACGAGGACGGGCAGGGGGTCGTGGCGCCCGGCACCTTCACCTTCCTGGGAGAGACCGCTTCCTCCGGAGGCGGGGCGGGCGGCTGCGGGGGCGTGATCGGCGCGGCGGGACCGCGGGATCCGGTCGGCGACCTCCCCGCCTGGGTGCTGCTTTTCGGGAGTTACTGGTTCATCGGCCGGCGTTCCCGCCGGCGCCGGATCCCCGGCCTTTCCGGGTAGGGCGGCCGAAGGGGCGTCGTACAATCGGGCTGCGGTGAAGCGAATCGTTCCTGCTTGCGCGGGCGGGCGGCTGCTCCTCCTCCCGGCCTTTCTGGTTTTCCTTGCGGGCTGCGGGGAATCCGTCCCCCCTTTCCAGGGGCCTCCCGTCCTGGTGATCGGGCTCGACGGCCTCGACTGGAACGTCGCCCGGCCCCTGATGGACCAGGGCAGGCTGCCCAATCTGAAGGCCCTGGCCGGGCGTGGAACCGCCGGGCTCCTGCAGACCTTCCAGCCGACCTTCTCGCCGGTGGTCTGGACGTCCATCGCCACCGGAGTCCAGCCGGAAAAGCATGGGATCCTGTTCTTCTCCCAGGTGGGGCCCGACGGGCAGCCGCTCC
>CAZQAP010000268.1:0-3137 GCA_964591365.1 uncultured Planctomycetales bacterium
TGTGGCGTATAACGAAACTCTTTCGTCTTTGACGTAACAGAGCATGGGTCCTTGCATCGCCTCCCAGAGCTGGCCAGGAGTCGGCAAGGAGACGCAGATGGACCCGAGAAGAGAGACGAGTGGGAAGGCCCCCTGGGGAGGGGTCCCCTCCCGGGAGGGGACCCCTCCCCAGGGCCGCGGGGGGATCCTCCGGGGCAGCCGGCGGCACCCCTTCAGCGTGGAGGAGAAACGGGCCCTGCTGGCGGCCTACGAAGCTTCCGGACAGACCATGCGGGAGTTTTGCGCGGAGCATTCCTTGAGCACGGCCACCCTGGCGACGTGGCGCCGGCGGCGCAGGAAGCAGGGTCCCTCGGGCCTTGAGCCGCGTCCCAATCCCCGCAACCGCAAGGGAGGGCACCGCGGCGCGTACACGCCTGAGGAGCGGCGCCAGGCGGTGGAGGCCTTCCTGGGGTCGGGGGTGAGCCGCACCCGCTTCGCTCTTCTCTGGGGGGTGACGGTGGAAACGCTTTCCCGGTGGATCCGCTGCTACGAGGAGCAGGGCCCGCGGGGCCTGGAGGACCGTTTCCTGGGAGCCGGGAAGGGCAAACGCCCCTCCCGGAAACAGATCCCCCCGGCGGTGCGTGCGGAGATCGTGCGCACGAAGCATCGTTTTCCGTCCTTCGGTCTTCGCAAGGTGCGGGACTTCCTGCTTCGTTTCCAGGGGGTGAAGGTTTCGGCGGGGACGGTCCGCAACACCTTGCGGGAGGCGGGGGTGTCCCCGCCGGCTCCGGTGCGCAAGCGGCGCCGCAGAAAGCCGATGCCGCCGCGTCGCTTCGAGCGGGCGCGTCCTGGGGAGCTCTGGCAGAGCGACATCACGAGTTTCCTTCTGCACCGGCACAGCCAGCGGGTGTATTTGACGGTGTTCCTGGACGATTGCAGCCGCTACATCGTGAGCTGGGGTCTGCAGCTCCACCAGAGGCAGGAGCTGGTGATGGAGGCCCTGATGGAGGGGATGGCCCGCTTCGGGAAGCCCCGGGAGGTCCTGACGGACCAGGGGCGGCAATACGTGACCTGGCGGGGGAAGGCGGCCTTCCAGAAGCTCCTGGAGCGGGAGGGAATCCGGCACGTGATTTCGCGCACGCACCATCCGCAGACGCTGGGCAAGACGGAGCGCTTCTGGGCCACGGTGAACCGGGAATTCTGGGAGCGGGTGCGTCCGGAAGACCTGGGGGAAGCCCGGGAGCGCCTGGGGCATTTCATCGCCCACTACAACCACTTCCGCACGCATCAGGGGATCGGGGGGCTGGTGCCGGCGGACCGCTTCTTCGGGGCGGAGACCGCTCTCCGGCGCACGCTGGAAGCGGAGATGAAGGGGAACGAACTTTCCCTGGCCCTGGAAGAGACGCCGCGCAGGCCGGTCTTCCTCTTCGGCAGGATCGGGGACGAGCAGGTTTCCCTGCACGGGGAGAAAGGGCGTCTGGTGGTGCAGACCCCGGAGGGAGGCCGCCAGGAGATGGATTTCGAGGCTCTGGGCATGGGGGGCCGGGAAGCGGCCCGTAGCGATGAGGGAGGAAGGGATGGAAACGGCGGAAACGGAGGAGAACTCGTGCAAAGAGCGGAAACCGAGGCGCATGCGGAAACGGTCGCGCTTCCGGGTGCCGGCTCGTCCGGCGGTGCCGGTGCGGGCCCTTTGGGAGCAGGCGAGCGAGGAGGAGCGGAAGCGGGCGCATCGTCTTGGGACGGGTGTGCTGGAGTACTGGGTGGGACGCAAGAGCAAGGCGGAGCTTGCGGCGGAACTGGAGGTGCCGCCGGTGCGGGTGTGGCAGCTTTCCCAGCAGGCCTTGAGCGGTATGCTCTGCGGGCTTCTTCGACAACCCAGGAGGCCCAAGACGATGCAATCCCCCCTTCCGGCGGAAGAGGATCCGAAGGCTCTGCAGAAGAGGATTCGGGAACTGGAGCAGGAGAACCAGGTGCTGCGCAGCCTGGTGGAGGTGATGAAGGAACTTCCTTCGGTGCGGGAGGATCTTCGCAAGAAGAAGGAGACGAAGCCGGGCGGGAGGCGGCGGAAAAAAAAGAGCGGGAAGGCGCTACGGAAGAGCGCTCCGAAGCGGGGTGGGAGCCCTTCTCCGGGAGCGGGGAAGGATTCCCCGGGGAGGGCGGAGCCTGATGGGGGATCTTCTCGAGGTGACGCCCCGCACCCTGGAGAACTGGAAGAAAAGTGAGCCCGGGCGGGCAGGCCGGCCGCGGAGGTCGGAAGGGCAGCGCCGCCGGGACCGGGAGCGGGTGCGGGCCGTTTGGGAAGCAGACCACCGTGCGGGTGCGGAACGGCTCTTCCACGAGCTGGGGGAAGCGGTGCCGCTTCGTGCGGTGCGGGAGCAGGTGAAGGCCCTGAAGTCGGAGCGGCGGGAGGAGCTTCGCCGGAGGGTGGAAGCCCGGCGCGTGAATGTGGAAGTGAGGGTCCGCAACGGGATCTGGTGCCAGGATGCCACGCACCTGGGGCGGATGGAGGGTGATGGGGTGGAAGGCCAGGTGATCCGGGATCCGGGCCCGATGCGGGTGCGGGGAATGTCGGTGGGCGGTGCCGCGGAAGGCAGGGAAGTGATCGCGCTTCTGGAAGCCACCGCAAGGGAACAGAAAGGCCTGCCGCTGGTCTGGATGACGGACAACGGAGCCTGCTACGTGTCGGAGGAGGTGGAAGCCTGGCTGGGAGCGCACCGGGTGGTGCACCTTCGCAATCTTCCCCGGACTCCGCAGCACAATCCCTGGGCGGAGCGTGGAATGCGGGAACTGAAGGAGGTGACGGGGCTGGGAAAGGAGGTGGAACTGACCGGCCTGGAGGAAGCTGTGGGACTTCTGGAGCGGGCCTGGGAGACCCTGGATGAGAAGCTGCTGCGGAAGAGGCTGGGCTGGAAGACGCCGTCGGCGGCGGATGCAGAACTTCCCGGCTGGAAAGCCGTGGTGAGCCGGGAAACCTTCTACCAGGCCTCCTGCAAGGCGGTACAATGTGCCGTGAAGGGCATGAGGAATGCCCGGGAACGCCGGATGGCGGAACGCGAAGCCATCCTGCAGACACTTGAGAACTTTGGACTGATCAAAAGGAGCCGAGGTGGTGCACCATGCCCTGCTGTCAAACCCGAAAGAGTTTCGTGAACGCTACA
>CAZQAP010000269.1:0-3123 GCA_964591365.1 uncultured Planctomycetales bacterium
CCTAGAGGGGCTTCCGGGTTCCTCTCTACGGGTCGGAGGGGCCTCCCCGGTGCCGGAGAATCCTGGGAGGCGAGGATCTCCGAAGAAGGAAGAACGATAAACCGCGGAGACGCGGAGAGCGCGGAGAAGAAAAACCAAGAGGAGAAAACCGGCGAAGGCGGAATGCCGGTCCTCTTCTTGTCTTTTTCTTCTCCGCGTACTCCGCGCTCTCCGCCTCCTCCGCGGTTGATCTCTTATTCTTCCCGCTTTCCGGAGAATGGCTGGCTGGAGAAGCGGAAACCGATCGTGGGGAGGGGAGGAAAACCCTCCGGAGACCCGAGCCCTGACCGGGAAGAGAGGAGCCCACACGGAATCCCGAAGCCCCTTTCTTTCAAACACGCTTCCCAAACGATTTCCTGTCGCTTGAAGGGTCCGGCCGCTCCGGTTCAGCCGGCACGGACGCGGGCGAAGCGGCGCTTGCCGGCCTGGAGAAGCGGACGCTCCCCCTCCAAAGCGAGGCTGACCATGGCGCCGACGTCCCGGCAGACCTCGCCCTCCAGCCGCACCCCGCCCTGCTGGATCAGCCGGCGCGCTTCGCTGGTGCTCTTCACGAGCCCGGCCTCCTTGAGCAGGTTGGGAAGCGGGTAGTCGCCGGCCTCCAGGGAGATTTCGGGGATCTCCTCCGGCAGCCCCTTCTTGCGGAACATGCGGTCGAACTCTTCCTCGGCCGCGGCTGCGGCCTCCTCGCCGTGCAGCCAGGCCGTGAGCAGGCCCGCCAGCCGCACCTTGGCATCGCGGGGATGCCCGGCGAGAAGCGAGTCGATCTCGGCAGGCTCCAGATCGGTCAGGATCCGGAACCACTCTCCCATCTCCTGGTCCGGAAGGCTCATCACCTTTCCGAAGACCTCCCGGGGGGACGCCTGAAGCGGGACGTGGTTTCCGTAGGTCTTGGACATCTTGCGGCCGTCCGTCCCGATCAGGAGCGGGGTCGTGAAGCAGACCTGCGGAGCCTGCCCCTCCCGCTCCTGAAGGAGGCGTCCCATGTGCAGATTGAAGAGCTGGTCGTTGCCGCCCAGCTCCACGTCGGCCCGCACCATCACCGAATCCCAGCCCTGCATGAGGGGATAGATCATTTCGTGCAGGTGCAGGGGATGGTTCTCCTCCATCCGCTTGCGGAAATCGTCCCGCTCCAGGAGGCGGGCCACCGTGGAATGCCCGGCGAGCTTGAGGGCGTCGAAAAAGTCCATGGATCCGAACCACTCGCTGTTGCGGCGGACCTCGCAGACCCCGGGAGACAGGTCCAGGATCCGGCCTATCTGGGCCAGGTAGCTGGCGGCGTTGCGCTCCACCTCCTCGGCGTCCAGAGGAGGCCGCTGTTCGTTGCGGCCGCTCGGGTCCCCCAGCCGGGCGGTGGCATCGCCCAGGATCAACACCGGCAGATGGCCGAATTCCTGGAAGAGCCGCAGCACCCGGATCACCACCGCGTGCCCGATGTGGATTTCGTGGAAGGTCGGGTCGATGCCGAACTTGACCCGCAGCCGGGTTCCGGAGGCCGAAGCCCGCTCCAGCCGATGGACCAGCTCTTCCTTGCGCACAATGGCGGAGGCCATACGCTCCAGCCGGGTCGCCTGAGACCGGGGGGACGAGGGCGTCTTCAAGGGTTGCTGCGGGGCTGTTTCTCCCACCAGGCGTACCAGGCGGCCGGGGATTGGGAAGGCTCGCGGCCGGTCAGCCAGGCCAGGGCCGTGGTGATCGAACGACTGCGCCGGGGGGCCGGGTTGTCGACCAGGGCGTCCATGAGAAGCGCAAGCCCTTCCCGCCGTTTCTCGGGCGGAAGGAGGGCGGCGCAGACGAGCAGGTGGCGCTCGACCTGCGGAGATGGCGTCGCCAGCACCCGGTGCAGGGAAGCAAGCGGCTCCGCAGCCAGGGATTCCCAGCCTTTGGGAAAAACGAGCATGCGAATGGGTGTCAGCCGGATTTCATGGGCAGGGAGCGGATCCCCTCCCGAGCGCACCCCATCGAGGTGCAGGCGCGCCTGAAGATACACCACCCAGAGGGAACTCGGATCCCCGGGAGGAGGCTCCAGGGCGAGGGAGAAGGACTGCTCCAGGATCCCGCCCGGGGCAAGAACCGCGCCGGAAGGAACCCGGGCCAGAAAGTTGCGTGAGAAAACCTCTTTCTGACCCAGGGGAAACCAGCGCTCGCGCCGGCTCTCCAGTTCGATCCGCAGGCCGTCCTCCGGTCCTTCCAATTCCAGCTCGAAGGCCAGGGGATTGGCGATCCGGATCGTCACCGGGACCGTATCTCCGAAGGTGCGGGGTCCGGCTGGAACGGCGAGCCGGGACGACCTGCCCAGGTTCTCTTCCAGCAACCGGGCGCGAAGAACCCGCAGCCCCAGCCGGGTCTGGGTTTCCAGGACCGCCGGTGCAAGCGGATGGGAGGCCGGCAGGTCGCCCTCAGCCTTCCCCGCGGCCGCCGGTCCCGAAGCGCCGGCGGCCCGCTGCGGCCGGGTGGAAGCCGAAGCGGCCGGGGCCGGCAGCTTCGTTTTCCCCGATTGGCAGCCCGCCAGGACCAGGAGGCAAGCTGACCAGCCGGCGATCGCTTTCATGCGGCAGGAGACCTTCAGTCGCCCGGATTCTTGCCCGAATCCTCAGGCTTGGTCTCCGGACCGGCTTCCTCGGGAGCGGAGGGGGTTTCCGGCGCCTCGTCGGGGACGGTCACCTCCGATTCCCGGCCTGCCGGAGGTTCCCCCTCGGCGGGAGCCTCGCCCCCGGCCTCCTTGGCGGCCTTGGCTTGGGCGCGGGCCTCGGCCCGGGCCTTCCTGCGGGCCTTCTGCTGCTGCGCCTTCTCGATGACCAGCTCGTTTTCAGGGTAGTCGGCGTGAACGAAAGCCAGCCCGATCCGCTCTTCACCGCAATCCACCCGCACCACCCGGACTTCGATCTTGAGGCCGGGGATGCAGTGGTCCTCGGGATTCTTCTGCCATTCCTCGGGGAAGGAGGAGAAGTGCAGGAAGGCCTCCAGGTCTTCCTCCAGCTTGACGAAACACCCCGAAGGGATGTTCTTGGTGATCGTCCCGGACATCAAATCGCCGACGTGGTAGTTGGCGGGGATGTAGTCCTCCCAGGGGTTCTTGGTGAGCTG
>CAZQAP010000270.1:0-3116 GCA_964591365.1 uncultured Planctomycetales bacterium
CCGTCGGGATGGGCGTTCACCCCGGCGAGATCGCGGATCCCCGGCACGCGGAAGCCCCGCCCGCCATTGGCCGCCAGGGAGACCGCATCGCTCAAGTGCGCCACGGCCCCCAGGGAACCGGTGAAGGTGAACTCGTTCTCGGCGATGTCGGCGTCCGAGAGGCGGATCCCTGCCGGGAGAGTGGCAACGCGCGGCGAGGTCGTGGTGCGGAAGAAATTCCCCCGCAGCCCGGCAACGACTTCAAGATCGTCAAGGACCTTGATCTCGTCCTGTGCGTAGCCGGCGACGTGGAACTGGCTTCCGTCGGGCACGCCGTTCTCCGGGCCGGAGGAGAGGATGCGCAGGTCGCTGGCCTGGTCCACGTAGGTCTCCATCCCCCAGGTCCAGCGCTGCCCCTGCTGCCACTTTCCGTCGGCCTGCAGGTCCACGCCCCAGGTGTCCACCTTCTGGGAGCGGCGGTCGAGGCGGTCGAATCGCGTCGAGGTGGAATCCCAGGTGGCATTCCAGAGCCGGAGCTTGATCTTGTCGGCAAACGGACTCCCGAGATTTTCGCGGTTCCAGGTCAGGCCCCAGGAACTGCGGTCGGTGGTGGTGGTCCGGGGGGTGCCGGGCGAGAGGAAATCCCGGTCGCTGTCGAGGCGCGAGAACTCCCCCCGGAAGCGCAGATTGGAATCCTCCCCCGTGGCCAGATAGAAGGTGCCGTCCAGGTGCTGGGACTGCTGGGCCAGGGGGGAGAGGATCACGCCGTCGCCCGTCTTCAGGTCTCCGAGGGTTTCGTGGGTGGCGCCCACGCGAAACCGGGTGCCGGCCGTGGCCCCCTCGCCGACCAGGCGCGTGCGGAAGCCGTTGTCGGCGCTCGAGCCGCGCAGGCGCCATTCGCCGTCCAGAGTCTCGCCGGGCGTGAAGGGCGGCGGCTCCTTGGGAATGACGTTTACCACCCCCCCCACCGCGCCGGTGCCGTAGAGCACCGAACCCGGCCCCTTGAGGACCTCGACCCGCTCGATGTCCTCGGGATCGATCGTGTCGTGCAGGGTGAACGGTCCCGGGGGAGGGAACATGGCGTTGTTGAGCCGCCGTCCGTCGAACAGGGTCAGGATCTGGTTCCCGGTCAGGCCCCGGATGATGGGCGTCTTGCCGCGGCCGTTTCCCGATTCGGTCAGCCAGACCCCGGGCACGCCGCGGAAGACGTCGCCGAAGGTGGCCGGCGGGCGTTCCTTCAGCCGTTTCCCGGAAACGACATCGGTCGCCTGGGGAACGTCGTAGGGATCCTCGGCGCGGCGGGTGGCCACGACCACGATCTCCTTGAGTTCCTTGGGAGCGGGAGGCTTCTTGGAAGCGGCCTGCGGAACCGGCGGCGGCGGGGAGGGCGGCTCCTGGGCTTGGAGGGCCGGAGAGACGAAGGCGGCGGCAAGGAGGACGGTTGCAGCGGTCGGGTTCATCGCGGGGGTTTCGGGGAATCCGGATCGGGCACGTAGACGAGTTCGCCCGAAGAGAGCCGGAAGACGATGCCCACCCGGGCGCCCCGGCCCGCGGAATTGCGCCGGCCTTCGTGCAGGGGCACGGGACGGGACTTTTCGGGCACCGCCTGCATGGAAGCCATGGGAACCCGCAAGGCGGTGGCGAGCGCCACGACGAGTGCCAGCGCAAAGACGATGGCCACGTCGAAGAGGTTGGGAAGGGCGGCCAGAGGATCCTCGCCCTCTTCGAAAAAGGCCGCCGGCTCGCGCAGGGGATCGTTGCCGGGGAACCTAGGCATGCCGGGCTTCCTCCTCTTCCCCGAGGAAGATTTCGAGCCAGAGGAGGTCGGCGGAGTACCAGCGGGAACGCACCTGGGCCACCGCGAAGCAGAGGATTCCCACCAGAAGACCCGCCACCGTGGTCGTGAAGGCGACCACCAGGCGCTCGGAAAGGGTGGCCAAGTCGCCGGTCGCCAGCGCGGTGAGCGCCGGTCCGAGCGGGATGAGGGTGCCCATCAATCCCAGGGCGGGGCCCGCCCGGCTGCCGAAGTGGGGAAAGAGAAGGCTCCGGCGGCAGCTTTCTCCCAAGGCACGCACGAGTGCCGCGCGGTTGGCCGCGGGAGCGTGAAGCAGGCGGGCCTGCGGAAAGGTGTGCAAACCTGCCCACAATTTCCGGGGATCCTCCCCGCGGTGGAGGGCCGCAAGCACACCGCGGCGCTCGCGCTGCCAGCGCCGGCGCGCGGGAAGTTCGCGCAGGAGCCCACCGACCAGGGCCAGGGAGGCCATCCCGAGTCCCAGAAGGGCCAGCGCAACCGGCAGGAGAAGAAGATTGGAAGCGGCATAGAGGACCGGGAGGATCGTTTCCATCGTTCAGCGGGCCCTCCCGGAGCGGCGCAGCCAGCCGTAGAGGAGTGCGGCCGCCGCTGCGAGCAGAACGGGCGCTCCTCCGGGAAGCCGGGGCGGCGGAGAGGGTTGGGGTTCGGGCGGCGCAGGCGGCTCGGGCAGCTCGGGAGGCAGAGGAGGTTCCTCCGACACCGTCCTGCCCACCACGGGCGTTTCCGCGGGAGCGGGAGGCTCCTCGGCCGCGGCGACCCGGGCTCGATAGTCTTCCTCGAGCTTTTCCTCCCCGCCCTCTTCGAGAAGGACCGCCACCAGTTCTTGCAGTTTCTCGTTGCCGCCTTCGACGGCGCCCTCGTTGGCACCGTGGCGGGCGACGCTCTCGGCGTAGACGCGGGCCAGCTCCCGCAAGCGGGCGCGCGAAGGGGTCCAGAACTCCCGCCGCGCGCTTTCGAGAAGCAACGCCGCAATGGTCTGGAAGGCGAAGGGGTTCTTCTTCTCGAACCATTCCCGCAGGCCGAGACCGCGGACGTCGTCCACGTAGAAGTCGGCGATGGCCGAAAACGCTTCCGGCGGCATGGCGGTCTTGCGCAGCGCCCGCCAGCCGAAGGCGTTGCGCACCAGTTCCGCCACCTGCCCTGCGCCCCCGAAGGGGTGCTCCATTTGGGCCCGGGCCCAGGCGGGATCGAGCAGCTCCACGCCAAGCCGCTGGCGCAGGATCTCATCCAGGCGAGCGGCACGGGGGCCTTCGGGATGCCGCAGGTCGCCCACGTAGGCCTGCGGAGAGCGGCCGGTGACCTGCTCCACCGCCAGGGAGAGGCC
>CAZQAP010000271.1:0-3112 GCA_964591365.1 uncultured Planctomycetales bacterium
GCCGCCTCGACCAGGAGCTGGACGAGGGGAAGTACCGCGGCCTTTTGCACGGCATCCCCTGGGGCGCCAAGGACCTGCTCGCGGTGCGCGGCTATCCCACCACCTGGGGCGCGGAGCCGTTCAAGGACCAGGTGATCGACCTCGACGCGGCGGTCGTGGAGCGCCTCGACAAGGCCGGGGCGGTCCTGATCGCCAAGCTCACGCTCGGGGCGCTGGCCTGGGGCGACGTCTGGTACGGCGGCAAGACCCGCAACCCCTGGAAGCCGGAACAGGGTTCGAGCGGCTCTTCCGCGGGGCCCGCCTCCGCCACGGCCGCCGGGGCGGTGGCCTTCTCGATCGGCTCCGAGACGCTCGGTTCGATCGTCTCGCCCTCGACGCGCTGCGGCTGCTCCTCGCTGCGGCCGACCTTCGGGCGCGTCAGCCGCTACGGCGCCATGGCCTTGAGCTGGACGATGGACAAGCTCGGCCCCCTCTGCCGCTCGGCCGGGGATGCCGCCATCGTCTTCCGCGCCATCCAGGGCAAGGATGCGCGCGACATCGACAGCGCCGGATTCCCCTTCGAGATTCCCGCGCCGGCCGATCTCCACGGCTGGCGGATCGGGGTCCCCAAAGAGGCTTTCAAGCGCTTCCCCAAGGACAAGCACGTCCTCGACGAACTGAAGGCGCTGGGGGCCGAGATCGTCGAGGTAGAGCTTCCCGATTACCCGGCCAACGATCTGACCCTGATCCTCTCATGCGAGGCGGCCTGCGCCTTCGACGGGCTCACCCGCAGCGGCCGCGACGATCTCATGGTTCGCCAGATCGAGCAGGCCTGGCCCAACGTCTTCCGCACCGCGCGGCTCGTGCCGGCTGTCGAATACCTGCGCGCCATGCGTCTGCGCACCGATCTCATGCGCGCCATGGACCATTCCATGCAGGGCATCGTCGCGCTGGTGCATCCGAGCTTCGCCTCGGGTGTGCTGACCATCACCAACCTGACCGGCCATCCCACCGTGGTGGTCCCCTGCGGCTTCAACGACGACGGGACGCCGCGCAGCATCAGCTTCACCGGCCAGCTCTACGGGGAGGAGCGCCTGCTCGCCCTGGCACAGGCCTGGCAGGCCTCCACGGCCTACAACAAGAAGCATCCGGACCTATGACGGGGCGGGACTGCCCGCTTCCAGCACCTCTTCGCGCAGGGCGCGGCGGGCGATGCGGGTGACGAAGACCGTGACGATGATCGTGGCGATCAGGCCCGCCACGAAGAGGGCGGTCTTTCCGGAACTCTCACCGGTCTCGCCCGCGGCCAGGGCGGTGAGGCTCTGGGCTGCCGAACCGAGGTAGACGTACATCAGGGTGCCGGGCAGCATTCCGATCCAGGAGCCGAGCACGTAGTCGCGGAAGCCCACGCGCGTGATCCCGAAGGCGTAGTTGAGGAAGTTGAAGGGGAAGATGGGCGAGATGCGGATGAGCAGCACGATCTTGAAGCCGTTGCGGCCCACCGCCCGGTCGATGGCCTGGAAGCGGGGATAGCGCGCCACCTTCTCCTCCACGAAGGAGCGCACCAGCTTGCGGCCGGCAAGGAAGGCGGCCGCCGCACCCAGCGTGCTGCCGATCGAGACCGCGACGGCTCCCGAGGCGACTCCGAAGGCGAACCCGGCCCCCAGGGTGAGAAGCGAGCCGGGCACGAAAAAGACCGCGGCCGGAACGTAGAGCGCTCCCAGGAGGATCGGGCCCCAGATCCCCACCCCCTGGAGCCATTCGAGAAAGCGCTGCAGAGTCTCCTGGACCGGCAGGAAGACCACCACGGCGGCGATGGCCGCCAGGAGACCGAGGAGCAGGAGCAGGCGGGGGGTGCGGGAGTTCTTGCCGGGCATTGGCATCAGTTTCGTTCCAGGAGGACGGGCATGACAGAATCCCGGGAGGAAAAGATCCGGCTGACCCGCCCGGTCTTCTTGAAGTTGGCCCAGAGGGCCCGGATCCCGGCCGTGGCCTCCACTCCGCGGCGGGCCCGGTCGGCGTTGGAGCCGCGCACCCCTTTCGGCCCCAGGCGGCGGTGGAGTTCGAGGTTGGTGGCCGACTGGACCAGGGCCAGGTGGGTGAAGGCCTGCGGGAAGTTGCCCAGAAAGGCCCCGCTGGCGGGGTCGATCTCCTCGGAGTAGAGGCCCACGTCGTTGGCCAGCTCGAGCAGCCGTTCGAAGTAGACCCGGGCCTCTTCGTCGCGCCCCAGGTGGAGCAGGGCGTCCACGTACCAGAAGCTGCAGATCAGGAAGGCGCCTTCGCCTCCGGAGAGCCCGTCCGGAGTCCTGTAACGCTGGAAGAAGGGACCGTGGCGCAGTTCCTTCGCGACCTGGTCCACGGTCCGGCGCAGCACCTCCTCCTCCAGCGGGAATCCGACCTGGGGGACCACGAGCAGGGCGGCATCGGCCTCGGGCCGGTCGAAGGCCTGCTTGAGGGCGCCGGTGCGCGGGTCGACCCCGAACTCCTGCACGGCTTTCACGATCGAGGCGCGGGCCTCCAGCCAGGCGGGTTTGGAACCGAAGAGCCGCACGGCGCGGTCGAGCGCCACCCAGGCCAGGACCTTCCCGTAGGTGTGGTGCAGCGGAGGGCCGCGCATCTCCCAGATGCCCTGGTCGGGTTTGTCCCAGTGCTCGGCCACGTAATCGGCGATCCCGCCCAGGCAGTGATAGTCGGTCTCGCCGATGCGCCCCCCGAGCACCTTGTGCAGCCAGGCCCAGTCGAGAAGCTCCCCGTAGACGTCGAGCTGTTCCTGGCGGTAGGCCCCGTTGCCGATGCGCACCGGGCGGCTGCCGCGATAGCCCTCGAGATGGCCGAGGGTCTTCTCCTCCAGACGGGTCTCCCCGTCGACTCCGAACATGATCTGCACCCGGGCCGGGTCGAGAAAGCAGATCCGCCGCAGGAAGTGGACGAACCGCAGCGCCTCGCCTCCGTAACCCAGGGCGGCGAAGGCGTAGAGGGTGAAGGACGTGTCGCGGATCCAGCAGTAACGGTAGTCCCAGTTGCGCTCCCCCCCGATCTCCTCGGGAAGCGAGGTGGTGGGGGCCGCGACGATGGCTCCGCTGGGCGCGTAGGTGAGCAGCTTGAGCACCAGCGCGCTGCGCCGCACCGCCTT
>CAZQAP010000272.1:0-3110 GCA_964591365.1 uncultured Planctomycetales bacterium
GCCGCGCCGCGGACGGCATCGTTCTTGAGCCTGCGCAGGGCTTCGTCCGCGCGGGCCAGGGGAAAGGCTTCCACCCGGGTCTGCACCGGAATGCGGGCGGCCTCCTCCAGGAACTCCCGGCCGTCCGCGCGCAGGTTGTTGGCCACGCTGCGGATCACGCGCTCCCCGTAGAGCCGCCGGTAGGGGAATTCGGGGATCGGGCTCATGTGGATTCCGCCCAGGACCAGCACCCCGCCGCGGTCGAGCGCTTCGAGCGCGGGCGGGACCAGTTCGCCCGCCGGGGCGAAGACGATCGCGGCGTCGAGGGGCGCAGGCAGGGCCTCCCCCGCGCCCCCCACCCAGGCGGCGCCGAGTTCGGCGGCCAGTTTGCGGTGCCGCTCGCGGTCGCGGGTGAAGACGAAGACCTCGGCACCCCGCGCGCGGGCGAGCTGGATCACGACGTGACCGGCCGCACCGAAGCCGAAGATGCCGAGCCGGGCCCCCTTCCAGGGCCGCGCGGTCTCCCCGAGTCCGGTCAGCTTCAGGGAACGGAAGCCGATGATCCCGGCGCAAAGGAGCGGAGCCGCCTGGAGGTCGGAGAACCCGTCGGGAACCGGGTAGGCGAAGGCCGCCGGCACGGTGGCGAACTCCGCGTAGCCGCCGTCCACGGTCCAGCCGGTGAACTCGGCCCGCTCGCAGAGGTTTTCGCGCCCGCTGCGGCAGAAGCGGCAGGTTCCGCAGGTGCGGTGCAGCCAGGCCGCGCCGAACCTCTGGCCTGAGGCGAAGCCACGCACCCCTTCGCCGATCCGTTCGATCCGCCCGACGATCTGGTGGCCGGGGATCAGCGGGTGTCTGCGGACGGGAAGATCGCCCTCCACTACGTGCAGGTCGGTGCGGCAGACCGCGCAGGTGTCTACGCGGATCAGGAGTTCGCCGGGGCCCGGCTCGGGGGCGGGCACCTCCATGAAGCGCAGCGGGTTCTCCCCGAGGGGGGCGGGTTTTTCGAGGATCCAGGCTTTCACGGACCCTTCTCCGTCGCGCCAAGCCGGGCCCGGACCGCCGCAACGATCTCTTCCGGCGCGAGATCCCCGGGAAGATCGAGGCGCCGGGCGGGAGGGATTTCCTCGGGCTCTTCGAATCGTTCGCGCGCCGCGAGATGGATCTCGAAATCCGCATCCGAGGGTTCGAAGGAGTCGAAGGCGCGCGCCTGCATGCGGTTGCGCACCTGCTCCTCTCCCACATGGAGGTGGATCAACAGGAACCGTCTTTCGAGACTTCCGGCCAGCTCCAGGAAGGGGCGCCGCATGGAGGCGGTGGGAAAAGTGGCATCCACCACGACCGAACAGCCGGCTTCCAGGGATCGGCGGGCCTCGCCGTGCAGGCCGGCATAGGTCTGCCGGGTCCTCTCCCGCGAGTAGAGTTCCTGCTCGGCCCCGGGGGGGCAGCGCTCCGCGGGGGCCATGCCGGCCAGCGCTTTGCGCACCACGTCGCTTTGGAGAAGAACCGCTCCCAGGGCCGAGGCGAGCGCCCGCGCCGCGAAGCTTTTTCCCGTGCCGGGCAGGCCGCAGGTCAACAGAAGAACGGGGAGGTCGGCGGCCACGTCGCCGGGAAGCTGGCTCGCTTGGGTCCGCATGGGGGAACGGTCGGCCCCAGGGTAGTCCTTCGGGCCCGGCGGTCCGCCGGGAAAGTTTCCTCCCCGGAATGGGAATCCCGGGGTTTACTATCCAGGAAGGGCGTCCGAAACCGGCATGGCCGGAAAAGGGGCTCTTCAGGGACCCTCCTGTTCCCCCCAGTTCTTCCAGGGTGGATCGGGCCCCGCACGGGCGGCGACCATTCCCCGTCAGATGCCCGGCGATGGCCGGATTCTTTCCTGAGAAACGTACGAAGGTTTGCTGCAGGGACCCCGGCGTCGCAGGGCGCCGGGGTTTTCTTCTGCTCAATCCGGCACAAGGGTGATCCGGATCGAGGACCGGCCGGGGTCGAGAGGCCCCTCCCAGATCAGCACCGGCCCGTCGTAGACCTGCAGCCTGAACTCGCTGCGCGTGAGATGGGGGAAGACGATCCGTCCGGCATCGGCAGGGCTGGCGACCTGAACCGCTCCGAAGGCGCCGTCCAGGTACCAGACCCCGGCCATGCCTTCGCCGGCAGACGTGGTGTCGAAGGCGACCGGCAGGGCGAGCAGGGTGAATTCGGGAGCCGGAAGGCCGTAGAGGTCGCGCACCTCCACCGTCACGGCTCGGGCTTCCGCCAGACGGAGTTCCACGCCCTCCACGAGCGCTCCCGCGGCCACGGTGGCGTGGGCGGAGCGCACCGCATCGAACCCGGGAGCCGTTGCCGCGAACCCGATCCGCCCCAGGACGCCCTCCAGAAGGAAGCGGCCCTGACCGTCCGTCCGCGTTTCGTTTTCGATGAGAGCGGGAATGGGGCGCAGATGGGCCCGGGCGGTGCCCCGCTCCAGGTCCAGGGACTGGCCCGGCACGCCCATCGCGTTGGTCTGCCAGGCCTGGACCCGCGCCCCGGCCACCGGCCGGCCTTCCTCGTCCACGACCCGCCCCGCCACGCGGCCGCCGGCTGGGAGGGCCAGGAGAAGGGGCACCTCCTCCCCGGGATCCCGCGCCTGACGCTTCCTCTCCCTCCCTCCCGCTGATTTCCAGGCCGGGTTGTAGACCACGGCCCGAGCCGATCCCGGGGGCGGTTCGCCCCAGCGGGAGGCGCCGGCGCGGCAGGGGAGAGCGCGGGCTTCCACCCATTCCATCGAAAGCTGCACGGGAAAACGGAAGCGGCCGCCGGGGCCGGTGATTCCGGAAACCCCCGGCCCCATCTCGCCGAGCGCGGCCCAGGAGACCTCCACCGGAACGCCGGCCAGGGGGACCTCGCCTTCCTCGCGCACCACCTGGACGGCCAGCCAGACCGGCCCTGGATCCGGGACCTCCAGATCCTTTCGTCCGGAAAGGATCCCGGGTTCGAGGGAGGGGACGGCGAAGTCCGGCGCCGCAGCAGGCGCGGGTCCATGGGAAGAAGCGGTTTGCGGGAGAGGAAGATCGTTTTCCGGAAGAGGGGCGAGTGCTTCCGGAGGGCCGGCTCCCCACCAGAGGATCCCCGCAACCACGAGAAGCCCAAGCAGGCCGAGA
>CAZQAP010000273.1:0-3070 GCA_964591365.1 uncultured Planctomycetales bacterium
CTTCTTCTTCCATCATCTGCCCGGATGGTTCCACGAGTTCTCGGTGGCCACGATGTTCTTCATCGAGCTGGCGCTGCCGTTCTTCATCTTTGGAACCCGGCGCATGAAACGCATTGCCTGCGCGGGATTCCTGCTCTTGCAGTTCATGATCCTCGTCAGTGGAAACTATGGGTTCTTCAATATCCTGACCATGGTCCTCTGCATCCCGTTGCTCGACGATCAGGTCCTGGCGCACTTCCTCCCGCCTTTTCTTCGGACCCGTTGGAGCCCCGGGGCCGCCCCACCCCGGAGAAGAACCTTCCCCCTTGGCCGGCTGGTCCTGCTTCCGATCGTCCTGGTCTTCTTCTCCTTGAGTACCCTGCTCCTGCTTCGGAATCTGGGATGGCAAGGGAGCCCTCCATCCTTCGTCGAGGACACGCTGGAGGCCGTGGCCCCCTTCCGTTCGATCAACGACTATGGGCTCTTCCGCGTCATGACGAAGGAGCGTCCCGAGATCGTGGTGGAAGGGAGCCGGGACGGGAAGACCTGGACGCCCTACCTGTTCCGCTGGAAGCCGGTTGAACTCGAGGAACGTCCCGGGTTCGCCGGCCCCCACATGCCGCGCCTCGACTGGCAGATGTGGTTTGCGGCCCTGGCGGGCGACTGGCGCCGCACTCGCGGGCAATGGTTTCCGCATTTCCTCCAGCGCCTCTTGGAGGGGCAGCCCGCCGTCCTGGCCTTGTTGCGGGCCGACCCCTTCTCCGGGGACCCGCCGCGCTTCGTTCGCAGCCGGCTCTACCGTTATTCCTTCGCCACTTCCGGGGAGCACGCGCGCGAGGGCGTGTGGTGGGATCGGACCCTCGTCGGCCCGTTCAGTCCCGTCCTGACGCTCGTGGATGGCCGGCTTTCCCTGGCCGGAGCGGATGTCCCGGCACGCTAGCCCGGCTCCGGGCTAGAATTCCCGGTCCATGCCCGCCCTCCTTTTGCTCCTGTTCCCCTTCGCGATCTTCCAGGCCCCCTCCGGCTCCCACGCGGCGGCGCAGGCGGAAGATCCGAAAGCTCCGGCCACCCTGGCCGACGGCCTCCTCGACGAGGGCCTCGCCTCCCAGGGCGCCTTCCGCATTCTCTCCTCGCTGGTGGCCGCCGCTCCGCGCCGCCTTTCGGGCTCGGACGGCTTCCAGGATGCCGTGGCCTGGGGCGTGGAGACCATGCGCCGCATCGGGCTCAAGAACGTGCGCCGGGAACCCGTGAGCATCCCGCGCTGGGAGCGCGGCGATCCCGAACGGGTCTTCGCCACCTTGCGGGACGGCACCCGAATCGAACTTTCCTGCTGCGCGCTGGGGAGTTCAGTGGCGACCCCCGGCGACGGCATCACGGCCGAAGTCGTCGAACTGGACGGCCTGGAGGCCCTCAAGGCCACGAAGATGGATCTCCGCGGCAAGGTCGTCTTTCTGGACGGGCCCATGGATCCGACCGTCCGGGCCACCTTCGCGGCTTACGGAAAGGCGGTCGGCCAGCGCGTGAACGGAGCCTCCGAGGCGGCCCGCAAGGGCGCCGTCGGACTTCTCATCCGCTCCATGAGCACCGCCCACGACGACGCCCCGCACACCGGCAACATGCACTACCAGGAGGGCGTGGAGAAGATCCCCGCCCTGGCCCTGGGCGTCTTGAGCGCGGAAAAATTGAGCCGGCGTCTCGCCGCAGGCGACGTCGCCAGCGTCACCCTGCGCAGCCACTGCCGCACCCTTCCCGACCGTCCGTCCTCCAACGTGGTGGGGGAGATTCCGGGAACCGATCTCGCCGGAGAGATCGTCCTGGTGGGCGGCCACCTCGACGCTTGGGAGCTGGGCCAGGGGGCCCACGACGACGGAGCCGGCTGCGCCCATTCCCTGGAAGCCGCGCGACTTCTTCTGAAGAGCGGCTTCCGTCCCCGGCGGACCATCCGCGTGGTCCTCTTCGCCAACGAAGAGAACGGCCTCCACGGGGCCCGTGCCTACGCCGAGGCGCACGCCAAGGAGAAGCATTTCTTCGCCATGGAAAGCGACAGCGGCGGATTCGCCTCGCGTGGCGTCTCCTTCTCCTTCAAGGGAAAGGGCCTCGAATTCCTGGCAGGACTCGCGCATCCCCTGGAGGCGGTCGGCGCCGGCGGGGTCTTTCCCGGCGGGGGTGGCGCGGACGTCAGTCCCCTCGCCCGGCAGGATGTGCCGGTCGGCAGCCTGCGACCCGCGGATGCGCGCTACTTCGACCTGCACCACAGCCGCAACGACGTTCTCGAGGCTGTCAACCCCCGCGAGCTGGAACTGGGTGCGGTGACCGTGGCGTACTGGCTGGCCATGATCGCAGACCTGGATCCGGGCGATCTTTCCGGCACTTGAAAGATCCGTTGCCGCGCCTCAAGGGAAAGCCTGGATCATGCATGAGCATCTGGTGCGGCAACTCCATCATCCCGGCTGGCTTTGTTACAGTGGTCATGAACCGCGGGTCAAGCCGGGCAGGAGGTCGCCCACCCCGAGGCCGGAAAATGCTGTGTGAAACTGATCTTTCTGGACCAGGGAATGTTGACCCTCAGAATACCCTTCGAAAGCGGTGAAATCCCAATTCTAGGTTCGGCGGACAACACCGGCCTGGAAAGAAGCATGAAGGGGACTTCCGGAAAGGAAGCCCCGCCGTCGAACCTGCCAGGGTTTCGTGAAAGCAGCAACGGGTCGTTGCCATGAAAAAGATCCTTGAATTGACTTTCTTCTCCCTCCTCTCCCTGGCTTCGTGGGAAACGGGCCAAGGGAACGCTCTGAACACCGGTCAAGCCGCCGTGGAAAGGGGGTTTGGCCAAAAGGGCCCTGAAAGGCTGGTAGGCCGTGTTCTTGACAAGAAAAACGAGCCTATTATCGGTGTCAGGGTCTTTTTATTTGATGGGGCCTATTGGAATGGGGTCGGTAAAACAGGAACAAACGGTTCCTATTCCTTTCCCGTCCCCGAGCGGGATTCCGGGACCTTCTGGGTGGGCTTTGTGGCGCCCGGGTTTGCAGTGAAAACGGTCCAGGTTTATTGGGGCGATGGACCGGCCATTTCCGATGTTTCCATGGACAAGGAA
>CAZQAP010000274.1:0-3039 GCA_964591365.1 uncultured Planctomycetales bacterium
TGGGCGATCTTCTTCAGAGCGGGGTCGAGGTCGACCACCTGGATCCCCGCGGGCGGCTCGAAATGGAACTGGCTGAGATCGAGGTAGCTGGGGAACTCGGGATCCAGGAAACGAAGCGTCTGCACCGGACCGTCGGCTCCCCGGAACTGCTGGAAGACCATCAGCCCGGTGCGCGTATCGAAGTGCAGCTCCAGCTCCCGCCCGCCGGCCCTGTAAAGCCGCTTCCAGTCGCCGGGAAGCTGGCGGATGTTGACGACGGTTCCCAGGAAGACGATGACCGTGCGCCCGTTCTCTTCCCGCCGGCCGGCTTCCTTGAACTCGAACCCTTGAAGGAAGGGATCGATGTCGAAGAAGAGATCGAGAGGATCGAGCAGCGCGGGGGTGAACTGGTTGGCGCGCAGTTTGGCCTGGAAGAGCAGCGTCATATCGGCTTTCTCGACGCGCACGTTCCCGGTCTCCCCGGACTGGAAGACCTTCCAGAGGGTGTTTCCATCTCCCACGAAGAGATTGCGATTCACCATCGGGGCTCCGCCTTCGGGCCGCGTTCCCAGGGAAACGTTCCAATCGACCACGAAATGGGTCAGATCGTTCAGGACGAGATTCCCCTCCAGATGGCTCGGCTGCGGAGCGGTCAGGTCGACCGTCACCCGGGCCTTCAGGCGCGTGTCCCGCAGGTACTTGTGGCGGCGCAGCCAGTTGAGCACCGGCGGGGGCGGGGTTTCCTGGGCCTGGCGAGCGGCCTGGCCCGAAGCTTTCGGAGCCGGAGCCGGGGCAGGAGCCTGGGGAACCAGGAAAAGGGCGAGAAGCAGGACCATGGAAGCCTTGGGGGAATTCTACCCTCCCAAACCGGGTCCCCGGTAACCTGAAAAGCCGCGGCTCGTCCTTCCAGTGTGCATGCAGGCGTTTTCGGGGCCACTCTTTACGGAGGACATGCCCATCTGGTACGTGTCGAGGCCCTGCGGGAGCGGGGTCTTTCCCGGGTGGTCCTGGTGGGCATGCCGGATGCCGTGGCCCGCGAGGCCCGCGAAAGGCTGCCGGCCGCCCTGGCCCGACACGGCTTCACCTTTCCGCGCGGGAAGGTGCTCTTCAACCTGGTTCCGGCCCAGCTTCCCAAACGCGGCCTGCCGCTCGATCTGGCCCTGGCGGTGGCCCTGCTGGTGGCCGACGGCCAGCTCCCGGCCCTCCGCTCACCGATCCTGTTCCTGGCCGAACTCGACCTGAAGGGATGCCTAGGGCCTCCCTCGCGGGGCACGCTCCTGGCCGCCATGGCCGCCAAGGGCCGCTTCGCCCTGCTCAGTTCTCCGGAGGGCGCGGCGGAAGCGGCCCTGGCTCCCGGAATGACTGCCTGGGGGGCCTCCGATCTGGGGGAGGTGGCCGCCATCCTGCGCAACCCGGAAAGGGCCCGTGCCGCGAAAGCACGGCCGGAGCCCGAGCCGGCGGCTCCCCGGAAACTGCGCCTGGACGACGTGCGCGGCCAGCCGCAGGCGCGGATGGCCGCGGCGGTGGCGGCGGCGGGCCGGCATCCGCTGCTTCTCCAGGGCCCCCCCGGAACGGGGAAGAGCCTGCTGGCCCGCCGCGTGATCAGCCTGCTGCCGCCGCTTTCGGGGCGCTTCCCGCTGGAACTCGCGCAAGTGGAGGCGCTCTTCGGCGCGGTGCGCCACCTCCCCCGCCGGCCGCCGTTGCGGGCCCCTCACATGAGCATCTCGGCCCAGGGACTGCTCGGCGGCGGGCATCCGCTGCGGCCCGGGGAGATCAGCCGGGCCCACGGCGGGGTGCTCTTCCTCGACGAGCTGCCCGAATTCAACCGCACCGCCCTGGAAGGCCTGCGGCAACCCCTGGAGGACCGGGAAGTGCGTCTGGAACGCGCCCGGGAAAGCGCCCGCTTCCCGGCCGACTTCCTGCTGGTTGCCGCCCGCAATCCCTGTCCTTGCGGGTACAGCACCCATCCCCGCATCCCCTGCACCTGCCCGCCGTCGCGATTGGAACGCTACCTGCTGCGCACGAGCGGTCCGCTGCTCGACCGTTTCGATCTCTTCGTCGAGATGGGACCCATCTCCGGCGAAGCCTTCCAGGGGGCGCGCACTCCACCCGCCGACGAAGCGGTCCATGCCCTGCTGCAAAGGGCCTGGCAGGCCCAGACCCGCCGGCAGGCCGCCGGTGGAGCGGCCTGCAACGGAGCAGCGTCCCGGGAAGATCTCATGGATTCCGGAATGGAGCCGGCCGCCTCCCGCCTGCTGGCGCGCGCCATCGATCGTTTTCCCCTTAGCGGGCGGGCATCCCTGCGCTGCCTGCGCGTGGCGCGCACCCTGGCCGACATGCAGGGGCGGGCGTCCATCGGTCCGGATCAGGTGAAGACCGCCCTCAGTTTCCGCTTCCAGCCTGCAGAGAAGGCAGCCACCAGAGGGTATAGCCTCCGTCCCGGGCCAGGGGCCGGGCCCCCGCCTGTTCTTCCAGGATCCGGGTCACGACCGGGAAGCGGACGAAGTTGATGACCAGGAAGGGCCGCGCAGGAAGGGCCGCCCGCAGTCCCGCCAGGGCCTCCAGGCGATCCATCGGCTTTCCGGGATCGTCGGGGGTGCGGGGAACGGCCGTGCCGGTCCACAACGCATAGGCCCTGTCGCGCCGCAGGCCAAGATCGGGAATCCCGTCGTTGAGGGTCTGGATGTCGTCCACCAAAAGCGGGTGGCCGAACGCCGAGGCCAGGACGTTGCCCTGGACGAGGGAACCCTCTCCGCTGCGCGTTCCCGGCTGGCGCAGATCGAGCAACAGGACCGCATCGGGATCGGCCCGGCGTTCCGCCAGCAGCAGGCTGCGAGGAAGAGCTCCGGCCACGGACGCCGGGTTCGGTTCCAGCCTGCCATCCGGCCCGGTCAGCACCGGCAGGGGGGGGGCGCGAAGCCCCCACTCGAGATAGGCCCAGACGGCCGCCCCGGTGGTGGGCAGGGCGAGCAGGATCAGCCCGGCGGAAAGAAGAAGGCCCTTGCGGCGGCGGGCGATTCCCGCCAGGCAGATTCCCGCCGGCAGGGCCCAGAGAATCGC
>CAZQAP010000275.1:0-3023 GCA_964591365.1 uncultured Planctomycetales bacterium
GGTCAGTACCAGGTGGTGGGGCGGGCGATCGAGTAGACGGCGTTGTCCGAGAAAAGACCGTCCAGCAGGTAGAGGGCCCGTCCGAAGGCCCGCGGCGCCTGGATGGTGGCGATCATCGAACCTCCGCCGGGCACCGGTGCGCCGTAGACGAAGGTCTTGTCGGCCCACCAGCCCTGCGAAGGATCGGCGGGATCCACGAGAAGGGTGCCGTTGGCGGGATTCAACCAAAGGAAGGGCTTCCACTCCGGGGTCCCCAGGATGAGATCGCCCCCATTCGGATCGGGATTCCGCAGGTAGGGCGGAAACCAGAGCACGTCGTTGACGCCGTCTCCGTCAAGATCGACGTTGCGCAGTCCGAGCGGGTGGATTCCGGAAAGGTCGTCCCGGCAGTAATCCCCCAGCGAGTGCGCACCGTCGGTGCACATCTTGGCGCTTCCGTAGCCCGGCGTCGTGGTGCCGATGAGGAGCCCTTCGGAACCATCGGCCTCCTGCAGTCCCTGGGGGCTGGGTTCCAGGGGAGTGCCGATCACGCTCTGGGGCGGATTGAAGACGAAATCCCCCCCGCGAAGATCGGGATCGTACTGCCAGCCGCTGCGGAGCAGGCCTTCCCCGTCATGGAAAGGCAGCAGCCGCAGCCGGTCCTTGGGACGCCGGAAGAGATCGGGCTGGGAAATGACGTCCAGGTGCGGCCGGAAACCCCAGGCGGCGCGCCACTGCAACTCCATCTCCTTGGGAGCCCCGAAGACCGGCTTGCGATTCTGGATCTCGAGGCTGTTCTGGCCCTGGGGGGCCGAGTAGCAGGTGCGGATCTCATTGAACAGGCGCGGCCCGCCGTCCTGGACCTGGAAGTAGTGGGTGTGGTTGTCCAGGTTGATGACCTTGAAGGCGAAGCGGTATCCCTGGAAGAAATAGGGAATGTTCTGCCCGAAGGGCCCGTCGCCGTACATCTCGTTGTTGAGGAAGACGCTGACAAAGCGGTAGGAACCGAAAGATCCCTGCGGAATGCCCTCCTGGGCCAGGACGTCCCAGGCTTCGGGCGGCAGCTGGCGTGGATTCTGGGCCAGCGCGATCCAGTCCTCCCAGAGACTCGGGGAGCCATCCTCGTCGTCGCCCATCATGACCACGACCTGGGCGGGAGAGGCGCCCGCGAGCACCGCTTCCGCGAGTTTGTAGAGCTTCTTCTCGGGGGCCGCGTCGCCGATCCCGTCCAGGGTGAGGGCCCGGTTCCGGTCGGCAAGGCTGCGACCCGCCGGATCGAGATCGACCTGGCCCGTGTGCGCGTTGACCTGTTCGAAGACCAGACGGATCCTCTGGCGCCGGGCTTGGGGCTTGTTGTATCCCCAGGTGGCGATTTCCTTCAGGAATGCGAACTGGGGGAACTGGACGGTCGCATCGGTCACCTGGTCCAGGTTGACGTCCCGCCACAGCATGTCGAAAGCCTTGAAGGGAAGCCCGAGGCTTCCGGGGAAGGCGTAATCCTCGAGAATGGAGGTCGGACTGAGGATGTCCTGCACCAGGGAGTAGATCCGGTAGTGAACGCGAAGGAAATCGAATTCACTCGCCTCCAGGGGAACGCGGATGAGGTAGGTGTCCGCATCGAAGTTCTCGTCGTACCAGAGCATGTTCACGTTCACGTCCCAGATCTTGTGGACGGCCCCGTGAGGACCAACGATGGTCTCTCCGCTGTCAACGACCTGCTTCATCTTGTATTCCCCGGGGACCTGGTCGGAAAGGACCGCACCGGTGTTGAAATTGAGCAGGGGGAAGCCGTCGTAGATGTAACCCTGGGTGTTCCCCAGGAGGATGTCCTCGACTTCCTGCGCCGGCGCCAGCATTCCGGAAGAATCTCCCTCTTCTGCCGCGTCCTGCAGGTCGTCCAAAGCCTCGGCCAGATCGTCGAACGGGCTGTTCACGTTGGCGATCGTGCTGGTGCCCAGGCTCTTGCGGCCTTGCGCCTTTGTCCGGACGATCTTCCCGATGATGTTCACCTGCTCGTTGAAGCCGATGACCTGGAGAGTCTTGTCCATCCGATAATCCTTTCCGAACAGTTCGCTGAGGACCGGTTCGCGGATCCCGGGCCAGTTGGGGTCGTATTCGTCCGGGGGATCGGCGCCGTGGCCTCCGGCGCCCTGGGGGGCCTGGGCGAAGAGAGGAGAGGAGGCCGCGGCGAAGAGCAGAAGGGCTCTCAGCGCGGAGAGGATGCGGGGAGGGAGGCGGCGTTGGGTTTTCATGGAAACGGGGGGAAGGAGCTTGCGCCCATTCTACAGCATGAAAAAGCCCGCTTGAACCCCCGGATCAGAGCCCGTCCGTCCGCTTCAGGACGAAACTGCCCACCTCCTCGTAGAGGCCGTCCCGGAATTCGAAGGTCCGGCCGGCGTTGCGCGGCGCCTCGATGGGAACGACAAGCCCCCCGCCGGCGGAAACGGGAGCGCCATGGGCCAAGGTGCGGTCGGCCCAGAAACCCTGGGCCGGGTCGGCCGGGTCGACGAACAGCGTTCCGTTTGCGGGGCTGATCCAGAGGAAGGGCCGCCACTCGGGGGAGGAAAGGATGAGATCACCCCCGGCAGGATCGGGATTGCGGAGGTGGGGTGGAAACCAGAGGACGTCGTTGATCCCGTCTCCGTTCACGTCGACGTTGCGCAACCCGAAGGGATGGAACGGGGAGAGATCGTCCCGGCAGAAATCCCCCAGAGGGTGGGCGGCTGCGGTGCACATCTTCGCGCTGCCGAATCCCGGAGTGACCGTCCCGATGACGAGTCCGGGGGAACCGTCGGCCTCCTTCAGTCCCTGGGTACTCGGCTGGCTGGCAGTTCCGATCTCTTCCCTCGGGGGATCGAAGACGAAATCCGCGCCGCGAAGGTCGGGAGCGAACTGCCAGCCGGAAGCGGCAATCCCCTCTCCATCCTGGAACGGTTTCAGGAAGAGCTGGTCCTTGGGCCGGGGAAAGGTGTCGGCCTGGGCCAGGACATCGAGGTGCGGGCGGTATCCCCAGCCGGCCCGCCATTGGAGTTCGGCTTCCTTGG
>CAZQAP010000276.1:0-2897 GCA_964591365.1 uncultured Planctomycetales bacterium
CGCAGTTCGGCCCGGTATTCGATCCAGGCCAGGACGTCCTCCACCAACAGGGAATGGAGCGCCAGGCCGACCACCTTGAGGACCCCGGGGCCCTCGGGAAGGATGTCGAGCACGTCGGGGAGGTGCCCGGCCTCGTGGTGCAGGGTCTGTTCGATCTCCAGGCGGAACGGGTCGGCGCCCTCGGCGGCCAGGAGCCGCGCCCGCAGGCGCAGGGGGAGGTCGTAGTCCTCCGGAAGACCCCCGGCAAGGCCGGGCGGGTCGGGGAGGAAAAGCGGCGCCTTCCAGTCCACCCGGGCCACGGAACGTTGCAAAGCGCGGGCCGATTCGCGCAGCAGATCGAGGCGCAGGTAGAACCCCCGGAAGATGGCGCCGCCGGCAGTGCGGTTGGGACGGGAGGCTTCGGCGCCCCCAGCCAGGACGAACTCAAGCGGGGACTCCTGTTCCGGCCAAGGGATCTCAACGTGGCGAACGTCGCGCAACAGGAGAAGATCGGGACCGGTCAGAAGGGTCACTCCCGCCAGCAGCATGCGCCCCTCCTTGAGCCAGGCTGCCGCCGGGCCGCCCGACTCTGCTTCGGGGCGCACCAGGGACCCCACCAAAGGAAGGGTGTAGCGGGGGTGGTTCTTCCAACCGGTGGGAAGCCCGGCCCGTTCCGACCAGGCATCCAAGCGTTCCAGGAGTTCCTTCATCCCCGCGATGCGGTGGGCCCGGATGTCCGCCAACAGGCGGGCTGCAACCCGGTCGATCCGCATGGCGGCATCCAGATCGGAACCAACCGCTTCGAGGTTCCGTTCCGCCCGGGCGCGGGCGGCCGCCAGCGGCCGGTCGTACTGGCGCCCGAGGGCCTCGATTTCAAGAAGGGCGTCGCCTTGCCCCTCTCCGAAGGCGGGTTGCTCGAGAAGTGCCAGGGCCGCGTCGACCTTCCCTTCGTGGGCCCATTGCCGGGCCTGGAGCAAGCGGCGGAAATCGCGCGCGTCGGGCCAGTCGGGGGCTGCTGAAAGGTGCCTGCGGGCCTCGCTCCAGCGCCCTTCGCTCTGGGCAAGCCCGGCGGCACCGAGCTGGATCCAGGCATGCGCCGGCCACCGGCGCACGAGCTCCCGGAAGCGGGCATCCTGCCTTCGCGGCTGCTGCAGGAGCCGGGCTTCGAGATAGAGAAGCGAAGGCGTCTCCGAATCCTGCTTCTTCCATTCCTGGATCTGGCGCACGAGTTCGGCCCGCCGTCCCTCCGGCAGGATCACGGCCTGCCGGAGCCGTTCCCCTTCCACGCTCCTGCGGACTTCCCAGCCGATCTGCTCCGCCGCAGCCCGCGCGGACGGCCCGTCTCCCCGGGCCAGCGCCCTCCAGACAGGGCCGGTCTCCACGTCGGCCGGGACTTCGAAGGCCGCCGGGGGGATGGCACAAGCTGCGCCACCCAGAAGCAGAAGGATTCCCGCCTGGAGGAGGGCCTTCAATGCGGCTGCTCCTCGGCCACCAGGAAGGCTCGGCGGAGATCGGGGCCGAGCCGCGCCCGTTCCTCTTCGATCAAGGGCAGGGCCTGCCGGGGGGAATCCACCCCTCCTCCAGCCACGGCTCCGCGGGTTCCACCCAGGAGACAGGGCGCCTCGTAGCGCACCACCGCGTCCACGAGCCCCTCCGCAAGGAGGCCTCCGTGCAGGACGGCACCGCCCTCGACCAGCAGCCGCCGAACGCCGAAATCGAGACGCAGCCGCCGGAGGGCGTCGACCAGGTCGAGCCGGCCCCCCGGCCGCACCGGGATCTGCAGGGCACGGTCTTCCTCCCCCGCGAGCCGCCGGGCCAGGGCGGCCCCCGGTCGGCAGCCTTCCCGCAGAAGCCAGAGGCGCAGCCCGGGTTCCCGGAAGACCCGCGCCCCGTCGGGCACGCGGCCCTCCGGATCGACGAGGACGCGCACCGGAGGGGGGCCGACGGCGGCGGAACCGTGCCGAACGGTCAGCGCGGGATCGTCCTTCGCGAGCGTCCCCCAGCCCACCATGACGGCATCGCTGGCGGCGCGGAGGGCATGCGCTTCGGCGCGCGCCGCCGAAGAAGTGATCCACCGGCTGGCCCCGGTTCCGGCGGCGGTCTTTCCGTCCAGGCTGGCGGCCCACTTGACCAGCACCCAGGGCCGCTCGGGATGCCGCAGGGCCCGCAGGAAGGCCCGGTTGAGGGTCTCGAATTCCGCTTCCCCGCCCGGCGTGTGCACCACCTCGATCCCCTGCTCCCTCAAAAGGGACAGGCCCCGGCCGGAATGCCGGGGATCAGGGTCGACGGCGCCGACGTGAACCCGGCCGACCCCCGCCGCCCGCAGCAGTTCCGTGCAGGCGGAGCGCTTCTTCCCAGCTCCGGCTGCGCTGCAGGGTTCCAGGGTGACCACCATCTCGTCCACGCGGCCGGGCACAGGGCGGGCGTTCCCGTCCTCCCAGGCACCCGCATCCCGCAAGGCCTGCTCTTCAGCATGGGCTCCGCCGTGGAAGCGATGAAACCCGCGGCCCACCAAGTGCCCGTTCTTCAGGGCCAGGGCACCAACCCGGGGATTGGGGGCCGTAAAGAGCCAGTCCGCCCGGCGGGCTTCGGCGTTGGCCCGCGCAAGCAGGGAAATTGTCTGCGCCTCCACCCCTTCCTTCAGTGCGTTCCCGCGGTGGCGAGTTCCCTGGCGATCAGCTCCCGTCCGTTCCAGCCGGTCAGTTCCACCTCAAGGCTCTTCCCGGACAGGGCGCTGCGGCCGGCTTCCAGGATGGCGTAGTGGCCGTTTTGGACCCTTCCCCTGAGAAAGCCGGGAGCATCTTCCAGGGGCGCGTCGAGAAGCAGCCGCGAGGTCCTTCCGATCATGGCCCGCGTGCGCCGCGGGGCGAGTTCCCGCTGGGCCGCCAGAAGGCGGTGGTTGCGGTCGCGCTTGACGG
>CAZQAP010000277.1:0-2859 GCA_964591365.1 uncultured Planctomycetales bacterium
CGCGAGTTGATCGCCATCGACTCGGTGACCGGCAGGGAAGCCGGAGTCGCGGAGTTCCTCGCCCGCGAACTGGTGCAGCGCGGCTGGAAGGTGTGCCTTTCCGAGGCCGCACCGGGGCGTCCCAATCTCCTGGCCGTCTTCGAAGAGGGTTCTCCGCGCATCCTCTTCAACACCCATCTTGATACGGTTCCGGAAGCCTACGGCCCGGAGGAAGACGAGGAACGCATCTACGGGCGCGGGGCCTGCGACACGAAGGGAATTCTCGCCGCCATGCTGGAAGCGCTGGAAGAGGCCCGCGACGACGGGGCCCGCGGGCTCGGCCTTCTCCTGGTCGCCGGCGAAGAACGGGACCACCTGGGCGCCCTGGCGGCGGGGAAGGACCCGGCCTTCGAGGGGCCCGAGATCCTGGTGGTGGGGGAGCCGACCCGTAACCGTTTCCTGACCGCCCAGAAGGGGCTGCTTTCCGCCCGCCTGGAGGCCCGCGGCCGCGAGGGCCACTCGGGTTACCCGGAAGAGTTCGACTCGGCGGTCGAGAAGCTGGTTGCAATGCTGGAGGCCCTGCGCACCGCGCCCTTCCTCGCGCGGCGCAGCGCGGAGGGGACCACCGTCAACCTCTCGTTGCTGCGGGGCGGCGACGCCTTCAACAAGGTGCCTTCCTCGGCCTCGGCCATGCTCCTCTTTCGCCTGGCGGAACCCGCGGCTGGCTTGATCCCCAAGGTGGAGGCCTTGCTCGGGCGGGTTGGCCCGGATGTCCGCATTTGCTGGGAGACCGCTGGGGCTTGCGATCCGATTCCCGAGATCGATGCCCTGGCCGGCTTCCCCACCGGCGTGGCCGCCTTCGGAACCGATCTCTCCTTTTTCGGGTGGAATCCCAGGCGGCGCTACCTGGTCGGGCCCGGTTCGATCTTTCAGGCCCACCGCGACCCGGTCCCCGGGGATCCGCGGGCCGGGGAGTGGATTCTCAAGCGGGAACAGGAAGAAGGCGCCCGGGTCTACCGGGAACTCCTGCGGCGGGAGACCGGTGCTTCCCGCGCCAGGGGCACGTAGAGGCCGCAGACTCCCAGTTCGTACTTGAACTGCGCGAAGGATCGGTAGTGCAGGGTCCGGGTGGCGATGCCGGCTTCCCGGGCCTGTTGCAGATATGCGCGGATGTCGTCCACCACGATCACGGTCTCCGGCTCCCCCTCCAGTTCCCCTCGGGCGGTCTCCAGCGCACGCGCCCAGAGGGAGGCATCCTCACCCTTGGGGTTCACTCCATCCTGGCAGGAGGCGGCCATGTTCCAGGTCAGATCCTCGAGCCCGAGTTCTCCCTGGATATGGCGCATCATGATGGGATCGGTATTGCTCACCACCACGACCGCAACATCGTCCCGCTCGGCCAGACGGCGGACCAGCGCCGCGGTGGACCGCTTGACGGAGAGGATGGAGGCCCGCACGCGGAAGAGGGTCTCCCGGTCGGGCTGGATCAGGCCCAGCGGATGAAGGATCCGGTTGAGAAACTCGTCGGCCAGCAGATCGCCGCGTTCCAGGGCCGGCCGCAGCTCCTCCATCTTCCGGATCGCGGGCAGCGGCGCCGGCTGGCCGAAGACCAGCCGGAACTGGGTCTCGAAGAGTTCCCGGTCGAAGCGCGTGAGGACCATTCCCAGATCGAGCAACAGGGCCGTGGGGCTTTCCAGGATCCTTCGCGGGCGGACGGGCTCGGGACCCCGGAGACGCAGCGGAACGACCTTCCCTCCGTTGCGTTCCACACGAACCAGCCAGGCGCGCATGTCCCCTGGATCCTCCCGAAGGAACGAACGCACGGCTTCCGCGGCCCATGCGTCGCTGGCGACCGCCTCCTCGCGGCCGTTCACCCGCGCGGCGATGCCGAAGGCGAATTCGCGGCCGTCTTGGGGCGGAGGATCCGGCACCTCGCGCTCCCCGGGACAAGGCAGGCTCGTGGGGATGAAGAGGGTCCCATCATCGGTCACCACCGCGAGGCTCACGAACTCCCGCTCGGGAGTGAGATCGAGGAACTCGAACGGCAGCAGCCAGGCGAACTGGAGCCCATCCGCCGCAGCGGGGTCGAACATGGGCACACTTTCGCATAGTCCGGCTGGTTCCGGCAATGCCGCCGCCTTATCGTGTCCCCGTGGAAGGGGATTCGCTGCATCGGCTCATCCGTGAGCTTCCCAAGAGCGATCTTCATCTTCACCTCGACGGCTCGCTGCGCCTGGGGACCCTCATCGAGCTGGCTGCGGAAAGGGGAGTCCGGCTCCCTTCGGAGACTCCGGAGGGCCTCCAGGAGACGGTCTTCAAGGCCCGTTACGCGAGCCTGTCCGAGTATCTCGAGGGTTTTCGCTACACCTGCGCCGTCCTTCAGGATGGCGAGGCCCTGGAGCGCAGTGCCTACGAACTGTGCCGCGACTGCCAGGAGGAGGGCGTCTTCTACCTGGAGATCCGTTTCGCGCCCCAGCTCCACACCCACGAGGGGTTCGGGATCCCGGCCGTATTGGCGGCGGTTTCCCGCGGCATCGAGCGGGCGGAAAAGGAGTTCGGCGCGCGGGCGGAGGTGCGGGAGGGCAAGCTCCCCTCCTTCCGGGCCGGCATCATCGTCTGTGCGCTGCGCTGTTTCGCCCCCGCCTTCTCGCGGACCTACGCTGACATGTTCCAGTCCTTCGCCGATCTTCCCAAGGAGAAGATCTTCGGACTGGCGAGCGAGGCCCTGGTGCGGGCCAGCGTGCGGGCGCGCGACGAAGGCGGACTGCCCGTGGTGGGGGTGGACCTGGCCGGACAGGAGAAGGGGTTCCCCGCCGAGGACCATCGCCGCGCCTACCAGCTCGCCCACGCCGCCTTCCTGGGCAAGACCGTCCATGCCGG
>CAZQAP010000278.1:0-2831 GCA_964591365.1 uncultured Planctomycetales bacterium
GCCGACTGGACCCGTCCGTTGGACAGCGCCGACCGGGCACCCTTCCGTCTGGCCTTCCGGCTGGAAGAGCCGCAAGACGACTCCACCTCCGCCCCGCGCCGCCGGAACCAACCCACTTGGACCTTGCGCTTTCTTCTCCAGGACGCATCGGATCCCAGCCTGCTCCTCCCGGCGAAGGAAGCCTGGAAGAAACGCGGTCCCGCCCTCCGTTGGAAACGCTCCGGGCAGGATCCCCGTGAGCGGGTGCTGGCGGGTCTCGGGCAGGCGGCTTGCCTCGAGCCCTGCATTGGACAGGGGCTGAAGAATGCGCACCCCGAAGCCTGTTCCCTGGATATCGCCGGTGCCTGGCAGTTCCTCTCCCGCGGCAGCCTGGCCCTGGAGCAAGCCGGCTTCCGCGTGCTGCTTCCCGCGTGGTGGACGCGCCGGGGAACCCGGGCGCGGCTGGCCGTCCGGGCCCGGGTGGCGAGCCCCAAGATGCAGGCTTCCGCGGGGCTGGACTTGGCCTCCGTCTTGAGCTTCGATTGGGAGCTGGCCCTGGGAGGGAAAAAGATCAGCCTGCGCGAACTCGAGGATCTTGCCCGTCTGAAGTCACCCCTGGTCCGCGTGCGCGGCCAGTGGGTCCAGGTGGATGCCGGAGAGATCCAGGCGGCCCTGGACTGGTGGAAGAAGAAAGGCCGCCGCAAGGAGAAGGCCGGTTTGCAGGAACTGGTCCGCATGGCCCTGGGGGGACCCGCCCAAACTCCTGCCGGTCTGCCTGTGGAGGGGCTGGCGGCCGCCGGCTGGATCCGGAAGTTCCTGGGCGGGCTGGAGGACCCGAAGACCTTCCAGGTGCTTTCGCCGCCGAAAAACTTTCTAGGGGAACTGCGCCCCTACCAGGAACGGGGCTTCTCCTGGCTGGCCTTCCTGGCGCGCCATGGCCTGGGGGCCTGTCTTGCCGATGACATGGGGCTGGGCAAGACCATCCAGACCCTGGCCCTCTTGCAGCGGGCCCGGGAGCAGGGCCGGCGGCGTCCGGTGCTCCTGGTGTGCCCGCTCTCGGTGCTCCACCACTGGAAGCTCGAAGCGGCCAGCTTCACGCCGGAACTCCCGGTCGTGGTCCACCACGGGCCCAAGCGCCGGAAAGGAGCGGCCTTCACCCGCGCGGCGAAAGCTTCCGCCCTGGTTCTCACGAGCTACGCCATCTTGAGCCGGGATCGGAAGATGCTCGGGAAACAGCACTGGGCCGGCGTTGTCCTGGACGAGGCGCAGAACATCAAGAACCCGGGGACCCTTCAGGCTCGGGCGGCGCGCGCCATGGGAACCGGTTTCCGCATCGCCCTGACCGGAACGCCGGTGGAGAACCATGTGGGCGAACTCTGGTCCCTGATGGAATTCCTCAATCCCGGGCTCCTGGGTTCCATGGCGGCCTTCAAGAAGGTTTTTCTCGTCCCCATCCAGGCCGAAGGGGACAAGGAGGCCGCCGAACGCCTTCGCCGGCTCACGCATCCCTTCATCCTGCGCCGGATGAAAACCGACCGCAGCGTGGTCCCCGACCTGCCGCGCAAGGTGGAAAGCAAGGTCTTCTGCCCGCTCACCAAGGAGCAGGCTTCCCTGTACATGGCGGTGACGCGGGAGACCGAAGAAGCCCTCCTGGGCAGCTCGGGCATGGAGCGCCGCGGCGCCATCCTGGCCGCCCTTTCCAAACTCAAGCAGATCTGCAACCACCCGGCACACTTCCTGGACGACAATTCCTGCCTTGCGGGACGTTCGGGAAAGCTGGACCGGCTGGAGGAGATGCTCGAGGAAATCCTGGAGGTGGGCGACCGCTGCCTGATCTTCACCCAGTTCACCAAGATGGGCGCTCTGCTCCAACGCCATATTCAGGAGACCTTCGGCCGGGAAGTCCTCTATCTCCACGGAGGCGTCCCCAAGAGGCGCCGGGATCGGATGGTGGAACGGTTCCAGGCCGGGGAGGGCGGCCCGCCGATCTTTCTGCTTTCTCTCAAGGCCGGGGGCACCGGCCTGAACCTGACCGGCGCCAACCACGTGATCCATTTCGACCGCTGGTGGAACCCGGCCGTGGAAGACCAGGCCACCGACCGGGCCTACCGGATCGGACAGCGACGCAAGGTGCAGGTCCACAAATTCCTGTGCACCGGTACCCTGGAGGAGAGGATCGACGAGATGATCGAGCACAAACGCGGTGTTTCCCGGATGGTGGTTGGGGGCGGCGACAAGTGGCTGACGGAGTTCTCGGACACGGAACTCAAGAATCTTTTCACCCTGCGCCGCGAAGCCCTGGGGGACTGACCGGACATGCCCCGCCGCCGTCGTTCCTCTTCCTGGTATCCCCCGCGCACCCGTCCGCGGGACACGAAAACCGGGATCCGCGCGCGCACGAAACGCGGCGCCTTCGGCAAAAGCTGGTGGGCTCGGCGCTGGATCGAAGTCCTCGAGGGCTTCGACATCGGGGCCCGCCTTGCGCGCGGGCGCAATTACGCCCGCCGCGGACAGGTCACTGAAATCACCGTGGCACGAGGTGTAGTCACGGCCGCGGTCCAAGGCTCCCGTTCCCGCCCCTACACGGTCTCGATCGGGATGAAGACCCTCAAGGCTTCGGAATGGAAGAAGCTGGCCGTCGTATTGGGGGCCGAGGCGCGCTTCCTGGCCCGACTTCTTGCCGGTGAGCTTCCCAAGGACATCGAGAAAGCCTTCGCCAAGGCCGGTCTCTCCCTGTTTCCAAAGACCCGCAACGATCTTCGGACCGGATGTTCCTGCCCCGACTGGTCCAACCCCTGCAAGCACGTCGCGGCGGTCTACTACCTCCTCGGCGAAGAGTTCGACCGGAACCC
>CAZQAP010000279.1:0-2820 GCA_964591365.1 uncultured Planctomycetales bacterium
TGCCTCCGTGCTTCGAGACGGAATCGCACCCGGCAATGGTGAGGAAGTCGCAGTTGCCGTCGTAGTCGTTGGCCAGCACGTCGAGCCGGCCCGTCCCCTCCAGGGAAAAGGAGTCGTCCCGGGTCCGGGGGGGGACCGGCGCCGGGAAGGGGCCGTCCGGATCGAGGCAGCCGATGGAATCGCGGAACTGAAAGATGACGTCGGTGGTGATGGGACCGAAACGCGGGCAGGCGCCGCACATCACCACGCAGGGCGGATCGAGGCAGTGCGGGGCGTTCCAGTTGTGACCCAGTTCGTGGGCCACCACGCCCACCCGGGTGGCGAACACGTCGGAGAACTGGGAAAGTCCGTAGGCGGCCGGAAGGTTGCAGACCACGCCCACGAAGGCGAGTCCGATGATGCCGCCGTCGAAAACGCCCTTGCCCGTCAGGAGATGGGCCGTGTCGCGCGGAACTGCCGCTTGGTTGGTGTTCCACTCGGTCTGGAACTGGGTGAGGACCGCGCCGGCATCCGTGCCGAAGTAGGGGTCGGGTTCGGCCGTGCGCACCAGGATCTGCGTGATCTCGTAGGTGATGAGCACGTCGCGCGCGTAGATCACCTCGACGGCGTTCATTCCCCCCTCCACGTCGGCCACGGTCTCGGCCACCGAGCTGTTGTGGATCTGGAAGAACTCGACGTCGGCATCGAAGGCGATCTCGGCGCGCTGATTGCAGGCGGCCGCGTTTCGCTGCGGGCGGGAGGAACCCGCGCCCGGAAGCCGGCCGGCCAGGGAACGGTCCCACGGGCCGGAAAGAAGATCGTTGCCGCAGGCTTCGCCCTGGAATGGATCGGCCGGCTGGGGATAGGCGACGTGCCGGGAGCCGGGGGCGGCGGGCTCCAGGTCGGATAGCGGCTGGACGTACCAGGGGGTTTCGCCCGGCAGGAAGAGCGCGGCCCGCAGACCGGCGCCGGAAAGGTCCGCGGCCACGCTGCTGCCGGGGATTCCGAGCAGCGTGCCCTGGTAGGTGGAGACGGGCGGGGGCGGAACGGAGCGGATCTTTCCATCCGCGCCCTGCACGCGGACCTCGAAGCCGGGCGCGCGCAGCGAATGGCGCTCGAGATCCAGGGTCAAAAGATCCCCCGCAGCCTCCACCTGCACCCGGAAGCGGGCCGGAAAAGCGGCGGGTAGGGAGAGATCCTGGACCTGCGCCTGGCCGGGCAGGACGAAGGCACCCAAGGAGACCAGAGGCCCGAGAAGAAGGAGGGGAGCAAGCATGAGAAGGCGCGGGGAGCCCCAGATTACCAGGAAAAAGGGGCATTCTTTTCTTCTCCGGGTCTCCGCGGTTTTTTCTTCCCGTTTTCCTTCCCCCTTCTCCAGTGATTTACCCCCGCGTCAAGGGGCCGGCCGCTCTCTTGTCCCGGTTCCACCAGGGCCCGGAGGAGGGCGGGCCACCCACACGAAATCCTGAAGCCCCAAGAAGAAAGAACGAAAGCACTACCGTAAAACCCGGGCCGTGGCCAGGCGCAGTCGTTCCGGAGGGGGGCTTGCGTCGGCCGGAGGTTGGCATCCCTCTTCTCTTTTTCTTCTCCGTGTCTCCGAGTCTCCGCGGTTTCTCTTTCTTCTTTCTTCGGAGATCCTCGGGAACCCCATAGGAAACCCTGAAGCCCGGGAAAAAGCCCTCTCCGGCTCGGTGCCGTTGCCTATACTGGGGGGCATGGGTTTATTTCAGCCGCTTCGCCTTGGCATGGGGGGCGCGATCCCCGCCATGCTCCTTTTCTTCCTCCTGCCGCCGGCCTTCTTCGGCCAGAGCCGGCTGCTCACGCTCCACGATCCCGTCAAGCAGCGTCTGCCACAACCGTTCGGCGGACCTCTGGCCGTGCTGGGCGATCTCGACGGGGACGGAATCCGGGAGATCCTGGTCGGATCTCCCTACGAATTCCAGAAGGGGGCCGTCTACCTCTTCTCGGGAAGGACCGGCCGCCTCCTTTTCCAGAGCGCCGGCACGATCTTCAACGAATCCTTCGGAACGGCCGTCGCGGATGCGGGCGACGTGGACGCCGACGGCATCTCCGATTTCCTTGTTGGGGACGCTGAAGACGGACCTCTCGACGAGTACATCGGAAGCGTCTGCCTCTTTTCCGGCCGCACGGGCCGGGTTCTCCGCCGCCTCACCGGTCTAGGGTCCCAGGCTTTTTTCGGCACCGATGTGCCCGGAGTCGGCGACGTGAACTTCGACGGCCATGCCGATTTCATGGTTTCAGCCTCTGGCGACGATGCCGGGGGCAGGGATGCCGGTTCGGCCACGGTTTTTTCCGGGATCGACGGCAGCGTCCTCTTCACTTTCTACGGGGCCGCTCCCGGTGCGGAACTTGCCTGCACGGCGAGCGCCGGGGACGTCAACGGGGACGGCGAGCCCGACTTCCTGGTCGGCGAAGGAGGAGGCGGCGTCGCCCGCGTCTACTCCGGCCGGGATGGTTCGCTCCTCTTCACCCTGCAGGCGCCGCAGGACTACACCCTGCTCGGCACCTCCATCCGGGCCTTCGACGATCTCAACGGTGACGGGATCTCGGAGTTCCTCGCCTCGGCTCCCAAGGACGCTGCCGGGGAAGTTCGGGATGGTGGACTCGATCGTGGCCTCCGCCTCGGCGCCCGGCAGGATCCTGCTGCTCTTCGGCGCGCGCCGGTTCGGGCCCCATTCCCTCTGGTTTCAGGCGGTGGAAGCCTCCACCTGCCTCCAGTCCCGGGTGCGCCGCCTCTTCCTCAGCTGACCTGAAAGCCATGCCCGCCCTCCTCTCCCTGACCCTTCTCCTCACGATGGCCCCCCTCGCGCAGGAGGCCCC
>CAZQAP010000280.1:0-2764 GCA_964591365.1 uncultured Planctomycetales bacterium
GGCGACGCGGATGCGGCACGATTCGCGCACGGTGAGATCGTCCCGGGCCAGTTCCACAAGCGGCGCCTGGAGACAGGCGAACAGGAACGGCAGGAGGACCATGGCCCCGCCGATCAGAAGAAATCTTCGAGGTGGAAGTTGGGAAAGATGTTGATTCCGAAGGCCGACTTGAGCACGTAGGCGACTCCGAGCAGGATCATCGCGAACAGGATCAGCAGCACGACCAGGAAAGCGATCCAAATGAGGCGGCGTCCGCGCCTGCGGCGATCTTCCTCTGTGCGATAGGTCTCCACGCGGCGGTCCTTGCCCATCAGGAGGACGAAGTAGAAGCGCGCGAAATAGAGCGGGAGGGTTCCGCGGATGTCCACGCCGTGCTTCTTCGAGCGCGGCGTCCGGCGCAGCACCTTGTCCAGAGCCGTGATCTGCGGACTGGTGAAGGTCTGCAGGGTCTTCTGGTCGATCCGAGCCAGGACTTTGTCGGTGAAGGGATCCAGTTCGGGCATGGCTGGGAGCGGGGAGGGAGGGGTCCGGGGCACCTCCGCCGCGGTCGGCCGTTCTGCGGGGCCAGTCTAGCCGACCTATCGGCCGGATTCCGCCCTCTGTTTCAGGAAACCCGGCTGCCGGGAACCACGTCCTCCCGGCCGTCCTCCCGGAAGCGCACCCAGGCCTTGGTGCCGCCGTCGTAATCCCGGGCGCGAAGCAGCAGGATCGCGGGTTTTTCCAGGGCAGTGCAAAGCTCCTCCCCGGGGGGATCCAGGCCGCGCCAGGCCCGGATGAAGGGGTTGCCCTCCCATTCCGCGGCCACGGTGCTGGGCTCCATGTGGCCGGGAAGAAGGCGCGTGGCGGGGGGCAGGGCCATCAAGACGTCCAGGATCGAGTGCCGCAGGTCGGCGAAGGTGGTGTGCCCCGGGCCCCGGGTCCCGCCCACGCTGCCCCGGAAGAGGGTGTCGCCGGTGAAACAGAGGTCCTCCCCCGGCTCCCCGGCCAGGAAGGCGAGCTGCCCGGCGGTGTGTCCGGGAATATGGAGGCAGGTGATCCGCTGGCCGCCCGATTCGAGCACCCGGCCATCCTCCACCGCCAGGTCGCAGCCGGGGATGCGCTCCGCGTCGAGGAGATGGGCCACGATGGGCGCGCCCAGCTCCCGCCGCAGGCGGCTGTTCTCCAGGATGTGGTCGGGGTGGTGGTGGGTGTTGAGGATGTGGGTGATGCGGATCCCTTCCCGGCGGACGATCTCGAGAAGCGGCTCCACCGGACCGCCGGAATCCACGATCACCCCGCAGCCCCGCGGGCCTTCGGCCAGCAGCCAGGTGTTGGAAAGCCAGCGCGGATTGCGGCTCGACTCGAGGATCATGGCTTTCCGGCCGCGCGGGGGGAGGGGAGACGGATGCCGAGTGCGGTCAGGGCGGCCTCGGCGGCCGGGGCCCAGCCGCGGTTGGCGGCGGGACTGGCCGGGCTGGGGTGCAGGACGTCGGCGAAGACCACGTTCAGATCCGCGAGGGCGGCTTCGGCCCGCTTGCGGGCGAACTTGCCCACCCCGATGACGAAGCGCGGGCGGATCTCGGCGATCGTCGCGTGCAGCGCCCGGTCGCAGGCCGAAAAGAGGGCCGCGCGTTCCGCCACCGGCAGTTTGTCCGGCGTGCGGTTGCGGCCGCTCTCCTCCAGGAAGGCCAGCGGGCAGTAGTTGAGCACCAGGAAGCGCGCGAAGAAGTCCTCGGCGCGCGGGTAGCGCTCCCGCGCCCAGCCCCACAGCCGCCGCCCGCTCACCTCCGAGCGCGGGCAGGCGAAGCCCTGCACCGGGCGGCGGGGGTGTTCCTGCGGCGGCCGGCCGACCGGCGCCTCGATCCCCATCCAGTCCCGCACCAGGCCCACCTCGCCGAAGGGGACTCCCGTCTGGGCCATGCCGAAGGGCCCCGGATTCATGCCCAGCAGCACGGCCTCCTTGGGGCCGGCGCCGAAGCGCTCCAGGTAGGTGCGGTGGGGTTCCCAGGCGTACTGGAGGGGGTTGTAGACGAAGGCGACCGGGGCGGCGAAGCGCAGCGCGTCCGCCTCCGCGGCCAGCCGGCGGGCGGTCTCGACCAGCGTCATGCCGGGCGAGGATAGGCGCTCGTATCCTGGGGCGCACTGCGGCCCGCGCAGCCGCCCGGCTCGGCAGCCCGGTCGCCCGAGCCGCTCCGCCCGCCCGCCATGGATCGCATTCTTGAAAACGAAGTCATGGACTCCGCCGCCGAGGCGGAGGACTACGACTCCATGGACCATGCCGAACCCAACGCGGCCTTCGTCGAGCGGCTGGCGGAACTCGGGGCGCGGGGGCGGATGCTCGACCTCGGCACCGGACCGGGCCGCATCCCGCTGCTGGTCTGCGAGCGGATCCCGGACTGCACCGTCCTGGGCGTCGACCTGGCCGATTCGATGCTCGCGCTCGCCGAGGCCCGCCGCAAGGAGTCCCCGTTCGCGGAACGGGTGGAGTTCCGGCGCGCCGACGTCAAGGCGCTCCCCTTCGAGGACGGAAGCTTCGATGCGGTCTTCAGCAACACCATCCTGCACCACATCCCCGAACCCGCCGAGTTCCTCCGGGAAGCCCGCCGGGTCCTCGAGCCGGGCGGCGTGCTTTTGATCCGCGATCTCTACCGGCCCCCCAGCCCCGAGCGGGCCGGCGAGCTGGTGGCGCTCCACGCCGCGGACGCCAGCCCGCGCCAGCGCGAACTCTTCCGGGCCAGCCTGGGGGCCGCCCTGACCTGCGCCGAACTGCGCAACCTGGCCGACG
>CAZQAP010000281.1:0-2715 GCA_964591365.1 uncultured Planctomycetales bacterium
TTCCTGGAGGCCTGCTTTTCGTCGACTCGGGAGGAGCAGGTGCTGGCGGAAATGAGCCGTCTCTCCTCTCCCGCGATCAAGGGGCTCGGGCCCGCGGTTGCAAACATCGTCTATTTCCTGCATCCGACGCTGGTATCCCCCTTCAACACCGCGATTCTCAACGGATTCAATATCCTGTTCGGTGATAAGCTGAAACTTGGATCCTGGCCGAGCTATCTGGCGATGCGCGAAGTCATCGTGGGCGTGAATGCCCAAACGGAAATCCGGAACCGGCTCTCGAAGGACCTGGGCGCGTTCGCCGGGCTGTTGTTCGAGATCGGATCGGGGCGCCTTCTCGTCTCCGGCAATGTCGAAGCTGTACTTCAAGCCGAAAGGAAGAAAGCCGAGAAGGCCGCCATCCGCCGCCATAAGGAAGTCGTGGAGGAAGGAATGGAGGCGTCGGAACACACCAGGATCCAATATATCCTGATCCGAATCGGGCGCGCCCTTGGTTATGAGGTGCACGTTGCCCGCAATGACCGGCACTGCTCCTGCGACGACAAATCTTTCGCCATGCTCACCATCTCCGGGCTTCCGCCCAGAGACTGGCCGCACGAAGTGCTGGAGACGGTGAGTCTGATCGATGTGATCTGGTTGAAGCCCCGGACCGGGGAGTTTGTGGCCGCGTTCGAGGTGGAGAAGAGCACTTCGATCTACTCCGGGATTCTGCGTTTGGAGGATCTGGCCCGTTCCATTCCCGCGTGCGCGTGCGACCTCTACATTGTTGCGCCGGATCGGCGGGAGAAGGAAGTCCTGGCGCAACTGAGGCGCCCCGCCTTCCGCGACGACCTCGCCGACATTTCCTTGAGTTATATCTCGTTCGGGGATCTCTGCGAGCATTGCAACGGACTTTGCAAACTGGGCGAGGACCACAAGATCTTGAGGAAGATCGCTCGCGGGAATGTGCTGGCGTGACCCGCTCACTGCCAAGTGGACCGGTAATAGGGGGCGACCCAGACCGATACCATGAAATCCCCGCAGGTGATGCGGTTTTTTCATGGTATCCTGCGGGCCCATGATGGTCTCTCGGCGCGGAATCCTCGCTTCAATCCAGGCGGCCCTCGACCGCAGGGCCGGCGTGGGCAGCTTCTTCCGCCCGAGCCAGCTCGAGGGCGCAGCGACGACCCGGGAGCAGGAAAAGAGATGATCCGCTCCGGCCGAAAGCCCGCCCGCGAAGCGGCGGTCCTGGACCCGGAGGTCGAGGACCAGTTGCGCCAGCTCGGCTACCTCGGCGCCGAGGAGGAGGCCCCCGGCCTCTGGGGGGCGCTCGACGCGAGGGATCTCGAACGGATCCTGCGCAGCCTGAAGGCGGGAGCGGACCCCAGCCAGCGGGAAAAGGACACCGGCATCACCCCGCTCACCCTGGCGGCCCTGAACGGCGACGTCGAACTCGCCAAGGTCCTTCTCGAAGCCGGCGCACCCGTGGATGGGCGCAACCAGGACGGTTCCACGCCCTTGAGCGCCGCGTCTCTCCTGGGAAAAGCCGGGATGGTGGAGTTCCTTCTCAAGAAGGGCGCCGACCCCGCGGCGAAGAGCGCCCAAGGCGCCTCCATCCTCGACGCCACCAAGGCCCCCTGGGAGATCACCGAATTCGTGGCCCGCCTGTTCGGAATCCGGCCCGACCGCGCGGAGGTCGAGGCCGGACGGAAGAAGTGCGCCGAGCTGCTGGGCGCCGCAATGAAGGCCGGCGGCGCTCCCGGGCCGGGAGGTTTCCGGTGACCGGCCCTGCATCCTTTTTCGCTCTCGTGGCGCTCGCTTCCGTCCTGCCCCTTGCGCCGGGGTGCCAGAACGTTGCTTCCTCGCCCTTGGGCCCGGCCGGGGTTCCCGCGGGCAAGGCCCGCCGAACCCGCTTTCCGGAGCGGGACCTCGCGATCTACGAGGCCGTGTTCCGCTTTCAGTTCTACTCGAACTATTCCGGGGCCGGGTCGCGGGCGCGGGCCTTTTTCCTCGCGATCGAGGGTGGCGATCCCCCCAAAGGTTTTCTCGACCGATTCGCGGGCAGCGCTCCGCCTGTCGGCCCCGCGTCGGCTTTCCGGGACGGTGCCGGCCTCATCTTCCGGGTCGATGAGATCCAAGAGATCGATCCGGAAACCGTGGAGGTGACCGGCGGCTACTACGAAGCCTCCTTGAGCGCCTCCGGCGACACCTACCGGGTCGAGCTTCGGGAAGGCTCCTGGGTGGTCGTCAAGGACACCCTGAACTGGATTTCGTAGGAGGGCTCCGCCCGATGCGCTGGCGAACGGGGGCCGATTCGCGGCGGTTGGGGATGCGGGAGGCCTCGGACGGCGGCCTGGCTCCGTGACTGGAGGAAAAACGTGAACTGGGAAGCGGTCGGCAGCATCGCAGAACTCCTGGGTGCGCTCGGAGCGGTCGCCTCGCTCCTCTATCCGCTTGGACGAAAAGGAACGCTCGCGCTTCTACAACCTGTGCTTCTCCTTCTTTCGGATGTTCGAGGACATCCACTACCAGTACGTGAACGGCGGTCTCGATAAGGACGTGTGGGCGGGCTACGTCCGTCATTACGGCGCATACGCAAAAGCTCCGGGTTTGCAGAGCTCTTGGAAGCGGCGCCGGGAAACGGGGAAGAGCACGTCTTCAGGGTAGGGTTTTCCCCCGCCCCTGGCGGGAGGCCGAGCAGGATCCGCCTCAGGCCGTCACGCGCTCGAGGATCACCGC
>CAZQAP010000282.1:0-2713 GCA_964591365.1 uncultured Planctomycetales bacterium
CAGAACCTGGGTGACCTCTTCTCCCAGGCGATCCGCTCCCGCCAGGGCGCCGGGGAGCACCGCAAGCCTTTTTCCGCCGACTCGGAAGGACGGGTTCGCCTCGCGGGCCTCGAAACGGGCCGGAGCATGAAGCTGGTCGCCTTCGGGCCCTGGTTGGCGCGACGCGAAATCCGGGTGGCTGCGCTTCTTCCCGGCGAGGAGCGCGACCTGGGGCGGTTCGAACTGGCCGAAGCCCAGTTGTTTCGCGGGCGGATCCTCGACCGCGCCGGCAATCCCATTCCCGGAGCGCAGGTGGGTCTGACCCGCAACCTTGGATCCGGCAACGGCGCGGCCACCATGATCCTGGACGCCTCACAGAAGGAGATCCCTCTCCAGACCACCAGCGGCGAGGACGGCCGCTTCGAGATCGAGGGCGTGCCGCCCGCCCGCTACCGCTTCTCCGTGGCGGCCGCGGGGTTCCAGGAGTGGGTCCGCGAACCGTTCGAGATCGAGGCCCGCAAAGACGCTCCCGGGGTCAAGGTGCGCCTGGAGAAGGGCCTGAACGTCTCCGGACGCATCGTGGATGAAGGCGGGCACCCTCTCCCCGAGGCCCGCGTGGCCCTGGCGCAACCCTCCGGCTTCGGCTTGATCGGGGTCCGGGACCTCCTCGAGGACGGCCAGCCGGTGGACGAACACGGGGGTTTCCGGCTCGAGGGGGTCGAACCGGGCAGCAGCGTGCGCGTGGCGGCCCAGGCCCCGGGATATCGCCGCCGCTCCCGAACCACCCAGCCCGGCCAGAGCGTGGAGATCGCCCTCAAACCCCAGGTGGAGCTGACCGGGCGGGTCCTGAGTTCCCTGGGGAGACCGGTCGAGAAGGCCCAGGTGCGTGTTTTGCCTTCGAACAGCAAGGATGCGCTTGCCGGCTTCGGCCACCGGGCACTCACCGACAAAGAGGGCCGCTTCCTGATCAAGGATCTGGAACCCGGCACTTACGAGGTCCGCGCAAGCGGCTGGGCGGGGGACGATGCCACGCTCTCCGGCGTAGAGGTCCGCCCCGGCATGGAGCCCATCACCGTGAGGATGACCGGTGGGGCCCCCTGGACCGTGCGAGTGGTGGACGGTCAGGGAGCCGGGATCGCCGGCGTGGGACTGGACCTTTCCCCGGGGAAGGACGGCTCCGACGGCAGACAGATCCGCTTCACGGCCGGCTCGGGCAATTTCGTCGTTGCGGGCCAGGGCGCCATGCGACGGCACGCGATCACCGATGAACACGGCGAGGCCCGTTTCCTTGGCGTTCCGGCCGGGGACTGGACCCTCTCGGGACGCCCGGCCAGGCCCTTCCCGCGCTTCTCCCGGGAACTCGTGCGCGAGCGGGAGGAGGAACAGAACACCGAAGTGGCCCTCCAGCCCGCCGCGGTCCTGCGGCTCGAGGTGCGCGACACCATGGGCGGCCCGGTGGCGCGCACCCCGGTGCGCCTGGAAGCCAGCGAGGGGAAGACCCCGGTCGGAGCGGGAACCCGCCAAAGCGACGACGGAGGCCGCATCGTCTGGCAGGATCTGCCCCCCGGCTCCTACCGTTACTTCCCGGTCGAGGGGGGGACCTCAAATGGCATCTCCATCCAGACGGAAGACGGCCGGATCATCCCCTCCAGCGATTCCGGGTCGAAAGGGGCCGTTCAGGAGGTCTCCCTGGCGGCGGGTCAGGTGCTCGACGCGGAGCTGATCCTGGCCACCAAGGCCATCCCGCGGGTGCGGGTGACCCACTTTGGGCAGCCGGTGTCCGGAGCCACGGTGAAGCTGGAAAACCGGCTCGAGGAAAAAAACAAGGTGACATCCTTCAGCGGGGACGCCGTCGCCACCGCCACGACGGGAGCCGACGGCTGGGCCGCCCTCACCCCGGTTCCCCCTGGCGCCTATCGGATCCTGGCCCGTTCGAGCCCCCAGACCCCCGAGACCCGCAAGGACATCGACCTTGCCTCCGGGCCCGGGGAGATCGAGGTGGAACTCGGCACCGGAACCGTGGTCGGAACCGCGATCGACGGGAGGGGCCCCGTGGCCGGCGCTACGGTCCGCCTGATCCCCGGAGAAGGCGGCAAGGTTTCCACCCGGAGTGCCATGGCCATCACCCTGACATCGGGAGATGGCGACGACCCCGATTTCGAGACCGCCGTCTACCACAGCGGCGAGACCAAGGTGGCCACGAAACCCGACGGCACCTTCCTCTTCGAGGAGGTTCCGGCCGGCGATTACTACCTCGCGATCGAATCGAAGGGGCACTCTCCCTGGAAGTCGGACACCATCGTGCACGACGGCAAGGAGCAGGCCGACCAGGGCGCCATCGTGCTGCAAGAGGCCGGGGAACTCTTCGGCAAGGTGACGGGCATCGATGAAGATGCTGCCGCCAAGAACCTGGCCGTGCGGATCCTGTCTCTCATGGACGAAAAGGGCCAGAGAGCCGGCTTCACCATGGTGCGCAAGGACGGCAGCTACCGCTTCAAGGACCTCAAACCGGGCAAGTACCGCCTGGTCATGGGATTCGACGAGAATGCCTCCAAGAGCGACCTGGTGGAGGTGGCGGCCGGGGAGCCGACCCCGTTCGACTTCCGGCTGCCCTGACCCGGAAGGTCCGCAAACGGCCGCTGAGGCCGGAAAACCCGCCTATCCGCCCGAATCGGCCGATTCGGGCGGCAGGCCGTGGCGCTGGGGCGTGGGCTCCACCCCGTGGAGCCCGCGC
>CAZQAP010000283.1:0-2712 GCA_964591365.1 uncultured Planctomycetales bacterium
AGTCCCTGCGCCGTCTGACGCGCCTGTTCGCCCACGAGCCCCTCGAGCGCTACCTTTAACCTGGCCGGCGCGGCCGGATCGAGGGCCGGTCCGCGCCCGAGGGGCTGCCCGGATTCGTAACGAGGCCGTTCCCGCGCCCGGGCCAGCCGGGATGTTGGGGCGGCCGCAGTAGATGTTCATGAGTCATCCGGGCTAGGCTCAGGGGGTGTTCCCCGCTGCGGTCCTCCTGCTTCTCCAGGCGCAGGCCTTCCTGCCCCCCCCGGCGGCGCTTCCGGCCCCCGATTCCGCCTACCGGGCCCGCGTGGCGGCGTTCGCCGCGCCCGCCCGCATCCGCACGGCCGATCTCGCCCCCCTGCGCCCGGCCGGACCCGCCCAGGTCGCGGCCCTGATCGATCTCCTGCGCCGGGGCGACGCGCACGAACTGCGCGTGGCCATCCTTCTCGGAACGGGGGCCGCCCCCGGCACGCCGCTGGCCGAGGCCCTCTTCCGCGTGGGCTGTGAACCCGGCGACGAGGCCTCCACCCTGGCGGCCGTGCTGGCGCCGCGCAAGCCGGCCTCCGCCGACCTGCCCGCGCTCGCCTATCTCGCTTCGACGCCCGAACGCCCGCTCTCAGTGCGGGCCGCGGCCGCCGCGCGGCTTCTCGAAGGGGATTGTGCGGGGGCCTGGCCGCTGGCGCGCGCGATCCTGGCCACCGGAACCCCGCGCGAGGAGAGCGCCCCGTGGGCCGACTGGGAACGCACCGGGCGCTACGAGCTGCCCAAGCGCACCCTGATCCTGTTCGTGGACGCCTGGCTCGAACGCCACGGAGAGAAGCCTCCTCCCCCGTTCGAGCCCAACGCCTCCTGGAAGCACCAGGCAGAGCAACTGGCGCTCCTCGACGAGGCCGCCACGCGCGCCGCGGCGGCCTGCCGGCCCTCGCAAGACTCCGGGCTTCAGGCAGGAATCAGCAAGCTGCGCGCGGCCGCCGCCCGCAAGGACCCCATCGCCGCCCGCGCGCTGGCGCTCCTCACCCCGCACGCCGGCTCCTGACGGGGGGCCGCCCGGCGATCAGGGTGTGAAGTCGATCCGCCGGGCCACCGAAGCGAAGTCGAGCTTCTTGTTGACGGCGGCCAGGAAGACAGTGCGGCCGATGAGCTTGGCAGGCAGTTCGTTGGGCCCGAACCGGCAGCGGGTGCTGGCCCTTCCCTGGGAGTCCAGGATGCCCTGGAAATGCGAGGTGTGGTTGACCAAGCCCTCGAGGCTCTTGCGGAAGGTGCCGTCCTTGGCAAGGGGAACAACCAGACCTCCTGGGAACGTGGTCGGCCCCTGACCGTGCCAGGAAACCAGGATCCGGAAAGGTGCGCCGGCATCCTTGTCGGGGAAATCGATGTCGTAGTCGATGGTACCGCCGGCCGAAACGGACATCGTTTCCCCGGAGGCGGTGAGGATCGGGTTGAAGGTGTAGAGAAAGACACTCCCCGCCTGCGTGAGTCCGTTGGGATCCGCGAATGGAACCCCGAAAATCAGGTCGGAGCGCCCATCGCCATCCAAATCCCCTGCTCTTGCAACGGCATCCCCAAACCGGTCGCCGTCCGCCGGGCCATCGAAACGAAAAAGCTGGGTCCCCGTGGCGCCCGAAACAACGACGGCAGATCCCGCATCCACCAGACCATTGGGGTCGGTGAATCTGGCTCCGACGAGCAGGTCATCGAATCCGTCACCATCCACGTCGCCTGCACCAGCCAGAGATTTCCCCAGGTCATCCCCGGAAACCTTGCCATCGAAGCGGAAAAGCTGGGTTCCCGTGGCACCCGAAAAAACGAAAGCGGATCCCGCATCCCGAAGACCATTGGGGTCCGATCCGATGGCTCCGACGATCAGGTCGGCCAATCCATCGCCATCCACATCCCCCGCGCCCCCCACGGGAAACCCGAAAAAATCCTGGCCCGCCATCCCGTCAAAACGGAATTGCTGGGTTCCCGTCGCCCCAGAAAAGACGAAGGCCGAACCGGCAAAATTGAGGCCATGGGGATTGGAGGTTGGAGCGCCGACGATCAGATCGGGAACACCGTCCCCCGTTACATCTCCTGCGCCTGCCACCCAATCGCCCAGGGAGACTGCAACTGCCGGGCCGTCGAAGCGGAAAAGCTGGCTTCCCGTGGCGCCCGAGAAGACGAAAGCCGAACCCGCTGCAGAGAGGCCGTTGGGATCTGCGCCGGGTGCTCCGACGATCAGATCGGGGACACCGTCTCCGTCCAAGTCGCCGGTGCCAGCTACGGAAGATCCGAACAGGTCGCCGGCAGCCCGGCCATCCAACCGGAGAATCTGGGCACCCGTGGCGCCAGAAAAGACGAAAGCGGAGCCGGCTCCATCCAGTCCATGGGGGGACGGTCCATAAGTTCCGACGAGCAGGTCCGCCAGTCCATCCCCGTCCACGTCTCCCACCCAGGCCACGGAACTCCCCAACCGGTCCGCTTCAGCCGATCCATCGAAACGCAAGAGCCGTTCTCCCGTTGCTCCGGAGACGACGAAGGCTGATCCCGCCAGTTTGACGCCGTTTGGTGACGCCGACGGCGCACCGAGGATCAGGTCCGGGACCCCGTCGCCATCCACATCGCCCGCGCTGCTGACAGACACCCCAAGTTGGGAAAAAGCCGGCCTTCCGTCAAACCGGAAGGCCACGTCTTCGGTTCCCCCCACCGTCTGAGCGGAAAGGGGGTGCGGAAGGAATG
>CAZQAP010000284.1:0-2654 GCA_964591365.1 uncultured Planctomycetales bacterium
TTCGTCTTCCGGGGAGCCGGGAACGGGGATCGGGGTGCGGATACCGGGTTCGGCAGTCCCCGAAAGGGAAGCCTCCTGCCCCGCGCCGGGGGTCCTTTTTCCCGCCGTCGCCGGACCTTCCTCGGCGGGAGATCCGCCTCCTCCCAGGATCACCAGCCATACCAGGGCCCCGAGCGCGAGGAGGGCCAGAACGAGAAGGAGGGGCCGGGGGTGGACGGACATGGCGCGGTCAGTCTCCTCCTCGGAAGACGATCTCCTTGCGATCCCCGGCCGCGACCGTCACTTCGCGGTGCGCGAACGGCTTCCCGTCCCGCAGCAGGGTGACGGTGAGGGTTCCGGGCGGCACCTGGAAACGGTCCGAAGAACCCGGTTTGAGTTCGGACCAGAAGAGCAGGCCCTTCTTGGTCGCCACCTCGTAGCCCGTCACGGGGAGATCGGCCACGGTCTCGAGGACCAGGATTGCGGCGGGGAAAAGTTCGATGCGCAGACCGGTGGCGGGAGTGTCTAGATCGGCGTGGAGATCGAAGAGGGCCCCGATTCCACCGCCCTCGCCCTCGGCCAGGAGAGTGTAGGTGCCGGGTTCCAGCCCACCGAGCTCGAAGTTCCCATCCTTGCCGAGGAGGACCCTGTCACCGAGATGCCTCCCCGGGGAGGCCAGAGTGATCGAGGCGGCACGCGGCTTTCCCGTGCGTCCGTCCACGACCCGGCCCTGAAGGACGGCCGCGGGTAGAAGGCGGATTTCGATTCCCTTCTCTCCCGCCTCGACCCGAAGGGGTTCGGGCGCGCGGAAATGCGGCTGCCTGTGAGCCACGACTTCGAGTTCATAAGCTCCGGGGAGAAGCGGACCGATCCGGAAATCCCCTTCCTCCCGGCTGAAGGTCCATTTCCGGCCCTTGCCCTCCAGGTTGTGGGCCACGACGGCGGCGTGGAAGACCGGATGGCCGTCCGGATCGAAGACCGCGCCGGAAAGGAACCGTCCCCACACCAGGCGCAAGGTCGTCCAGACCTCGGAGGTGACCGGCGGGATCTCGAGGGTCTGCGAAACCACGGGAATTCCGTTCAGGGCGGGAAGCTGACGACTGGCATCGACTCCCAGGGTCCATTTTCCCGGCGCCAGATCCTTCAAGAGGAATCGGCCCTCGGAGTCGGAGGCGAATCGGACGGCTCCCGGCTCTCCGAACTCCGGCGGGTGGAAGAAGGCCAGGCCGACTCTTTCCTGGCGGGACGCGGGCCGGAGGACCAGCGGAAAGCCGCCAACGGGTGCATCTTCCGGGCCGAGCACCAGCCCATGCAGGGTGGCGAGGCTGCTCAGATCCCAGTCGGCCCGGCGCTCCTCCCCCGGCTCGAGGAGCAGCGGCTGGGGGAACTCGCGCGGGTTGCCACCCGGAAGCGTCACCAGGACCGTGAGGGGGACGCGGGCCGGCAGGCCGGGAATCCGGTAGCGCCCCGCGGGATCGGTGACGGCCTTCCACGGCGGAAAGCGAGGGCCGTTGGTGGAACGGTCCTCCAGGACGATCTCGGCATTCCGCTGGGGCCCGTCGGGACCGATCACCCCGCCCTGCAAGGAGGCCGCCCGTTCCAGGGGGATGACGATGGGATCGCCGGAGGAGCCGGCACCACCGTCGAGAGTGGCGATCGCAGGCCCCATCCCCGAGGCCTCCACTTCGAGGTGGGTATCCGAAATGGAACGCGCGGCGAGTTCGAAATCCCCATTCGGGCCGGAGTGGGTTTCCTGAACGACGGAATCCCCCTCGCGGAGCTGGATGCGGGCCTGCGGAACCGGGGGGCCGAGGGAGCCCGCCACGACGATGCCCAGGATGCGCCGATCGAAAGGGAAGGGGAGTTCCACTTCGATCCGGCGTTTCTCCCCGGCAGCCAGAGGGTCGAGATCCTGGAAGAATCGCCTTCCTCCGTCGGGGACGTCCGCTTTCTTGGGAGGCTGGACCCAGAAGTGGAGCGGGGTGTTCGCCTGGACTTCCAGGACCGCCAGGCCCGCGGGACCGGTCTTCTCCGGGCTCAACCCGCCGAATCCCCGAAAGAGGCCCACCAGGACACCCTCCACGGGGGCGCGGGTTTTTCGGGAGACCACCCGGACCAGGAGGTACGAAGCCATCCTGTCCCAGACGTCCCGGCCGGGGAGGGAGGGGGGGGAGGAGTCCGATGTCTCCGGCTCGCCCGTTTTTGCACCGGGAAGCGGGCTGCGGCCTCCGGCCGGGATCTCCTCCGTAAGGGGCGCTTCCGCCGAGGAGCGGGCAGCGATCTCGGCGGAGGCTTCCCGCTCCGCTCCCCCCGCGGAGGTGCCGCTTTCCCCGAAGACGAGAAGCCATACCAGGGCCCCGAGCGCGAGGAGGGCCGCAACGAGAAGCAGGCGGCGGAGGTTGGGGGACATGGCGCGGTCAGTCTCCTCCTCGGAAGACGATCTCCCTCCGTTCCCCGGCTGCGACCGTCACTTCGCGGCGGGCGATGGGCTCGTCGCCGTTCAGCAAGGCAACCGTGAGTTCCCCCGGCCGCACGCGGATCTTTTCCGGCGCCCGGCCAATCCCTTCCCGGTGGAAGATCCCCTGGTGGTTCCCGATTTCCAATCGGGAGGCACGCAGCGGTGCGAGGACCTGGACCACGAGAACGGCGTCCGGATGAAGCTCGATCTTCACGTT
>CAZQAP010000285.1:0-2652 GCA_964591365.1 uncultured Planctomycetales bacterium
GTTGGGCGGGGCGCTTTCTGGCCCTGGCGGGAATCGTCCTGCTGGGAGTTGTTTCGCTCAACGCCAGTCTCGAAAGCCAGGGTATCGGCTTGGAAGGCTGCTCTGGAACGGCGAAAGTCGTCAATGGAAAATGGACCTTGACGGGCTGCATCGGAAGATGCCCCGGGGATTCTTCCACCGAATGTTCTGTCCAAGAAGGGATGGACAATGGCGTAGGATTCGACTACTGCGGTTGTTCCGGAGGCGAGCAGGCTTGCTGCCACATCGTGGTGTGGGCAACCCCCACTCCCTCCGTGGGTGTTCGCGGCGGTTGTACCGCTTGTGGGGCTCCGGGCCTTTGCCAGGTCCGGTTCGTGACTCCGACCAAAGCCCAATCCGTCTGCTGGTAAAATCGCATGGCCGGACCGGGGCCAAGGGGCCCCGGTCCTTTTCCTGGAGTTCAGAATGAAGAAGATCCTTTTCGCAGCGGGTTTGCTGGCCGTGTTCCTGGCGCTGGTTCTTGTCTGGAAGATCCGCTCCTCGCCGGGGGAGGAAGGGAATCCAGCGGATATGGCAGCGGGCGCCCTTGCCTCGCGGGAGGAGGCCGCCCTCCCTTCGCAGGAGGAGAGCCTTTCGCGGCGCGATGTGTCGTCGGAAGCGACGCAAGGGGCCCCTTCGAAGGTCCGGATCCGGACCGTGGATAAGGGGACCGGGGTTCCCGTCTCCGGGGCCGAGGTCTTTCTCGCGCTCGCGGAGCGAAGCGTGGCTCTGGGAGCTTCCCGCGAGGATGGGCTTTTGGAGGCCGAGATTCCCCGCACCCGGACGGTACTCGATCTCGTCGCCCGCGCCCCTGGGTTCGCCGCCTTGCGCCGATCGTTCGCGCGTCCTTCGGGAACGAAGGAATCCCTCGTTCTGCGTCTGGCCCCGGGTCGCACCCTGGAAGGCAAGGTGGTCTGGAGGGCGGATGGCCTTCCCGCCGGCGCGGGTTTCCGCGTGCTCGCCTCGGAGGATGGAGTCTGGCCCACGCTGCGCGAGGCGCGGCGGGCCTTCCTGGGGGAGAGCGGTCTTCCGGTGGCGGAAACCCGCGAGGATGGCTCTTTCCGTCTGGAAGGGCTGCCCCCCGGCCCCGTGAGGATCTGGGCCGGCGGGCCCGGCGGGGCGGTGCCTTACGGGGGCATCCAGGTGCCGGGCGAGGCGCGTGAGGCCGAGATCCCCGTTCTGGGCATGGTGGGGGCGCGGGTGCGCCTGCAGGAGAGGGGAGGCGGCGCCCTGCGCACCTCCCAGATCAGCAACATCGGGGGCATCCTGTTCCACTACCTGGATCCCAGCAACCGCAAACCGGACGGCGTGGATCCCTTCGGAGCCGCCCTGGCGGGCATCGAGCTTCGCTGGCTCGAACCCGGTCGGATCCCTCCTTGGGAATTCCTGCTGCTCAAGGCCGAATGGGAGGATGGCCGTCCGGTGCAGGTGGAGGTGAAGACCGACATACCCGGCTACAAGCCCCATGCCGAGACGATCGAACTGCCTCCTCTGACGGAATCCTCGGCCCGGTACGACCTTTTCCTCGATCCGGAGGGTTTCGGGTGGGGGACGCTGGAGGTCGTGTTCTCCGGTCTTGAGGAGGGTCCTTTCCCCTCGATGCCCTTGCCGATTGGCGTCGGCAAATTGAAGTTGGAGCGGGTCGGCGAAAAGAAGACATACTGGAAGGGAAAGGGCAGCTTCTGGTCCACTTTCGAAACCCTGAAGGGAAGAACCCTCCGAATTCCGCGGGGCGACTACCGCTGGGCCTTCCAGACCACGGGGGGAGCCTTCCGCGTTCCGGCCTCGGGCACTCCCGAGGAACGTCCGGTGGTCACGATCGGCGCGGATCCCCAGCGCATCGAGATCGACTGTTCCCTGACCGGCGGCCTGGAGATCCTTCCTCGCTGGGAAGGGGAACCCTTCCGCGGCCAGCTCCTGGTGCGTCTCTTTCCGGAAAAGGATCCCGGCCATCCCCTGGATTTTTCTTTCGGCCGGCCTCCCTACCGGATCCCCCTGCTCCCCTCGGGGTTCTACCAGGTCGAAGGCTGGAATCCTCCCGGTGGGAGAACCAAGGTCTTCGTGGCCCCGGGACGATTCGAGATCCCGGTGGCCATGCAACTGAAGCAGGGAGACCTCGTGCGCTGAAGGCGGCTCGCGGGGAGGCTCAAGCGCCCAGCTTGACCACCCCGCGCGGGGGGGCGGGACGCACGCGCACCGAGCCGAGCCCGCGGGCCTTCAGACCCGCCCGGGCCTGGGCCAGCGCCAGTGCGGGCGTGTTGTTCTTCTGGCTCAAGTGGGCCAGCACCAGGGAACGAAGCGAGCGGGGCGCGGCTTCGGCCAGGACCGCGGCGGCCTGCCCGTTGCTCAAGTGCCCCTCCGCACCGGCCACGCGTTGCTTGAGTTCGGGAGGATAGGGGCCGTTGCGCAGCATCCCCGGATCGTGGTTGAACTCGAGCACCAGGAAGTCGAGCCCGTCGAGAAGTTCCGCAGTGAGCGGATCGGGAATACCCAGATCGGTGAAGAAGCCGGCCCGCTGCCCGTCGGCCTCGAAGAGGAATCCGTGGGTGGGCTGCGCATCGTGGGGCAGGCGCACCGGGGTGCATCGCAGCGGCCCGATCTGGAAGGGCGCGTCTTCCCGATAGGGAGTCAAGG
>CAZQAP010000286.1:0-2652 GCA_964591365.1 uncultured Planctomycetales bacterium
ACGAACCTTTCCTTCATTTCCGGAGGGACGATCGACTACGCCATCGACTTCCCCGACGTGGACGGCGGAGCCAGCTACCAGATCCTGCTGTCGGCCCATGGGACCGGACCGACGGTCCTCAACGGCCTCCCCATCCCCCTCACCCAGGACGGTCTCTTCCAGGCCTCCCTGAACGGTCACGTCCCCTCCCTGATGACCGGTTTCCAGGGCATCCTGGACGCGAACGGGGATGCCGCCGCCCAGGTGGCGGCCCCCTCCCCCCCCTTCGTCCTGCCCCTCAAACTGGCCGGGCACCCCTTCCAGCTCCACCTTGCCGCCATCAACAGCAACTTCGATCTGAGTTCCGATCCGGTCACTCTGCGCTTCACCTTGTAGCCGGGGCACCCGCTTCGAGCCCGGCTTCGGGGGGGAGGAACGCCTGGGGGCCGGGGCAGGGTCTCCATGCCAGTTCAGCTTACGAGGGCATTCCTCCGTTTCAGGATCTTTCGCAGGTGAGCCAGCAGCTGGGATTTGGTTTTGTAGACCATGGCCACGGAGCAGCCGCACCGGGAAGCCACCTCGTCCACCGGACGCATTTCCAGGACATAGAGACGGAAGACGCGCATCTGGGCCGAAGGGGTTTCCTTGTCAAGCTGCTCCAAGGCACCGCGGACGTGGTGCTGCAACCATTCCTCCTCCCAGGCCGGGTCAGGCCTTGGCGAGCCCGCTAGAAACTCGGCGTGGAGGGGCAGAGGCCTTGCCAGGCGGCGTCTGTGCAGAGCCAGGGTCTGGTTGCGCACCACCCGCCAGAGATAGGATCGGAAGCTTCCCTTTGCTTTTTCATATTGGAAATGCGGCAGGCTTTGCAGGAGGGCCAGAAAAACCTCCTGGAAAAGTTCGTCACGATCGTCGAGGGCCAGATCTGTGCGCCAGCAAAAGTTGCGGAGAAGAAGACCGTATCGGCGGTAGAACTCCTCCCAGGTTTCCTGATCCGGGGACGAAGCGATACGCCGGATCAGGGTGGCGCGGGTCGATTCTTCGGTGGGCATGGCCACCCGGTCCCGAGATCAAGACCAGGATTGCGGGGATGAACTGGTGGCCTGGGTTCAGGATACCACACGGATCAGGGGGGCCGAATGGCCTTTTGGACGGTCTCTTCAGAAAATTTCCCAGACCGGCCCCGGCGCAGCCCGCAAGGCAGGCCGCCTCCCGGGGGCCGAAAGGAGTTACGCCCCCGGTTTTGGGAATCTCAAGTACCGTGCCAAGTACCGTGCCGGAGCAATTCATTCTCGATTCCCGCCGCAGGCGGGGAGAAGACCTTTCCAGCGTGGAAACCGGGCTCGAAATCGAGGTGCCGGAGGCAATCCCGAACAAATTGCTCCGGCACAGTACTTCATGAGGGATCTCAGGGATGGATCACGATGCGGGCGCCGTCGGGGAGCAGGGAGTAGAGCTCCTCGACGTCCTTGTTGTGCATGCGGATGCAGCCCAGGGTCTCGAAACTGCCGATGGTGTCCTCGCTGTTGGTGCCGTGGAAACCGTAGGAGGTCTCCTCCTTGAACCCCAGCCAGCGCGTGCCGAGCGGGTTTTCGGGATGCCCGAAGGGGAGCGCCGGCGCATCCTGCCTCCAGAAGACCGGTTCGGGTTCGTGGATCCCGAGGGTGAAGCTGCCCAGGGGCGTCTCGGCGTCGCGGGTCTGCTTGCCGACGCTGACGCTGTAGAGCCGCACGGGCACCTCGCCGGCGAAGACCACCGCGATGCGGGCGTCGCGCCAGACCTCCACCCGCAGGGGAGTCGTGGGGATCTTGAGCTTTTCCTTCAAGCGGATGGTGGTGCCGTGCTTGTGGTTGAAGAGCACGATCCAGCCCGGTTGGAGACGCACGCCCCTGGCCAGGAACTTCTGCCGGATGCGGATCAGGTTGTCGCCCGAAACCACCGGGTATTCCTCGTAGGGCAGAAACTCCCGCGCGCGGTCCCCCAGCTCGGCGACCGCGTCCCCCAGGCCGAGCACCCGCTCGCGCTTGTAGCCCGCCGCCAGCATCCCCGGGATCAGCCGCCCGTAGGAGCGCCCGGCCAGGCCGTAGGCCTGCTCGCGCAGCGCGCGCGCGGCGAGCGCCTCCTCCCAGACCCGCCAGGCCGGGCCGCGGTCGGGGGAACGGGACAGGGCCGCCGCAAGTTCCTCCAGACCGCCGTGAGCGAAGGCCCGGGCGAAGCCGCGGAAAGCCGGCCCCAGCGCGGCGGGCGCCTCCAGGCGCAGGGAATCGGCGTAGGCCGCGGCCGAGCCGCTCCACATGCCGGAGAAATGGTCCAGGGCGCTGGCCTCGGCGGGCTGAAGCCCCGCCAGGACGGTGGATCGTTCCTCCGGAAGCGCGCGGTGCCAGGCGTCCAGGGTCTTGGCGCCCGGATCGGAAACCTGGCGGCCGACTCCTTCCTGGAGCGCTGCTTCGGCAGGCGGGAGGGTGCCGGCCCGCGGCGCAGGGGTGACTTCGCGGGGTTCCGGGGGCGAGGGCCGCGGAGAGGAAGGCGACCGGACCAGAAGCGCCGCCCGGGGCGGCGGCACCGCGGCCCTCGCGGCCGGTTCCGGGGCGCGGTCCCCCGAAGCACCTTCCGGCGCGGAAGAGAGAAGCCACCAGACGAATGCCGCAGCAGCGAGCAACACCAACACGAAGGAAG
>CAZQAP010000287.1:0-2569 GCA_964591365.1 uncultured Planctomycetales bacterium
TTCTGGCTGGCCGGAGGTCTGGTTCTCCTTCTGGCGCTGTTCGTCTTCCTGGGCCCCACCCTGGCCGTCCCCCTGGTGCGCGGGCGGCTGGAAGCGGCGCTGCACCGCGTGCTTCCCGGCTCGGTCGCGGTCACCGGCCTCGCCTTCGATCTCGGCGGCCGGATCGGGTTTTCGGGCTGCCGTTGGAGCGACGCGCAGGGCCGGCCCGTGGCGGCGCTCGGTTCCGTCCAGGCGCAGGTCGGATTGTGGGACGCCCTCTGGGGACGCTACCACGCCACCGTCGAAGTGCGCGGGTTCGAACTCCACGTCCGCCGCGATGCCCGCGGGCGCTTGAACCTCGCCGGTCTGGGAACCCACGAAGACGCCCTGCCGGCGGGAGATGCCCCGTCGCGCGATTCCAGAACGGGGGGAGGGCCCGCCGGGGGCGGTTCCGCACTCCCCGAAGTCCAGCTCGATTTCCGCATGCCGGACGGAAAGATCTTTCTGCACGACCCGGAAGGGGAGGACGAGGTCCTGGATTTCACGCTCGCGCTGGAGGCCGACCGGCTCGACCAGCCCGCCACCTTCCAGGTCGCGCTCGCTTCCGGAAACCCCGGCGACCCGGACGGAAAGGCCTCCTTGAAGGGGAGCGTCACCCTGGCTCCCGGCGGCAGGTGGAACGCCCGTGACGTGCGGCTGAGCACCCGGCTCCTGATCGAGGCCCTGCCCTTGAAGGACTTCCGCGTCCTGGCCGGAACGGCGGAAGAGGTGCAGGAACTGGAGGGGACCTTGGACGGCCGCATGAACTTCGAGCTGTCTCCGGCATCCCCCGTCCAGCTCCGCGGCAACCTCACCCTGTCCGGCTTCCGGCTGGCCGGCACCCTGGCCGGCACCACGCCGCTTTCCCTGGAAGAGCTGCAGCTCCACGCCAAGGCCGATCTTGACGGCCAGGGGAACGGCGACCAGGAGTTCACGGCGGAGGCGGGCGGCTTCCTCTCGCTTCGTTACGAGGGCAAGAGCGTGGATGTCCTGGGCGCCGGTGGCGGCATCCAAGGAACCTTGCAGGCCCAGGGCGACCTCGCCGGGCTTCTGGCCGCCCTGGGCGGCATCGTGCGGGTGCGTCCGGGCCTCACCTTCGCCGGCACGCTCGCCTCCCGCACCGAACTCGCCCTGGATCTGGGCCCCCACGGCGTGCGGGGGACCCGTTTCAAGTCCTCCGCCGGGATCACGGGATTCTCCGCCCAGGACGCTTCCGGCCATCCTCTCGACCTGGAGGGCTTCCACGACCTGACCCTCGATCTCGAAGGCCATGCGGACCTGGACGCGGGCACCGCCGAACTGGCGCGGCTCGATCTGCAGGGCGGCCCGCTCCAGCTTCAAGGCCGGGGCGCCGTGGCGGGTTTTCGGGAATCCTCCGGCACGGGGTTGCGAGTCGCGGACTCCCGTCTGGACCTCGACGCCGATCTCGACCGCCTGGACCGTCTCTTGCGAAGCTGTCTCGACCTCGGGGATCTCTCCCTGGGCGGCAGGCTCACCGGCCGCTGGAACGCCCGCACTGAAGAAGGCACGGTGAAGGCCAGCCAGACGCTGGAAGTGAAAGGGCTCGTGATCCGCAATCTTCCCTCCGGGGAAGGGAAGGCCGATCTCGGTCCCCTCGATCTCGACTTCACGGCCCTGGCTGGTTACGAACCCGGGGCCGCGGGCCGCCTGACCCTCCCGCAGCTCGACCTGGAAACCGCGGGGCTTTCGATCCGCGCCCACGGCGAAGGCGCCCTTGCGGATGCGCAGGTCGAAGGGGAGATCCGCATCGACCCGCAGGCACTGGAGCGCACGCTGCGCCCCTGGCTCGCGGATCTGGGATGGGAGGGCTCCCCGCTCCAGGGAACCTTCCAGGCGCAGTGGCAGGGGGACCGGCAGCGGTTGCAGGGGGATCTGGCCGGGGAACGCCTGGCAATCCACCTGCCTTCGAAGACTCTCGAGCAGCGCGACGTCCGGCTCGACTGGGATCTGGCGCTGCTCTCGGGCGGATCCGCTTCGGAAGCGAGCCTGAAGATCGCCTCCGACTTGGAAGCCCTTCAGGGCCATCTCCCCGATGGGCTGGATTCCGGGGAATCCCAGGCCAGGGGAAGACTCGAGGCCGCCTTTCACCTGGAAACCGACGGCGACACGGTCGGCCTGGAGGGGAATCTGGCGATCACGGACTTCGAGGTGAAGGGGAAACCCGCGGAACAAGAGGGCGTCGCCCATCCCCGCAAACCCTTCGTCGTCACCGATCCCAAGGTGACCTGGCAGCTCTCCCTGGCCCTCGATCGCGCCGGCCGCTCTCTCGAGATCCGCCATTGCGACGTCGCCTCCACCTTCCTGGATGGCGGACTGGCGGGCACCGTGCGCGGCCTGGCCGCCGCGCCGCCCGCCGCGGCCGGGAGCCCCCCCCCCAGCGACCTCTACCTGGACGGCTTGAAGGGCGAGTTCCACTACCTTCCCGACCGGCTGGGGGCCGTGCTCGAACCCTGGCTCCCCGGCAAGCTCACCGGAAAGAACCGCGAGACGCTGGCCTTCGAGTACGACGGCAAGTGGTCCGAGTTCGATC
>CAZQAP010000288.1:0-2540 GCA_964591365.1 uncultured Planctomycetales bacterium
CTACAGAGAACAGGGCCGTTACAAAGAGGCGGAGCCGTTGTACAAGCGAGCGCTGGCGATCCGGGAGAAGGTGTTGGGGCCCAAGCATCCCCAGGTGGCGAACAGCCTCATCACCCTCGCTTGGCTCTACGAGAACCAGGGCCGTTACCCGGAGGCGGAGCCGTTGTATGAGCGTGCGCTGGCGATCCGGGAGAAGGTACTGGGGCTCGAACATCCGGACGTGGCGCGGAGCCTCAACGACCTCGCCGTGCTCTATGAGGCCCAGGGCCGTTACCCGGAGGCGGAGCCATTGTCCAAGCAGGCGCTGGCGATCTGGGAGAAGGTGCTTGGGTCGGAGCATCCCCGCGTAGCGCTGGCCCTCAACAACCTCGCTTGGCTCTACGAGAACCAGGGCCGTTACCCGGAGGCGGAGCCGTTGTCCAAGCGCGCCCTGGCGATCCGGGAGAAAGTGCTGGGCCCGGAGCATCCCGATGTGGCGGAGAGCCTCAACAACCTCGTTTGGCTCTACAAGAACCAGGGCCGTTACGGGGAGGCGGAGCCGTTGTCCAAGCGCGCCCTGGCGATCCGGGAGAAGGCGTTGGGGTCGGAGCATCCGGCCGTAGCGACCAGCCTCAACAACCTCGCCGCGATCTTTGAGGCCCAGGGCCGTTACGGGGAGGCGGAGCCGTTGTATAAGCGGGCGCTGGCGATTGAGGAGAAGGCTCGGGGACCCGAGAACCCTGGAGTGGCGATGGATCTCAACAACCTCGCCACCCTCTATGATGCCCAGGGCCGCTACGGGGAAGCGGAGCCGTTGTACGAACGCGCTCTGGCGATCGACGAGAAAGTCCTGGGCCCGGAGCATCCCGTCGTGGCGCGGTGCCTCAGCAACTTCGCCGTACTCTATGAGGCTCAGGGGCGCTACGGGGAGGCGGAACCGTTGTACAAGCGCGCGCTGGCGATCTTGGAGAAAGTGCTGGGCCCCGAGCATCCCGATGTGGCGACGGATCTCAACAGCCTCGCCTCACTTTACTGGATGCTGGGCCGTTCCGAGGAGGCGGAGCCGTTGTACAAGCGCGCGTTGGCGATCTGTGAGAAGTCGCTGGGGCCGGAGCATCCCTTGGTGGCTACGGCTCTCAACAACCTCGCCGCGCTCTATGAGGTCCAGGGCCGAAACGGGGATGCGGAGTCGCTGTACGCCAAGGCGCTCCAGGGCCTGCTGCGCCACCTAAACTCCGAGCTGCCGGTCATGAGCGAGGCCGACCGCTTCCAGCTCCTGGCGATCGCCACGGGACCGGGAGGGCTTCTCAAGAACACGGCCCGGCTTGGGAACGGGGCCGGGGCGGGGATCCTGGATCTCTGCCTTCAGTGGAAGGGCAAGGCCACGCGGCTTCAGGCGGCCGGGCTCAAGATGGCCCAGGAGGAGGAGTCCCCGGAGGTGCGGCGGCGGATCGGGGAGCTGCAGGGGCTCGGGAAGGAACTCTCGACCCTGGTCTTCCTGCCGGCGGACAAACGAGGCGAGGATCACGAGGCGAAGGTGAAGGCGTTGCGCGAGAAGCGGCTGGAACTCGAACGCGCCCTCAACTCCGACCTGGGGCTCGATGAAGTGATGGCGACTCCCTCGGTGGCGGAGGTGCAGGCGGCCCTGCCTGCGGATGCGGTGCTGGTGGACTTCTACGTGGACAAGGAAGTCTTCGCCTGGGTGCTGCATCATGAAGGTCCACCCGCGCTCGTCGCGCTCGGCAAGACGGAACCCTTGCGCAAGGCGCAGGCCGCCTTCCTGCGACACAATGGAGTCCGCGGTGCCGCCGCCCTGGCGGCCGAAGGGCCGGATCCGGGGCAGGTCTACTCCGAGCTCCTCTGGAAGCCGCTCGCGAAGGGGATCGGGAAGGCCGGCACGGTGCTGGTGAGCCCCGACGGCTTCCTGGGGGAACTGCCCTTCGGCATCCTTCCGGATGGCCTGGGCGGTTTCCTGATCGAAAAGCATCGCTTCGCCTACCTTTCGGACGCCACGCGGATCGTGGAGGAAGACGGACCGGCCGGGGACCGGGAAGGAAACGTCCTCGCGGTGGGGGACGTGAATTACTACCGGCGGCAGGAGTTTGTGCCCGGGCCGGCCCTCGCAATGGCCGCCTCCCACAGCCGCTCGCGGATCGGGGACACCTGGCCGCCCCTGAGTGCCACCCGAGAGGAGATCGAGTCTCTCCGCGGCCTTCACGATCAGGCCCTGGGTTGGAAGAGCCCCTTCGAGGCTCTGGAGGGGAAGGGGGCCACGGAAGAGGCGGTGCGGGCGGCGCTCCCCGGGCACCGCTACCTGCACCTGGCCACGCACGGCTACTTCGAGCCGGATGAGCTTCCCTCGCTGATGGCGAACGGGCGCAAGGCGAGTTCGGAAAGCCTCGGCGAGGAACGCCGCGCGGTGGGGCTGCTCCCCGGCCTCCTCGCGGGCTTGGTCCTGGCCGGGGTCAACGCCAAGCCCGATCCCGGCCGGGACGACGGCTACCTCTCCGCGGAGGAGATCCAGTACCTGGATCTTTCGGCCTGCGACCTGGCGGTGCTCT